>JAGTRV010000021.1 GCA_018262245.1 Pseudomonadota bacterium | reverse complement strand
GAGCTAACAGGGAGAAAGCCAGCCTTCTTCACAAAAAAATGACAATTGGTAGTTCGATACTAACCAACAGACCAGCCCCCGTTACGTTGCTCGCCCTGATCGTGCCATTGCCCACCTGCACCACCCGGCGCGCGATGGCCAAGCCCAAACCATAGCCATCGTCATCTCGCGGCGCCGCTCCGCGATAGAACGGGGTGAAAATAGCCTCAAGGTCAGCCTCAGCGACACCCGGCCCCTGATCAAGGACGCGGATATGGAATACACCGTCATTCTGCGTCTCGGCCTCTATGCGAACGACGCCACCCGGTGGAGAGAAGCGCAGGGCGTTGCGGACAACGTTCTCGATGGCTCGATGCAGCAGCTCGGTATCGGCCAGAACCTCCGCCATTTTCCCCGGTACATAATCGATCACAACTTGCCGTGCGGCGCCTTCAAAGCGCGCATCCTCAACCAACTGCGCCAGAAGCTCCTCCATGTCGACGGGACTGAGCGCACCGGCACTACCGGCCTCCAGCCGTGACAAGGTCAGCAATTCACCGACGAGCCGATTCATCCGCTCGCTTTCACGCTCAACACGCGCCAGAAAATCCTCCATCCGCTCGGGCTGCTGTCGGGCCAGACCAACGGCAGCCTGCAAACGGGCCAGTGGCGAGCGCATTTCGTGCGATACATCATGCAACAGGCGCTTTTGCCCCTCGACGACGGATTGCAGGCGTTCGGTCATACGATCGAAATCGCGCCCGAGATCAGCCAGCTCGTCGCGCCGCTGGCCCATCCCGGGGCCAACGCGTACATCCAGTTCGCCGTTGGCCGCCGCATCAAAGCCCTGACGAAGCTGGCGGATCGGCATGGCAAAATACCAGGCCAGCCCGGCCGCACAGAGCACGCTAGCCAGCAGGCCGGCCAGGATGGGAGCAATCGGGAAGCGGATTCCGGGTGGCTCATGCCGCGCCGGTGGGCGCCCCATGCTGTCGCTTGGCCTGTCGAGAGAATCCGCAGGTGGAGCATGGTGTTCAAATTTTTCAGAAAACGGTGGCGGCGGATGCCCTCCTCCGCCCTCCATATGGGCCGGATGAGCATTTCGCTCTACCCAGAACAAGGCCCCCGTCCCAATGACAGCAGCCATTTGCCCGAGCCAGATAAAGAGGAACAACTTCCAGAACAGGCGCCCCACGCTATTCCTTGATTAGCTGATAGCCCTGCCGATACACCGTCTGGATGCACGAGCGACCATCCGGCAAATTGCCAAGCTTGTGACGAATACTCGACAAATGCACGTCGATGCTGCGATCGAAGCGAGCCAAAGGCCGCCCCAGCGCCTGTTCGCAGAGCAGTCCCTTGCTGACCGGGCGCCCGGCATTGCGGGCCAGCACCTCGACGAGATTGAATTCGGTACTGGTCATGTCGACCGGAGCCCCGCCCCACTCGACACGGCGCTGCTCCGGATAGACCGTCAGCGGCCCGGCAACAATCGGCCCACTGGCTGCCTCGACAAGCGTGGTTCGCCGCAGGATGGCCCGCAACCTTGCCGCCAGTTCGCGGGGCTGGCAGGGTTTTGGCACGTAGTCATCGGCACCAAGCTCCAGACCGACGATCCGGTCCATGTCATCGCCCTTGGCCGTCAGCATCAACACCGGAACATTGCTGACGGCACGAATGCGACGCAACACCTCAATGCCGCTGATCCCGGGCATCATCACGTCAAGCGCGACGATCGCGTAGTGCCCGGAGAGCGCCTCGACGACCCCACTCTCTCCGTCATGAACGGCTGTTGCTTCGAAGCCATCCTGATTCAGGTAGTCGCGCAACATGCCCGAAAGCTCGACATCATCATCCACCAGCAAAATATGGGGCATAACTCACACGCTTGATCGGCAAAGGCTGATCATAGCCAAGCACCTCTGGCTAAACCAGCCGAAGCGCCCGGCTTTACAGATTTTTACGGGTAAGCGGCAACATTAAGTAGCCGGCAAATATTGCCACCAGCAAAAAACCGCCAACTTTCGCCGAAAAAATGCCAGTTTTTTTGCCAAAAATAGGCAAAAACCCCATCTCCTTAACGAAAATTTACCCTGATTAACGCAAAACACCACCAATTTTGACCGATTTTGGCCGATAACTTGCTCAAGTGAATACAGCCCAGCCTGGGCTACCTATTTTTGGCCAAACAATCGGAGGTAATCATGGTCAGCAGCCTGAGTAGTTCAACATCGATCAGCCAGCTATTTGCCAAGCTCGATACCAAGAGCCAGGGCTATCTGGACAAGAGCGACATCGTCTCAGCCTTCAGCAAAATCGGCTCGGATAACAACACATCCAGCGCCGATGACGTGTTCGCTGCGCTGGATAGCAACAGTGATGGCAAGGTCACAGAAAGCGAGTTTTCGACAACCCTGTCGAAACTCCAGGAGGAACTGGACAACCAGTTCAATCAGATGCGAATGCAAGGACAGGGAGGGCAAAGCCCTCAGGGAATGAGCGGCATGCCGCCCCCGCCGCCCCCTCAGAATGACCAAGGCTTCACCAAGGATGAGCTGACCAGCCAATTGAAGGAGATCGGCAGTTCGGACAGCAAGCGTTCCAGCTTTATCTCCAACGCCGCCCAGAACTTTGACGCGGCAGATACCAATGGTGATGGCAAGGTCTCATTTGCCGAAGCCCAGGCTTTGAACAGCAGCTTGTCGGACAGCACGTCGAGTACCGACAGCACCACGGCGAGTACGGCAAGCAGCAGCAGCAGTAGCAACACCAATACAAACACCGAAGCTCAGGTGATGAAGAAGATCATGCAACTGATGCACGCCTACGGCAGTGCCAGCGACAACACGAGCAATTCGTCACTGAGCAGCCTGCTTTCCGTCTCGGCCTGACCGGTGCGCAAGGGCCGGTCGCGGCCCTTGCTAGGCTTTGAGCCAGACCGCGATTTCATCCTTGCTCGGAATCCGGCCGGAGACCTTGACCACCTCGTCCACCACCAGGGCGGGGGTGGTCATGATCGGGTAGGCCATGATTTCGTCCATCGCCGTCACATGCTCGAAAGTGGCGTTCAGGCCTTGTTCGGTAAGCACTTCGCGGGTCAGTTGCTCCAGACGGTTGCATTTGGCACAACCGGAACCGAGTATCTTGATCAACATGATGATTTCCCTTTCAAACGGTCCGGGCGCGAGAGCTCCGGTCCACTAAATGCAAGGCACCCAGCAACAGGGCAACAAAACCGCCGACCAGCATTGCCAGCAGCCAGAGCGAGGTGCCATCGACCCAAGCGCCGTAGGTCAGGCCGGCCAGCGTCGAGAACAGGGCGACGAAGCCGACGTAAGTCCACGCCTTGAGCTTGCCGATGATGGCGCTGGTGATCAGGATACTCTGCAGGGAAAGCTCCGGGTCGGCCATCAGGTAGGCGATCAGCGGCCCCGGATGCATGCCGAGCGACAGGAACATCTTGGCGATCGGCACCTCGACCAGGGTCGGGAAGTACATGAAGACACCGAAGACGACACCGGCCAGATTGGCCAGCACGGTGTTGCTACCGGCCACGGCCTGTATCCATTCCGGCCGGATGAAGATGCGGATGACGCCGACCAGAAAAACGCCGACGACCAACAGCGGAAATATCTGCTTCACGAAACGCCAGGTTTCCCACAACCATTGCTGTACATCCCAGGGATCGAAACGTCTGGCCAGCGGCACCAGAACGGCACACAGTGCAGCTACCGCGGCGGTTCGCACACTCACCGTCAACAACAAGCCAGTCTCCGAAACCCGTACGCCAAGCGCTGCGACGACCAGCGTCAGCGCGGTCAGCCCCAGCGCCACCGGCGTCAGGCGATTGAAGCCGTTATCGACCTGCCCCAGGCCGCGCCAGGCCGCGGCACCGATCAAGGCGAGCAAGGCGATCAGGAACAGACCCTGCACACTCAGGCCTTCGGCGCCAACCGCTTCATCGACCGGCACCAGAATATCCAGCAGCGACTGCAGCCCGGCAGCACCGTGGATTGGTAACTCGATGCTGAACAACACGGCTTTCAGAAAATCGAGCTTCAGGGTACCGGCGATCAGCAGGGCAACCAGTGCCAGCAGGAAAACCAGCGCCTTTCTCGAAATACCCTCGCCGGCGCTGAAAGCCTCACTCTGCGCCAGCCTAGCTTCTTCGCCGCGCCGGAAAATGATGGCCATGATCATGCCGATCCCGATGCCGAACGACAGAGCCAGCACGATGCGGGCAATGGCGAAGTCGGCGCCTAAGGCGACGCCGGTATAGGACAAGGCAAGAATGTTGGCGGCCGGCGCGAAGAACAGGAAAGTGATGGCAGGCCCCAACCCGGCGCCCTTCTTGTAGATGCCGGCGAACAAGGGCTGGATGGTGCAGGAACAGACGGCAAGCAAGCTGCCCGCCCCGGCCGCCGCTGGGTAGGACACCCACTTCGAGGCATCCGGTCCAAGGAAGCGGATGATTGACTGCTGCGGCACCAGCGCCGACAGGGCGCCGGCAATGAAAAACGCGGGGACCAGACAGAGCAGCACGTGAGCCGCCAGATACGAGGCCAGCCCACCCAATCCACCCTGCAGCGCTTCGATGATGATGTTCATGATCTCTTCCCGGCTGGCATGGGCCAGCGATTATTTTGCCTCGTACCACCCCTTGCTGGCATTGACCATGCGCACGACCAGCAACATGACCGGCACTTCAATCAGCACGCCGACCACCGTCGCCAACGCGGCACCGGATTCGAAACCGAACAGGCTGATCGCCGCAGCCACCGCCAGCTCAAAGAAATTGGAAGCACCGATCAGCGCCGATGGGCACGCGATGTTGTGCTTTTCGCCAACCGCCCGATTCAGCCAGTAGGCCAGCGCCGAGTTGAAGAAGACCTGGATCAGGATGGGCACGGCGAGTAGCGCGATGACCAGTGGTTGACGCAGGATCGCCTCGCCCTGGAAGGCAAACAGCAAGACCAAGGTCAACAATAGCGCGCAGATCGACCACGGGCCGATTTTCGCCATTGCCGCATCGAAGACGGCCTGGCCTCGAGCCAACAGCGACCGGCGCCAGAACTGAGCCAGTGCCACCGGAATGACAATGTAGAGCACGACCGAGGTGAGCAGCGTTTCCCACGGCACGGTGATAGCCGAGATGCCGAGCAGGAAGGCGACGATGGGGGCAAAGGCAAAAACCATGATCGTGTCGTTGACCGCCACCTGCGACAGCGTGAACAGCGGATCACCATTCGACAGCCGGCTCCAGACGAAGACCATCGCCGTGCACGGCGCGGCAGCGAGCAGGATCAGACCGGCAATGTAACTATCGAGCTGATCGGCCGGCAGATAGGCAGCAAACAGCTGGCGTACAAACAGCCAGCCGAGAAAAGCCATCGAGAACGGTTTGACCAGCCAATTGACGAACAGCGTGACGCCAATGCCCTTGGCGTGCTGCTTCATTTCGCTCAGCGCGCCGAAATCCACCTTGACCAGCATCGGAATGATCATCACCCAGATCAGCAGGCCGACGGGCAGATTGACCCGTGCCACCTCCATGCCGCCCACCGCCTGGAAAAATCCGGGGAACACCTGGCCGAACACGATCCCGGTCACGATGCACAGGAATACCCAGATCGTTAGGTAACGCTCAAACCCGCTCATCGACAGGCCTTCCGCCTGTTTCATCGTCACTTCGCATTGCGCACTCATACCGCGGCCTCCGCGTGAATGGTCCGGGCCGCTTCGATGATTGCTGCGGTCGACATGGTTTCGAGCGGCAACTGCAAAAAAGCGGCGATCCGCTTTTCCAGTCCGCCATAGGCCGTTTCAAAAGCCGCCCGGCGCGCCGCCAGCGGTTCGACGTGGGCTGGATCGGCGATTCCCCAGTGAGCCGTCGCCGGGTGTCCCGGCCAGATCGGGCAAGCCTCACCAGCCGCACTGGCGCAGACCGTGAAGATGAAGTCCAGCGCGGGCGCACCGGGCATAGCAAACTCGTCCCACGACTTGCTGCGCGCTTCAGGCAGCGGCACGCCGTGCCTTTCCAACGTTTCCAGCGCAACCGGATTGACCTTGCCACTTGGCTGGCTACCGGCCGAAAAGGCGCGAATCCGCCCTTGACCCAGATGATTGAACAGCGCCTCGCCAAGAATCGAGCGGGCCGAATTGCCGGTGCACAAAACCAGCACATTGAAGGTTTTCATGCGCACTTCTCCGGATTGCAGGACTCGACAACCTCGCCACAACCCAGACCGCCGCAGCAATCTTCGGTCAGATAGCGCAGCAACTCGTTCATTGCCACATAGTCGGTCGAATAAAAAACAAACCGCCCCTCCTGGCGCGAGGCGGCCAAACCGGCCGCAACCAGTTCCTTCAAGTGAAAAGTCAGGCGGCCATTCGCCTCAACACCCAGTCCCTCGGCAATACGCCCGACAGACAAGCCCCCGCCCCCGGCTCGCACCAGCAAGCGGAAGATTTCCAGACGGGTTTCATGCGCCAGCGCACCAAGCGCGGCGACAGCAAGGTTCGATTCCATATTTCAATAATAATTAAAATATTGAATCTGTACAGCGAAAAATTGGATCGACATCTTGAGCCCCCCTGCCGAACGGCAGCTTCGTGCCCAAAGCGGTACTTGGCAGATTAGGAAAGCGGACGTTCAGAACGTAGAGCTTACCGGCACGTCCGAGCGACCGAAATGAGTGTTCTTGAGCGCAGTGTTAGAGCGCGATTTTACCAAGGGGCACCTCTTTTCCTGGATTGGTATGCCTACCGTAGCGAACAACAGTTGTGTTTTTTATGCTGCCTGCGCAGGTTACGATGACTTGGTAATTAGCTGGTTTAGGAGAAACCATAAAATCTACAGAAAAGACTTGTTGGTCGAGCGACTGCAGGGAATACGGCAGAGGCACTCCCGATTCCGACAATAAGTTAATTTCGCAGTTTTTTGGCGGGGCTGAAAATTCGCCGGTGACGAAAAACATACCGTCGCCGATAGCCAACCCAACGCATCCGCAAACTAGCAGAACAGATGTGAGAGAGAGGGAACGTATTGGAATGTTAGGCATCGAGAACACGCTTAACGACCCCAAAACCGACTAGGCGCAACCCTTCCTGTATGCGCCACTCTGAACCGATGGCTAGGTGTTCTCGTAGACCGCGCACGTTTAGAAAGGTGACCACAAGATTCTTCGTTTGACCCGGATAAAGGAACTCACCTTCTTCAAGTTCCACTTGGCCAATAAACATGTTTCGATTATCGGGTCCGCCGAAGTTATGGTTTGGGCGGTAGTGCTTTGTAATAGGCCGTTCTTTCCCACCTTGGTCGGCAGCGAGCAAAGAAATAGCGGCCTCAACGAGAATTGGTTCGTTCCCAACCAAATCAAGATTATCGTAGATCAAGTCGATGCCCATTCGAACCTTAACGAAGGTGTAGGAAAAATTCATTCATCGCGGCATTCTCCGGCGAACCCATTGGAATAACAATGGCTGCCTATGTCTGCTATGCAGCGATATTGTTGAAGGACAGCTTGTGGCCGGTTGCTGCCTCAAGCCGATTGAGTTGCACCTCCTGGGCAGCTTCGTGCCCATACCTACCTGATGATATCTTCATTGGCGATGTCCATTTTCCGGTCACAAACCAGCCTCTCGATTCAGGCAGGCGATATCAAAGTAGAAGTAGGCTGCTAGAAACAGTTTATATTTTGCCAAAATCGACTTGCCGTAGGTTGGTGTTGGCGAAGTGGAAAATGCCCCCCACAAAAACCCATGACAACAATCCAGACGACCCTTTCCAAGACCTTCAGTAACTTTTTTGCGTCAGAGAAGTCGAGCGGCGTCTTGCTGATTCTCTGCACAATTGTGTCGCTGCACATTGCCAATTCGCTGGTGGGGCCTGCCTACCTGAATTTCTGGCATGCAAATATTGCTGGCTTGAGTATCGAACACTGGGTTAACGATGCCCTGATGGCGGTGTTCTTTCTGTTTGTCGGCCTTGAACTGGAACGCGAGTTGTATAACGGCGAGCTTTCGAATTTCAGGAATGCCTTGCTGCCAATCGTTGCCGCACTCGGCGGCATCGGAATGCCGGCCTTGATTCATTTCACCTTGAATGCGGGTACGCCGACCCAAGCCGGCGCCGGTATACCAATGGCAACCGACATTGCCTTTGCGCTCGGCGTGCTAGCGTTGTTGGGTAACCGGATTCCCGCGTCACTGAAGATCTTCCTGACCGCGTTAGCTGTGATGGACGACTTGGGGGCGATCCTCATAATCGCAGTGTTTTATACCCAGCAGTTTTCTCCAGCCTATTTGCTGAGTGCGCTGGCCGTGTTCGGGCTATTGTTGGTTCTCAATCGCCTGCTCCGGGTGATGTCCCTGCTTCCTTACCTGTTGGGCGGCACATTGATGTGGTTCTTGATGTTGAAGTCCGGTGTACATGCGACGATTGCGGGCGTGCTGCTGGCGTTTGCCATTCCATTTTCTGCAAATACGGATGATGAAGCGTCCCCGTCGCATCGCCTTGAGCACTTCCTGCATAAGCCGGTGGCCTTCATTATTTTGCCGATTTTTGCCTTGGCCAATACCGGAATCGTGATTGGCTCTGGATGGCAACAAGACATGCTGAATACCAATAGTTTGGGCATCCAGGGTGGCTTGGTATTGGGCAAACCTCTCGGCATCACGTTATTGAGTTTCGTTACCGTGGCGATGGGTGTGTGCCGACTTCCGAATGATATGCAGTGGCCTCACATCGTCGGCGCAGGCCTCTTGGGCGGCATTGGCTTTACGATGTCCATTTTCATAACCAACTTGGCGTTTACCGGTGATGCGAGCGTTATCAATGCCTCAAAAATTGCCATTCTGATGGCATCCCTTGTTGCGGGGGTACTCGGCTACCTTTGGCTGAGATTTTTCAGTAGAGAAGCTACAACTAATGAGACCGAAATGAGCTAAGAGCGGTGACCAAAGGCCATGACGTCCACTTAACATACGATTGCTTCCGTTTTCTATGATGGCTCCTACTACAAGATCGTACGGTAGGTATCTGATGAGCGATCAGCCATTCGCACATTTCGTTTTTCAGCGCCGCCACGACCGCTTGTGGCCGAACGCTGCCTGATCACAACTCCATTTCCAACCCGCCAAGACCACCCGGCACATGATATTTTCTGCTCGGCGCTGATCAGAAACAACGCGCAAGCAAAGCCTTTTCGGGAAACTCTGGGTTAATCCTTTTTGGCCTCCCGCAGCTTGCGGTACAGCGTCCGGGGGCTGACACCGAGTCGCTCGGCCAGTTGGACATGATCGCCGCTTGCCTGTAGCCGAACCCAGGCGAGATAGCGCTCCTCCAGCGTGGCCAGATCAACGACTTCGCCGACCCGAAAAGCCCCATCCTCCCCCACCAAAGCCGCCGGAACATCGTCGGCCATGTCCAGCAGATGTGGCAGATCTATCGTCTCGCCATCGGCCATCAAGGTGGCGCGCTCGATCAGGTTGCGCAGCTCACGGATATTGCCGGTGAAACGACGACTGCACAGCCACTCAAGGGCGGCCGGCGAAAACCGTCGCCCCGGTTTGCGATCAACTCGTTCGAGCAGGGAGGCCGCCAGCAAGGGGATGTCCTCGATCCGCTCATGCAGGGCAGGCGTGTGAATCGGGAAAGTATTGATGCGGAAGTAGAGGTCGCGGCGAAAGGTTTCGGCCTGCACCATGGCCCTAAGATCGCGGTGCGTCGCGGTAATCAGCCTGAAATTGGCCGGTAGCCAGTCCAGCCCGCCGACCCGGCGATAGGTGCCGGTTTCGAGCAGGCGAAGCAGCTTGACCTGCAAGGCCAGCGGCAATTCGCCGATTTCGTCGAGGAAGAGCGTGCCACCGGCAGCGGCCTCGACCAGTCCCTGCTTGCGATGCGTGGCGCCGGTAAACGCCCCCTTTTCATAGCCGAACAACTCGCTTTCAAACAGGGTTTCGGTCATGCCGGCGCAGTCCACCGCGACGAAAGGCCCCTCCTCGCGCGCACTGGCCTCATGGATGGCGCGCGCCACCAATTCCTTGCCGGTCCCGGTTTCGCCGAGCAGGACAACCGCCGCATCGGAATTGGCGACACGCAGGATCTTTTCCAGCATGCTGACAAAGGCCGGCGAGCGCCCAACCAGGCCCTGCGCAGCTGCGCGGCTGCTGGCCTGGCGAACGACACGCATGGTTTCGACGAAATAGACGATTTGCCCCTGGTCATCGCGAATAGGCGTCGTTTCGACAGCCACATGCTCCTCGCCACGAGGCGTGTGATGCAGATGCAGGACGTGCTGCGGCTCGCCCGTTTCCAGACTCTGCTTCAGCGGGCAGGACTCCCCGGCCTGATCGCAGGGCACGTCGAAGCGATGGGAAACCTCGTAGCAGCAACGCCCGGCCAGCGGCTTGGTGCCGCCAAAATCACGAATATAGGCGGCGTTGGCGGCGACGATCCTGTAGTCGGCCGCCATGACGATGCGCGGCTCGGGAAGGCCATCCAGAAAGGAGATCAGTTCGCTGAGGAAGTGGGCGGTCATGCCAACATTGTCACACGCGCCAGAGTTTCTCGCCATTATTGACACAAAGACCCATCAAAAGAACTAGCCGCCATAAACCGAAATACTTAAGCGATTGATTTAACGGGATTTAAAATCCGCGCAGATTCAGGCACGCATCTTGATATGAGAATCACCGGAAACCGGCGACACCTCTCCTGCACAAAGCGCTTTCCTCAACGTGTGAACGAACAGGAGTTGGCCACCGAATCTGGCTTGGCGGCATACCCCCTTAGTTCGCCCCGCAGGCTTGCTTTATGCAGCCAGGCCAATCGGCGCCGGCAGTCCCGGTTTCCAACCCTGTTCAACCACTGATCGAGGACCGATGAGCCAGCCCGAAGCCAACCAGCAGCAAGACAGCGTTGCAAAAGTTTCCTTCTACGAAAAGCGCAAAAAAATCTACGCCAAAGGCGTCCGCGGCTTTTTCGACAACTGGCGGATCGCCCTCGTCATCTTCACGCAGCTTCTGTTCTACGTCAGCCCGTGGCTGGTCTGGAACGGGCGTCAGGCCATCCTGCTCCACCTCGTCGAACGAAAGTTCTATATTTTCGGCGTCGTTTTCTGGCCGCAGGACGTCATCTATCTCGCCGCCCTGCTGATCGTTTCGGCCTACGCCCTGTTCCTGGTCACAGCCGTGGCCGGCCGACTATTCTGCGGTTATGCCTGCCCACAAACGGTCTACACACAGATGTTCATGTGGATCGAGAACCGGGTCGAAGGCGAGCGCAATGCCCGCATCAAACTCGACAAGGCCCCACTCGATGCCCGCAAGCTGCGCATCAAGGCGACCAAACACGGCCTCTGGCTGCTGCTGTCGCTATGGACTGGCTTTACGCTGGTCGGCTTTTTCACGCCAGTCGAAGAACTGGTCAATAACGTCCTGACCGGCAATCTCGGCCCCTGGGAAACCTTCTGGATTTTCTTCTATGGCGGCTTCACCTACCTGTTCGCCGGCTTCATGCGCGAGCAGGTCTGCAAGTACATGTGCCCCTACGCCCGCTTCCAGAGCGTGATGTTCGACCCGGATACACTGATCATCACCTACGACCCGGACCGTGGCGAAACCCGCGGCGCACGCAAGAAGGGTGTCGATGCCAAGGCGGCCGGACTTGGTGATTGTGTCGATTGCGGACTCTGCGTGCAGGTCTGCCCAACCGGCATCGACATCCGCAACGGCCTGCAATACGAGTGCATCGGTTGCGCAGCCTGTGTCGACATTTGCGACCAGGTCATGGACAAGGTCGGCCTGCCGCGCGGCCTGGTGCGCTATTCCACGGAAAGCGCCATGGAAAAGCATTTGAGCAAGAAAGAAATCCTCGCTCACATCGTCCGTCCGCGCATCCTGCTCTACACGGTCATTCTCGTCGTCATCACCGGCCTGGCCGCATGGTTCCTGGCCCACCGCATCCCGCTCAAGGTCGACATCATCCGCGACCGCTCGGTGCTCGCCCGCGAAGCCGAAGATGGTCGGATCGAAAACGTCTACATGCTGCAGATCATGAACACCGAAGAGCAGCCACACCGCTACCGCGTCAGCGTCGACGGCCTGCCCGGTGCCGAAATCGCCGGCAATCCGGAAGTGGATGCCAAAGCCGCCGGCCTGACCTCGTTCAACACCGTGGTCAGCGTGCCGCCCGATGCCGGCAAGGTTGGCTCCAACCAGATTCACTTCGACATCGTCGCGGTCGACAATCCGGACATCAAGGTCCGCGAGAAGGCGGCTTTCCTCCTGCCTCAGTAGCCTCAGGCAGACTCCGCTTGGGCGGGAGCTGGTCTCCCGCCATTTTTTTGTACACCGTCAGGGATGCGGCTGAAAAATGGCGCCGCTGGCCACACCACGCACCGTCCGGAACAGCGTGATCGCCCAGAAAAAACAAAGCAGCAACCAGGCCGCAACACCGATGGCCAAGGTACTGCTCCAGCCAAGCAGTTTGGTCAGGCGCAGGCTTTCGGCGGCGAAGGCGCCAACCGGGAAGGTAAAGCCCCACCACGACAGGGCAAAAGGCAGTTGGCCGGCGGCCCGTGCCGACAAGGTGAGCAAACTGGCCATGACCAGCCACCAGACGCCAAAGCCCCAGACCAGCAGCATCAGCACCGTCGCCACCTCGCGTGCCGCCGGGTAGGGCAACTGTTCGACCAGATTCATCAGGCTGACCGGGATGGCACCAATCGGCGCCAGGTGTATCCATATCGTCGGTGCCAGGGCGCCCAGGGCCGGCTTGTGCAGGTACTTCCGGTGCAGTGTCAGACCAAACAGACCCAGGTACATCATGCTGCCCGCCCCCAGGCCAATCAGGTTGATGGTGAGCGCCCACTCGCGTAACGCCCCCTCCATGTGAGCCAACAGCGGCCCGCCGGCCAGGGGCATCACGACAAGACCAACCGCCGGAATAAAGTGGGCCGGTGTCACATGATCAACAGCCACGTGCTCGCCGCGGAACATGATGAAGAGCACGGCAAAACTGAAGACAAAATGCACGATTACGCCCAGCCACCATAGCGTCAGCACCACTTCGAGGCAGGAGGTGAACATCAGCCACTGCGCTGCCAGCACCAGCAAGGCAATCGAAAAAGTCGGGTAGAAATTGGCCTGTACGGGATGCATCATGGTCTGCATCGCAGCCGACCGAAAGCGCAACCAACGGGTCAGCCAAGGCACGGCCAGGACCAGAAAAAGCGCGCTATTGAACCAGTGCAGGAGCTTGGCCGGCAGCGATAGCCACGGCCAGTACAGGGCAAGCCCGTGCGTCGTCATCGCGAAGACGCCCGTTCCCATCACGGCGGCAAACCAGCCGGGAGCAAACGTACGGGAAATATCGGCGAAGCGGGGGTAACTCATTGGACAACCTCTCACAATATTCGGTTTTGCCAGCCCCATCCATTTGACCACGACAAGACGCACGCAAACCCTCAAAACGCCGGCAATTCGGCGATATACTGGCCCAAACAATATATACCGAAACGGAGGCTGGGCCTGGCACTGTCGGGCCAATGCGCATGGATACCCTGTTCCTGCTCGCTGTCGCCACCGTCGTCATTGTCCTCGTGTTCGACTACACCAACGGTTTCCACGATGCGGCCAATATCGTTGCCACCGTAATTGCCTCACGCGCCATGACCCCGGCCCAGGCAGTCCTCATCGTCGGCGTCTTCGAGTTTCTCGGCCCACTGCTCGGCGGCACCGCCGTCGCCAACACCATCGGCACGTTCGTCGCACTCGACGGCGTGCTCCCCATCCTGTCGCTGTCCATTCTGCTTTGCGGCCTGATCGGCGCCATTGTCTGGAATCTCGGCACCTGGTATTTCGGCATTCCCTCCTCGTCGTCGCACGCGCTGGTCGGCGGCTTGATCGGAGCAGTCGTCGTTTCCGTCGGTAGCGAGCATGTCGTCTGGGGTTTTGCCGAACTGGCCAATGGCCACTTGACCGGCATCGTCAAGGTATTGGCCGCGCTGCTTCTGTCGCCACTGCTCGGCTTCTGGCTGGGTTTCCTGACTCACCGGCTACTCACCGCCCTGCTGCTTGCCGCCAACCCGGCGGCCAACGCCCGACTACGTGGCCTGCAATACCTTACCGCCGCCGGTCTCGCCTTCTCGCACGGCGCCAACGATGCCCAGAAGAGCATGGGCATCCTAACGCTGGTCCTGCTTCTTGGCGGGTTCATCCCGACTTTCGAGGTTCCGCTTTGGGTCATGATCGCCTGCGCCACGTCAATCACGCTCGGCATCATGTCCGGCGGCTGGCGCATCGTCCGCACGCTGGGTTTCGCCATCTACCGCGTGCGGCCGATCCACGCCCTCGGCTCGCAACTGACCTCCGCCGCCGTGATCCTCGCTGCTTCGGTCGCTGGCGCCCCGGTATCAACCACCCACGTCGTCGCCACCTCGATCATGGGCATCGGTGCCTCGGAACGGCCACGCGCCGTGCGCTGGGCCAAGGCCAAGGACATCGCCACGACCTGGCTGATCACCATTCCCGGCGCCGCCATTGTCGCCATCCAGGCCTACGCCCTGGTCCATCTCTTTCTCGGAGGCCCGCCATGAGCGAAGACAAAAAGCCATCGATCTTCCGCCGCCTGTTCGATCGAGTGTTCCCGAAGATGCCGGATTTCTTCTCCCTGCTGTCCGAGCAGTGCGAGCAGGTCGCCCATACGGCGGGGCTACTGGTCGAGTTCATGGAAACCGGCGACGCCAAGGTCGGTCTTTCAATTCGCCAGGACGAACACGAGGCCGACCGGATCAAGATTCGCAACCTGCACACCCTGAACGAAGCCTTCTCGACCCCGATCGACCGCGAGGACATCTACCGGGCGATTGTCGACCTCGACGAGATCGTCAATTACTGCAAGACAACCGTCAGCGAAATGGAAGTGCTCGACTTGCCACCGGACAAACACTGCCTGGAAATGGCCATGCACATCAAGCTCGGCACCGATGCGCTGGCCCAAGGCTACGCCCGGCTGGCCAAGCACCCCCTGGAAGCCGCCGCCGACGCCGATTCAGCCCGCAAGGCAGAACGTCGCGTTGAAAAAAACTACCGCCGCGCCATCGCCGAACTGTTCGTCGGCGACAACTACATCCACATGTTCAAGCGCCGCGAAATCTACCGCCACCTGTCCAATGCCGCCGACCGCATGGCCAACTGCGCCAATACGCTGCACGACATCGTGGTCAAGATGACCTGAAAACCCCAATAGATCGCCGCATGCTGAAAACCCTGTCGCACCGCCTGCTCTCCCTGCTTGGCTGGACCTTGATCGAGCCGCCGGAACGCCCGGCTCGTGCAGTGCTGGTCGGTTACCCGCACACCTCCAACTGGGATGGCGTCTATGCCCTGCTCGTCAAATGGGGACTCGGTTTGGACGCGCGCTGGGTGGGCAAGGACTCGCTATTTTTCTGGCCGGTTGGCGGGCTGATGCGCCGACTGGGCGGCATCCCGATCGATCGTAGCGCGCCACGCGGTTTCGTCGCCGAGATGGCTGCACAATTCGCCGCCCGCCCCAACTTCCTGCTGGTCATCGCCCCGGAAGGCACACGCAGCCTGACCTGGGGCTGGAAAAGCGGCTTCTACCGGATCGCACTTGAGGCCAAAGTGCCAGTCGCACTAGCCTTCGTCGATTACGCCCGGCGCGAAGCCGGCATCCTGACCTACCTGACGCTGACCGGCGACCCGGCCGCCGACATCGCCGCCATTGCCACCCACTATGCAGGCCGGCAAGGCAAGCACCCGGAACTCGCCTCGCCGATCCGCTGGCTCGACTAGGCGCTATTCGGCAACCAGCACCACCTCTTCACCGGCGAAGCTGACGACCTGCCCCGGTTTCAGTTTTGCCCGCTTTCTCGTGTCCACCGTGGCATCGACTTTGACGCGCCCCTCGGCAATCGCGGCGTGGGCGGCACCACCCGATTCGCACAGGCCGGTGGCCTTGAGCAGTTGATCAAGCTGAATGTAATCGCCACGGATGGCAAAGCTGATGGTCATGGATATTCCTGTCTGTGACGGAGACAAGCAAGAGGTCTGCGCCGCCTGTCTAATCTCCCATTGTATCGCCATCGCCATTGGACGGCCCGGCCAAACAGTCGGCGCCCCATCGCGGTGCGTATCGACACAAAGCGCACCAGCCGGGCGCTCCCGGTGTCATAAACGCCCACTTTGGGGCGGGTACGATATTTGCTGAACTCAGCATAATTTACATATCCAACCCCATAACTGTGCACTTTCGACCAATCCGCCAAAATCATTCTGGCGCCACGCCATCTCCGCTCAATCATTCCAGAGTGCTCGACACCCTGGTCAAGAACCTCGAAGGCATGGCCTACCGCTGCCTTCACGACGCCGACTGGACGATGGTTTTCGTCAGCGATGGTTGCCAGGAGCTCAGTGGCTATGCCTCTTCGGAGATTCTCGGCAAGACCGGCGTTTCATGGGACGAGATTACCCACCCGCAAGACCGCGGGCGCGTCCGTGCATGCATCGAAGACGCGATCGGCAGCGGCCAGCGTTTTGCGGTCCAGTACCGGATCGTTTGCAAGTCGGGACAGGTCAAATGGGTCATCGAGCGCGGCGTGGCGATTCGGGACGAGCTGGACGAGAGCGTGATCGAAGGTTTCATCGAGGATATTTCGGTACGCCGAACGACACTCGAAGCGCTCGAGGCCGCCGAGCAGCGCTATCGCAACATCTTCGAACATGCCTCCGAGGGTATTTTCCAGTCCACCCGCGACGGCCATTACCTGGCCGCCAACCCGGCGCTGGCTAAATTGTATGGCTATGACAATGCCCAGGCGTTGATGACCGATCTGGCCGACATCGAACGCCGGCTCTATGTCCAGCCCAATCGTCGGGAAGAATTTCTCACGCTGATCGAAAAAAATGGCGCGCTCCTGAACTTCGAGTCGGAGGTCTATCGCCGCGACGGTTCGCGCATCTGGATTTCCGAGAATGCCCATGTCGTCCTCGGCCCCCAGGGGGAGTTCATCTGCTATGAAGGCACGGTGCAGGACATTTCGGAACGCAAGCGGACCGAGGCGCATCTCCAGCTCATGGCCATGGTCTTCTCGAACAGCAATGAAGCCATCATCGTGACCGATGCCAGCAACCGGATCATCGCCACCAATCCGGCTTTCACCTGCCTGACCGGCTACCAGCCGGACGACGTGATCGGCAAGAATCCGCGCATACTCTCGGCCGGTACGACGCCGACCGAGGTTTTCTCCGACATGTGGACATGTCTGCATCGGGAAGGCGCCTGGCAAGGCGAGCTGTGGGACCGGAAAAAAAATGGCGAGGCCTATCCCAAATGGCTGTCAATCTCGCTGGTCCGCGACGAGGCTGGGCAGATTCGCAACCACATCGGCAGCTTCATCGACATTTCCGAACTCAAGGCGACGCAGGAGCGCATTCGCCACCTCGCCCACCACGATACGCTGACCAATCTGGCCAACCGCTTCAGCCTGCACGAAAAACTCGCCCAGGCCCTCGCCTTCTGCAAACGTAACCGCATGCAACTGGCCCTGATGCTGATCGATCTCGATCGCTTCAAGACCATCAACGATACCCTCGGCCACCAGGCCGGCGACGAACTGCTGGTCCAGGTGGCGAAACGCCTCTCGCACGCCGTCCGCGAGAGCGACATCGTGGCCCGTCTCGGCGGTGACGAATTCGTGATCGCCCTGCCCGGCATCGGCTCGCCGGCCGACGCCGCCCACCTGGCCGACGATATCACTCGCGAGATTTCCGCCCCTTACCTGATCAAAGGCCAGGAGCTGAGAACCTCGCCGAGCATCGGCATCTGCGTGTACCCGGGAGACGGCTCGGAAATCGGTGATCTGCTGAAAAACGCCGATGTCGCGATGTACCACGCCAAGGCCAATGGGCGAGGCAATTACCAGTTTTTCACCGAAGACATGAATATCGCGACCACCGAGCGCATGAGCCTTGAGTCGGACCTGCGTCTGGCCATCACCCGCCGCGAGTTCCTACTGCACTACCAGCCGCAACTCGACCTGCGCAGCGGCACCATCGTCGGCGTCGAGGCCCTGATCCGCTGGCAGCACCCGACCCGCGGCCTGGTCTCCCCGGCCGACTTCATCCCGATTGCCGAGGAGAGCGGCATGATCGCAGCCATCGGCGACTGGGTGCTCGAAGAATCCTGCCGCCAGCTCAAGGCCTGGCAGAACCGGGGCATCACCCATCTTCGCATGTCGATCAACCTGAGTGCCGGACAGTTTCTCGACAAGACGCTGCCGGCCCGCATCCATGAACTGCTGGCCGCTAACGACCTGAGTGCGGACCGGCTCGACCTGGAAGTCACCGAATCGATGTCGATGGCGTCGCCGGACGAATCGATCAGCGTGATGAAAACCCTGAGCAGCAGCGGGCTGACCCTGTCCATCGACGATTTCGGCACCGGCTACTCGTCACTGGCCTATCTGAAGCTGCTGCCGATCCACACGCTGAAAATCGACCGCTCCTTCGTCAAGGACATCGAATCCGATCCCAACGACGCCGACATCTGCGACGTCACCGTGCTGCTTGCCCACAAGCTTGGGCTGGAAGTCGTCGCCGAAGGCGTCGAGACCGAGGCGCAACTGAAATTCCTGCTCAGCATCGGCTGCGAAAAGGTCCAGGGTTACCTGATCAGCAAGCCGCTGCCGGCCGACCAGGCGGAAAGGTTCTTCCGCAACAATCCGCCGATGAAAAACCTCGGGACCATCGACCTGTGGCCAGCCCAGGAACAATTCACCCCAATCGAAGAGCACTGCCATGCGTAACAACCAGCCTGTCACGGACGTCGAAACACGCTTGCCGGAGGGCCAGTTCATCTACTCGCGCACCGACCTCAAGGGAGTCATCACCGAAGCCAACGAGGCCTTCGCCCAGATCAGCGCCTACCGGCGTGAAGAGATGCTGGGCGAAAACCACAACATGGTGCGACATCCGGACATGCCGGCCGCCGCCTTTGCCGACATGTGGAACGATCTCCGCGCGGGCCGCCCCTGGCGCGGCGTGGTCAAGAACCGGCGCCGTGATGGCGGCTACTACTGGGTGGTCGCCAACGCCTCGCCGATCCGCGAACACGGGCAGATCGTCGGTTACCAGTCGGTCCGGACCACCCCTCGCCGCGAGGAAGTCAAGGCGGCGGAAAACGCCTACCAGCGTATCCGCCAGGGCGACACGTTGATCGCCATCAAGCACGGCCGGGTCGTCGCCGCCCGAAAATCCCTGCTCACCCGTTTTACCGGTCTCGGCTTCCAGTTGCCGTTGATGGGCATCCTCGGCTGTCTGCTCGGCCTGTCTGCGCTGCTGGCCAGCCTGCACCCGGACCCGGCACTGGCTCCGCTGCACCTGACGGCAGGCGGCATCGGCATCCTGCTCAGCCTCAACTACCTGCTCGTCTTCGCGCCGCGCCTGAAAAACGACCTCGGCGACACCTTCGCCGCGCTCGACAAGATGCTGACCAGCGGCGACCTGCGCCAGCGCATCGAGCATCGTCGGCACGATCTGGTCGGCGACATGGTCGGCCACATTGACCGCGTCATTTCCTCCTTCCAATCCACCGTCCAGGGTATGGCCGACACCGCTTCGCACGTGCATCGCGTCGCTGGCGAAGTCAGGGAAGGCGTCGGCAATGTCCGCGAGGCGGCCCGCGTGCAGAGCGATGCCACGGCCACTGCCGCCGCCGGCATCGAGCAGATTACCGTCTCCATCGGCGAGGTCGCCACCCATGCCGGCTCGACGCGCGAGGCAGCCGCCCAGGCTTCGGCGCTATCCGAGGAAGGGGCCCGGCTGTCGTCCGAGGCGTGCAGTACCATCCTGTCGCTGGCCGAAACGGTCAAGGGATCGGCCGTTCAGGTCGAGCTTCTGGGGCAGCAATCGGAAGAAATCTCGCGCATCACCGCCGTCATCAAGGGCATTGCCGACCAGACCAACCTGCTGGCGCTCAATGCCGCCATCGAGGCCGCCCGCGCCGGGGATGCCGGCCGCGGTTTTTCCGTGGTCGCCGACGAAGTCCGCAAGCTGGCCGAAAGCACAGCCAAGGCTACCGGCGAGATCGCTGCGATGACCCAGTCGGTGCAAGTCGAAACCGGCAAGGCGGTGAACTCCATGCGTCACGGCGCCCAGCAGGTCGAGAGCGGCGTCCAGCTTGTCCAGGAGGCGAAAAATGCCCTGCAGGAAATCAATGCCCAGATGAACCTGACCGTCGGCATGGTCAACGACATCTCCCACTCTTCCATCGAACAGGAGCAGGGGATGACCGTGATGGCGCAAAGCGTTGAGCGGGTGGCCGCCATGACCGAGCAAAACATGGCTGTGGTCAGCCAGACGACGAATACGAGCGACTATCTGGCCGAACTGGCCGAGCGGATGAACAAGGCGGTCAACCAGTACATGATCTAGCCGATCAGGATCAGATGCACCCGACACGGGCCGTGGGCACCGAGGACGATGGTTTGCTCAATATCGCCGGTGCGTGACGGCCCGGAGATGAAATTGACGGCCCGCGGCAGGCTGCCGCGTTCGGCGCGGAGCAAGGCAAAAGCGTCTTCCATGGTCGCCACGATGCGCGAGACATTGACCAGCGCGACGTGAGTTTCCGGCAGCAGACTGACCGTGGCCGGCGTTTCCGGCCCGGACAGCAGCATCAGGGTGCCGGTTTCAGCAATGGCGCAGAAGCTGCCGGAGATGCCCACCTTGTCGGCATCCAGCGCCGAACGTGGTTCGACTTGCAAGCCGCCGGCCGCCCAGTCCAGGCGGCCGACATCCGGCGTCACCACGGCCTGCAGCCCAAGGCCGTTTGCGGCCAGATAAGCCGCCACGGCCGCCGGCGCATCTTCCCGCCGGACCACGGCCGTGACCGTGCTCGACAGGCTTTCTGCCTTCAGTCGGAAGCGTTCGGCCAGATTGCCAGCCATGACGGGTTGCGGCCCGCGCCCGGTGTCGATCAGCGAGGCAACGGCCGCCGCCCGGCGTCCGGCAAAATCGTCCTTGCCAACACCACGCCGGACGCGTCCGAGAATTTCGTCTTTGGCGCTCATGCGACCTGATTCCTTGGCGTACCGGCAACGAAGGCCTCGATGTTGTCGATCAACTGATCGGCCAGCGTCTGCATGGCCGGCCGACTGGACCAAGCGACATGCGGCGTCAGCAGGAAATTGGGCAAGGCCAGCAAGGCCGGATCGACCATGAGATGCCCGGCGGGCGGCGGTTCGGCGGTGACCACATCGAAGCCGGCGCCGGCAATCCAGCCCGCCTTCAGCGCCAAAACCAAGGCCGCCTCATCGACAATGCCGCCGCGCGCCGTGTTGATCAGCAAGGCCGAGCGCTTCATCGCGCGCAATTCCGGCTCGGCGATCAGGCCCGTCGTCTCCGCCGTCAGCGGGCAATGCAGGCTGATCGCATCAGCCTCGGCCAGCACTTCGGCAAACGCCGTGTAGCCCGGGCGAACGGCCGCCGCCCCCTTGCGCTCGGCGCGCAGCACACGCATGCCGAAAGCCTCCGCCAGACGCGCCACGCCGTTGCCCAGCGTACCGCTGCCGATCAGACCCAACGTCGCACCGTGCAGGTCGCGGATCGGATGATCGAACAGGCAGAACTGTTCGGCCCGCTGCCAAGCACCAGCTTGCAGGGTTTCCCGCCAGGCGATCAGGTTGCGTGATAGCGCCAGCAGCAGCGCCATGACGTGCTCCGGCACGGTGTGTTCGGCATAACCGCGAATGTTTGAGACGACAATGCCGCGCCGCCGGCAGGCATCGAGATCGACGTTATTAGTCCCGGTCGCCGACACAGCAATCATTTTCAGCTCAGGCAAAGCCTCGATAGCCGCCGCATTGATCGCCACCTTGTTGGTGATGGCAATCGCCGCGCCGGCCAGGCGCTCGACCACCTGGCCCGGTGACGTCTTCGGGTATTCGACCCAGTCATGGGCGAAAACCGGCCGCCTAACCTCGGCGATCAGCGATTCGCCTTCGAGCTGGACGATACGCAACATCAGGCTGCCTTCATTTCAAACAGGGTACCGGCAGACTCGGCAATGGCACCGACCTGTACGCCCAGCGCGGCATGTCCGCTATACACCAGGCGATCGACGCCGCCGGCGCACAAGCCGGCGATGGCCGCTGCATCGCCCTGCATCAGATTCAGCACGCCGGCCGGCCATTCGGCACGAGAGGACAGTTCGCACAGCGCATAGACAGCCGACGGCGCCTTCGGGCTCGGCTTGACAACCACGGTCGCCCCCGCCATCAGCGCAGGAGCAATGGTTTCGGCAAAATTGGCCAGCGGCCGGGAATCGTCCAGCACCACGCCAACCACGCCGGTCTGGCCGACCGAAGCGCCTTGCAGCGCGGCAACCGCTTCCCCCACCTCAGCCGTCGCCCGTGCCTCGTCAAAACCACATTCCTGAACCAGCAACTTGGCGAAATGCCCTGTGTAACGATCCAGCGCCTCGGCCAGGTTGGCCAGGCAATGACGTCGGGCCGGCATCCCCATCATCGCCCACTCGGGTTGCGCCGCCTGCGCTGCCTTGACCGCCTCGGCCGCCTCGCTGGCGCCGCACAGCGGCACCCGCCGAATGGCTTCGCCGGTGGCCGGATTGGTCACGGTAAAAAAGGAATCAGTGACAGTCAAAAAGGCGTGGCCGTTGATCCAAAGCGGAATGGCCATCGGGCCGTCAGGGGCTAATTCCATGTTCAAGCTCTCTTTCTTGCTGCGTAAAGTTCGTGAAAGGTTTGGCGACCGGCAACCGGCAGATCGCGTCCAGCGGTCCACTCCGGCGCTAGGCCAAGAATTCGGATACGGCCCTCGCCATCGGCCAGCCAGTTCAGGTAGCGCGCCGCGCGGCGGGCAAACCAGCGATAGAGTAGCGGCTTGCCGGCAATCCACGCCCAGGCTTGCAAGGCCAGACGCTCCGACCACGGGCGCAGGCCACGTTCAACCTGCTCCTCGCGCAGACGGTGCATCAATGTCGGCAGCGGAATCCTGACCGGACAGACGCTGCCGCACTGGTTGCACCCCGTCGAGGCATGCGGCAAATCGAGCGCATTCTCGATCCCGGTGTAGAGCGGCGTCAGCACCGAACCCATCGGCCCGGGATAAACCCAGCCGTAAGCGTGGCCGCCGAGCGAGAAATACACCGGGCAATGGTTCATGCAGGCACCGCAACGGATGCAGCGCAGCATGTCCTGATAGGCCGAGCCGAGCAGATTGGCCCGGCCATTGTCGACCAGGATGAAGACGGTCTTTTCCGGACCGTCGTGGTCTCCTTCCCGCTTCGTTCCGGTCAGCAGCGAAACATAGTTGGAAATGCTCTGCCCGGTCGCCGAACGCGGCAGCAGGCGCATCAGGGTCGCAAAATCCTCCAGCGTCGGAACGATTTTCTCGATGCCGGTGACCACGACATGCACCTTGGGCAAGGTCGTCACCATGCGACCGTTGCCTTCGTTGGTAACCAGCGCCGCCGTGCCGGTTTCGGCAATCAGGAAATTGGCGCCGGAAATCCCCATCTCGGCCGTCAGGAAATGCTGGCGCAACACCTCGCGGGCTTCGCGGGTCATGTCAGGAATGTCGGCCGAGGTCCGCGTTTCGATCGGCCGGCCATGCTCCTTGGCGAACAACGCCTCTACTTCTTCAATGGTTTTATGCACGGCCGGGGCAATGATGTGCGACGGCGTCTCGCCGGCCAACTGCACGATGTACTCGCCGAGATCGGTCTCAACCGGACGGATGCCGGCTGCGGCCAGCGCCTCGTTCAGATGCGCCTCTTCCGACAGCATGGACTTCGACTTGGCGGCCTTGGTCACACCGTGACGATGGGCAATATCGACCACCAAGCGACTGACTTCCTCGCCATCACGCGCCCACAACACCTCGGCGCCAGTTGCCTTCGCACGTTCCTCGAAAATATCGAGCCAGACATCGAGATCGGCCAGCGTTCGATTGCGGATGCCTTCGCAGGTCGTGCGCAGCAACTCGAAGTCGAGACCATCGTCGGCCAGCGCCGCGACGCCCTTGGCCCGCTTGCCGACAAACAGCGGCTTGGCCTTCTGCAAAGCCCTTTGCAGAACGGGATTCCGCACCTTCTCGCCGGCCCGCGCCTGGAAGTGCATGGCCTGCGAATGTTTTGCTGCCGACATCAGGAATTGCCTCCACCTGCCAGCACTTCGGCGATATGCAGGACACGGGTCGTTTCATCGCCACGCCGACGCAGGCGACCCTCGATATTCATCAGGCACCCGAGATCGCCGCCAACCACGGCATCCGCCCCCGCCGCCGCAATCGAATCACACTTGCGATCGACAATCTCATTTCCTTCAGTGCAAGCCCATTCACTTTCATCAGCAATTCACGCGGCTGCCGCTTGATGCCCAGACCACGCAAGCCCTTGCAGGAGTCGTGATAGGTCACCGCACCATCGAACTCGGCCGTCGCCAGGGGCTGTTTCAGCACATCGACGAGAAAGGCCGTCAATTCATACGTCCGCTCGGCAACAGCCCGTGAACGTGGCCCCCAATGTGCATCAGCAGCAAACAGTTGCGGATAGACATTGCGCACCTGGTCGGTACACGAACCGGACGGAATCACCACGTAGTCGTAGCCCTCCAGTTCGGCAATCGCCTTTTTCGCCAGGTCGATCGCCAGCGCCCGATTGCCGGCGCTCCAGGCCGGCTGGCCGCAGCAAGTCTGGCCTTCCGGCACGACCACCTCGCAGCCAGCAGACTCCAGCAGGCGCAAGGCTGCAAAGCCCACGGATGGGCGCATCAGATCGACCAGACAGGTAACGTAGAGAGCTAAGCGCATGCTAATATTGCGGCGCACAAGAAAATAGAAGTGGCTAATGCTACTCAAACCACACCAATAAAGGAATCCAGTTGTCTGAAGCAGCCAGCGGACCCAGCAAAGCACCGGGATCCATCCAGGTCATCGAGCGCATGATGTCGTTGCTCGACGCGCTCGCCGCGACGCCGGATGCAGCAAGTCTGAAACAACTGGCCCAGGCCACCGAACTTCATCCTTCGACAGCGCACCGCATTCTGGCAGCGATGTGCAATGCGCGCTTTGTCGAACGTCAAGATGCCGGCACTTATCGCCTCGGTATCCGCCTGCTAGAACTGGGCGGTATCGTCAAATCACGGATCAACATGCGCGAGGTTGCTCTGCCCTTCATGCAGGAACTGCATGAAAAAATCGGCGAAGCAATCAACCTTGGCACCCGTCACGACGACGATATCGTCTACCTCGAACGAACCTCTTCGGGTCGCTCCCTGGTTCGCGTCGTCTATCTGGTCGGTGGCCGCGCCCCGCTACACCTGACCTCGCTCGGCAAGCTGTTCCTGGCTGCCGAGAGTCCGCAGAAAGTGCGCGACTACGCCAAACGCACCGGCCTGCCCGGTAAGACCCCACATTCGCTGACGACATTGACGGCACTTGAAAAAGAACTCGACAAGGTACGCCGGCATGGCATTGCCTACGACGACGAAGAAGCCGAAATGGGCCTGAAGTGCGTGGCTGCCCCGATCTACGATCACGACGGCGAGGTGGTTGCGGCGCTTTCCGTTTCGGCCCCAGCCGACCGGCATGACCCCGACTGGGCTCGCCAGGTCAAGCAGACGGCCGACGCTGTCTCACAAACCCTCGGTTATACCGGCCCCAAAAAATAAAGGCCGCTCGCGGCGGCCTTTGAGTTTTCTACGTTCGAGCAATCAAGCCGGACGTCGCGACCCCATGCCGAGACCAGCGCTTTCCATCCAGCGCTTGATCCGGTTGGCATCGCCAACCCGGGTCATCTTGCCGTTCGAGTCAAGCAGCACGATCACCACCGGCTTGTCGGCCACCCGAGCCTGCATGACCAGACAACGCCCCGCTTCGGAAATATAACCGGTCTTCGACACACCGATCTCCCAGTTGTCGTTGCGCACCAGCGCATTGGTGTTGTGGAAGTCACGGATGCGTCCGTTCAGCTCAACCTTGGCTTCGGCCGTCGTCGAATACTGGCGAATCTCGGGATAGCGTGCTGCCGCCGCCACCATGCGGGCCAGATCGTGCGCCGTCGAGACGTTGTTGCTCGACAGACCGGTCGGCTCTTCGAAACGCGAGTTGTACATACCGAGCGCCTGGGCCTTCTTGTTCATCGCCTGCACGAAGGCCGGCAGGCCACCCGGATAGTGCCGCCCCAAGGAGTGAGCCGCGCGATTCTCCGACGACATCAGCGCCAGCAGCATGGCTGCCTCGCGCGTCATCGTCGTCCCGACCGGCAGACGGGAACGCGTTCCCTTCAAGCCATCGACATCGGCATCACCAATGGTGACGACTTCCTGCAAGTCAAGCTTGGCATCCAGAACCACCATGGCCGTCATCAGCTTGGAAATCGAGGCAATCGGCACCACCAGATCCGGCTGCTTTTCGAGCATGGCCTGACCGGTGCTCTGATCGATGACCAGCGCAGAGGCCGAATAGAGCCCCAGACGAGTCGGATCCATCTCCATCATCGAGGCGTGACGAATCGGTTTGGCGACAGGCTTGACAGAGTGCGCCGCGGCCAATTTTCCGGCATATCGGGAAGGCGCAGCGGCATTCTTGGTCAGCGGTGCCTTGGCGGCTGATTTAGCAGCATGTTTGCCACTCGATTTGGCGGCGTGCAGAGCCTTGTGGGTGCTCTTTGCCGTTACTTTCTTTGCAGTCTGTTGCTCGGACTTTTTCGTCGTTGCAGCCGCAACCGGCGCTTGCATGCCAACGCCCAACAAGGCGCCGACCAGCAAGGCGGTCTTCAATTTATGTTTCATTCACGATCTCCTGCCAACATCAGGCAAAGTTTACCTTACTTTAGCAGGAGACATAGAAATATCAATAAAAAATAGATAGATACAACAACAACTTAAAGCGGCCGATCAAACCGCATCAACCACCGTCAGCGCTGTCATATTGACGATGCGGCGAACCGTTGCCGTTGGCGTCAGGATATTGACCGGTTTGGCAGCTCCGAGCAGGATAGGACCGATGGTCAGGTTATCCCCGGCCGCCACCTTCAGCAGATTGAAAGATATGTTGGCCGCATCCAGCGTTGGCATGACCAGCAGGTTGGCCTGCCCCTTCAACCGGGAGTTCGGGAAAGCCGCCTTGCGAATCTGCTCATCCAGCGCAGCATCACCGTGCATTTCGCCCTCAACTTCCAGATCCGGCGCCCGCTGCTTCAACTGTGCCAGTACGTCACGCATTTTGACCGAGGTCGGCGTGTCTTCGGTCCCGAAAGTCGAGTGAGAAAGCAGCGCGACTTTCGGCACGATGCCGAAATTGCGGATTTCTTCTGCAGCCAGCAAGGTCATGTCAGCCAATTGTTCGGCTGTCGGATCGTAGTTGACGTAGGTATCGCCGATAAACACCGTGCGCTCAGGCAACATCAGCAGGTTCATCGCATAGTAACGATCATGGTCGGCCCGGGTACCAATCACGCTTTGGACATATTCACGATGTGTTTCATGGCGCCCGAAGGTGCCACAAATCAAGCCGTCGGCGTAACCCAGGCGAACCATCAGCGCGCCATACAGCGTGTTGCGGCGACGCACTTCGCGCCGGGCATAGTCCGGAGAGACGCCCTTTCT
>JAGTRV010000272.1 GCA_018262245.1 Pseudomonadota bacterium | reverse complement strand
CAGCAGGCGGCTGGAGCTGACCAGCGAACCGTCTTCTTCGGCGAAACACGA
This sequence comes from Pseudomonadota bacterium, assembly GCA_018262245.1. Lineage (GTDB taxonomy): Bacteria > Pseudomonadota > Gammaproteobacteria > Burkholderiales > Rhodocyclaceae > Azonexus. The sequence continues at coordinate 3,785 of JAGTRV010000272.1, read as the reverse complement.
CGAAGGCAGGCGGAAGACCGTGGTCTGGATCTTGGCCGGATCGACGTCGTTGTACTCGCCGTAGTTCTTCCAGAATTCTGAAGTTTCGGTGGCCAGCGGGTCGATGATGACCATGTACTTGAGCTTGGCCATCGCCGTGCCCAGCTTGGCCTTGTTCGGGAACGAGGCGAGCGGGTTGAAGCCCTGGCAGAAGTAGCCGTTCATCTTGCCCTGGTACATGTCGTCCATCACCATCAGGACGTCATGCACCTTGTCCAGCTTGGGCAGCATGTCGAAGCCCCAGTTGTTCTCCTTGGTCGCGGCGTCGCCGAACCAGGTCTTCATCAGACTGACGTGGAACTTCTCGTAGTTCTGAAGATAGGACATCTGGTTGGGACGCATCGGCTTCGGCGCCCGCTTGGCGATGTAGGCCGCGTAGTCGGTCTCCTTCTCGCCCGGCAGGGTCATGTAACCCGGCAGCAGGTTGGACATCAGACCGAGGTCGGTCAGGCCCTGGATGTTGGAGTGACCGCGCAGCGCGTTCATGCCGCCGCCGGCGACACCGATGTTGCCGAGCAGCAACTGCACCATGGCGCCGGTGCGGATCATCTGCGAGCCCTGCGAGTGCTGCGTCCAGCCCAGCGCGTACAGGATGGTCATCGTCCGGTCGCCGGTTGCCGTCGAGGCCATCATTTCGGCGACCTTGAGGAAGGCGTCCTTCGGCGTGCCGCAGATCTTCTCGACCATCTCCGGCGTGTAGCGGCTGTAGTGCTGCTTCATCAGCTGGTACACGCAGCGCGGGTCCTGCAGTGTCGGGTCGGTCTTGACGTAGCCGTCCTCGCCCTTGACGTAGTTCCAGCTGGCCTTGTCGTAGCTGCGCTTCTCCGGGTTGTAGCCCGAGAAGATGCCGTCGTCGAAGGCATAGTCGTTGCCGACCAGGAAGCTGAAGTCGGTGTAGGCCTTGACGTACTCGTGATGAATCTTGTCGTTGGTCAACAGGTAATTGATGACGCCGCCCAGGAAGGCGATGTCGGTGCCGGTACGGATGGGTGCGTAGAAGTCGGCGACCGAGGCCGAGCGCGTGAAACGCGGGTCGACAACGACGAGTTTTGCCTTGTTCTGCTTCTTCGCTTCAATAACCCACTTGAATCCTACCGGGTGTGCTTCTGCGGCGTTGCCACCCATCACCAACACGACATCGGCATTCTTGATGTCGACCCAGTGATTGGTCATTGCGCCACGGCCAAATGTCGGAGCCAGACTGGCCACCGTCGGACCGTGTCAAACACGCGCCTGATTGTCGAAGGCAATCATCCCGGTCGAGCGAACGACCTTGTGGGTGATGTATCCCGATTCGTTGCTGGAGGCGGAGGCGGCGAGGAAGCCGGTGCTCAGCCAGCGATTGACGGTGACACCGTCCGCATTCTTGGCGATGAAATTGGCGTCGCGGTCTTCCTTCATCAGGGTCGCGATGCGGGTGAAGGCTTCATCCCAGGAAATGCGCTTCCATTCGTTCGTGCCGGCTTCGCGCACTTCCGGGTGCTTCAGGCGGTTCGGGCTATGGACGAAATCAAGCAGGCCAGCGCCCTTGGGGCAGAGCGAGCCGCGATTGACCGGATTGTCCGGGTCGCCTTCGATGTGGATGATTTCCTGATGGACGTTTTTCGACTTGTCGCCGATCGAATACATCAGGAGGCCGCAGGCCACGGAGCAATACGGGCAGGTATTGCGTGTTTCGGTGGCGCGGGCCAGTTTGTAGGTACGTACTTCCGCGAGGGCTGCGGTCGGTGAGAATCCCATCAGTGCGATGGACGACCCCCCTAGCCCGGCGGAGCAGACCTTGAAGAACTGCCGCCTATTCATGTTCATTGAGCTTTCCTCCTCATGCGACCCCATGTCGCAAGGGAAACACGTTGCAATCAACGTGCCATTGCAGGTAAGTCGTTGAACATTGGGAAATTGCGAGTTCAGTCCTTGCTGGATAAGTGGGACATTTTGTCCATTTGGTGGCTGATCGGGACAAATTGTCCCGGTATTGTCTTGCGGGTCCAGTGCGTTGAGTACGCCTTCTGGCGGGCGTTTAGCGGAAATATTCGTATCGTCGTTGGCGCTACCTGGCCGTTTTTTTATAGCCAGTTCAGCGGCCGCGTGCCTTGCCTGCTTTCGGGCTGCCTTTGGCCGCTGATCGTGGTCCTCCGGTGCTGCGAGCGCCACTGCGCTTTCCGCCGCCTTCATCGAAGCCGACCCAGTTGCCCGGGACGCCCTTACTGCCCCGGCCGCCGGCGACCTTGGGCTTTTTCGGTTTCTTGGCCGCGATGGCGCTGGCACCCGTCAGTGGCACGCGATGATCCGGCTCGAAGCCGGGTTCTTCCTCGCGGCTCAGGGTCTGCTTGATCAGCGTCTCGATGGCGGCGAGCAGGGGGGCTTCGTCGGCGCAGACCAGCGAGATGGCCTGGCCGGTGGCGCCGGCCCGGCCGGTACGGCCGATACGGTGAATGTAGTCTTCGGCGACGATGGGCAGGTCGTAATTGACCACCTGCGGCAAGTCGTCGATATCCAGGCCGCGGGCGGCGACGTCGGTGGCGACCAGGATCTGCACTTCGCCGGCCTTGAAGCTTTCCAGCGCGCGCAGGCGGGCCGGTTGCGGCTTGTCGCCGTGGATGGCGTCGGCCTTGATCTTCTTGGCGAGCAGGGTGGCCACCAGCTCATCGACACCGCGCCGGGTCTTGACGAAGACCAGCACCTGACCCCACTTGCGGTCCTTGCGCATGAACAGGAACAGTTCGGTCTTGCGTTTCTTGTCGACCGGCACGACCCATTGCTTGATCGCCTTGACGGTACTGTTGCGCGGCGCGACTTCGATGGACAGGGGATCGCGCAGGCGGCCCTTGGCCAGGCTGCGGATTTCGTCGGAGAAAGTGGCCGAGAAGAGCAGGGTCTGGCGCTTCCTGGGCAGGGCGGCGAACAGCGTGTCGAGTTCATGGGCGAAGCCAAGATCGAGCATGCGGTCGGCTTCGTCGAGGACCAGCGTCTGTACCTGCTTGAGCTTGATGGCGTTCTGGGTGAACAGATCGATCAGCCGGCCTGGCGTGGCGACCAGCACATCGACACCACGGCGCAGGCGCATCATCTGCGGGTTGATACTGACGCCGCCATAGGCCGCATAGGTGCTGACCGGCAGGTGCTCGCCGTACTGGCGGAAACTGGCATGGACCTGCTCAGCCAGTTCGCGGGTCGGTACCAGGACCAGGACGCGGATCGAATTGCTGGCGACCTTGTCTTCGCTTTCGCTGAGGCGCTGCAGAATGGGCAGCGCGAAGCCGGCGGTCTTGCCAGTGCCGGTCTGCGCCGCGGCCATCAGGTCGCGCCCGGCGAGAACGGCAGGAATGGCCTGGGCCTGGATCGGTGTCGGTGTTTCGTAGCCGAGCGTTTCGAGGGCCTGGAGCAGTGGGGCGGCGAGGCCGAGCGAAGAGAAGGTCATGGCAGGCAGTAAAAAGCGGAAAGGCGAGAGTTTAACCCGCCGCCGCTTCGCTGCCTTGGTCAATGATCAGAAGGTGATGACCTTGTCTGCCCGCACCGTGTATTCCGCCAGTTCGATCAGGGTACCGATACTGGTGCCGGGGATCAGCGGCAACTCGCCCAGACCACGGGCCAGCGCACAGGTTCGACACAGCTTGATGGTGACGCCGGCGGCAACCAGTTGTTCGACCATACCTTGCAGACCATTGCCCGCACCGTCCACCTGATTGGGCAGGCCGACGACAGTGGCATCGGACATCAGGAAAATGCTCAGTTCCGGCTTGTCG
>JAGTRV010000271.1 GCA_018262245.1 Pseudomonadota bacterium | reverse complement strand
CGGAACAGCCTCACCAGAACGGGGCACCGGATTGCCATGACCCAGCGCACCGGCAACACCCCCAATACAGCGCTGGTCCTCACCGGTGGTGGAGCGCGGGCAGCCTACCAAGTAGGCGTTTTGCTGGCCGTTGCCAAGCTTTCGAGCAATCGACGGCAAAACCCGTTCCCCATTCTTTGTGGCACCTCGGCAGGGGCCATCAACGCAGCCAGCATCGCCTGTCTGGCCGACAACTTTGGCAAGGCCGTCTCAGTTCTCGCCTCCTTCTGGCGCAACATGCACGCTGGCGACATCTATCGCGCCGACCCGTTGGGGATTGGTCTTTCAGGCGCACGCTGGTTATCGACACTAACCATGGGCTGGCTGCTTCACAACCCGCCGCGCTCCCTGCTCGACAATGCCCCCCTCCGCGAATTATTGACTCGCCACCTCGACTTCCGCGGCATCGAACGTTCCATAGCCAATGGCGCCCTGCACGCTCTGAGCATCTCGGCTTCCGGTTATGAATCGGGCGACAACATCAATTTTTTCCAGGGCAACCCCGACGCCCAGCCTTGGCGCCGCGTCCAGCGCATCGGCATCCGCGCGGAGATCGGTGTCGACCATCTGCTTGCCTCAAGCGCCATTCCGTTCATTTTTCCTGCCACCAAAATTCATCGAGAGTACTTCGGTGATGGATCGATGCGTCAATTAGCACCGATCTCGCCAGCCATCCACCTCGGCGCAGAACGTGTACTGATCGTCGGTGCTGGTCGCAAGAACGAGCACCAGGAAAGACGGCGCACAGACAGCCATCCCTCGCTGGCACAAATCGCCGGCCATGCACTTTCCAGCATTTTTCTTGACAGCCTGGCGGTCGACATTGAACGAATGCAGCGCATTAACCGCACGCTATCCGCAATTCCGCCAGAAACCAGAAAAAAAAGCGATATTCCGCTGCGCCCGATACGCACCTTGATCATTTCGCCGTCCGAACGCCTGGAGCGAATCGCGGCCCAAAATGCCAACTCCCTGCCGTGGGCGATGAAGATGATGCTCGGTGGAATCGGCGGCATGAACCGCCGCAACGGCACACTAACCAGTTATCTTTTGTTCGAAAAACCCTATACGCGAGCCCTGATTGATCTGGGCTACGCGGACACAATGGCTCGCTCACAGGAAGTTGGCGACTTCCTCGATCTCTGAATTATCAATGGTGGGCCCCACGGAGATTCGAGTGACATTTCCATGCAATTGCGCATTATCCAACCCATTTTCCCGAGGTAACAATCCGCTACACAACAGACACAGATCGATAGCGCCGAAAGCCTACACTGTCCATATTGTGCACCGCACAAGAACGAACACAAGGAGCGCTGGAATGAATGTCGATTACCAACAGATATATACAGACCTTCGTACATGCAAACTGTCATTCGATCAGTTCATGGACGTCATGAGCGATGTATACAGCACCGGTTACAAGAATGGTTTAAAAGCAGGTGAGCAGGCAAGCCCCCGCTCGGAGAAGGCAGTCCACAGCGGACCTGCCAAACGGCTAGAGTACGAAGCCGTTTTCTAGGGAACTCGAAGTCTTTCTTCGCCCGAATTATTCGGAGCCTGGGGAAAATAACACCTGTAAGTCGGCAGAAACCCCTGAGACAGAAAGACAAAACCCGCGCCATCACTCAGGATTTACGCGGGTTTAGCTATTTTTACTTGGCGGGTCCGGTGAGATTCGAACTCACGATGGGTTTCCCCACGCCGGTTTTCAAGACCGGTGCATTCAACCGCTCTGCCACAGACCCGAGAGGCGCGCATGATAGCACAATCGCTACCGGCAGCCAGCCTGCCGGATCACTCAGGAATAATTGAAACTTCGGCCCCGCTCCGCTAGTCTTAACACCTGTCGAAATAATATAAGGGAGTTTCCCGCATGAACACCAACTTCGAGATTGCCAACCAGGGCTCTTCGGGGCTTGCACTGCAGCAGAACCGCGTTCTGCGCAATACCTACATGCTACTCGGCCTGTCCATGGTGCCGACGGTTATCGGCGCACTGGTCGGCATCCAGATGGGTTTCAGCTTCCTGGCGGGCAGCCCTCTCATGTCTTTCCTGCTCTTCATGGGCATCGCCATGGGCTTCATGTGGGGCATTGAGAAAAACAAGGACAGCGGCCTGGGTGTCGCCCTGCTGCTCGGCTTTACCTTCTTCATGGGCCTGATGCTGTCGCGCATCCTGCAAGTCGCGCTAGGTTTCTCCAACGGCGGCTCGATGATTGCCATGGCGGCAGGCGGCACGGGTGCCGTGTTCTTCACGATGTCGACCGTCGCCGCTGTTAGCAAGCGGGATTTCACCGGCATGGGAAAATTCCTGTTCGTCGGCATGATCGTCATTTTGCTCGCTGCCGTTGCGAACATCTTCTTCCAGATTCCTGCGCTGTCGCTGACCATTGCCGTCGCAGTCGTTGGCATCTTCTCGGCTTATATCCTGTACGACATCAGCCGTATCGTCCAAGGCGGCGAAACCAACTACGTCAGTGCCACCCTAGCGGTCTATCTGGACGTATACAACGTATTCGTCAGCCTGCTGCAGTTGATCATGGCGTTCACCGGCGAGCGCGACTGAGCACGGTTCATCAGTTGCAAAAAAGGCGGCCGAGGCCGCCTTTTTCATGCGCTCTCCAACCGCTTGATCATGGCAGCTCAAAAACGGCAATCGACTCGACATGCGCAGTATGAGGAAACATATTGACCGCACCAGCCGAGACGAAGCGGTACCCCTTCTCCGTCACCAACACTGCCGCATCGCGGGCCAGCGTTCCCGGGTTGCAGGAAACGTAGACAATGCGCTTCGGCGCATCCTTGCCAATTGCCCGGACCAGTTCGACAGCCCCCTCACGCGGCGGATCGATCAGCATTTTGTCGAAACGACCAAGCGCGGCCAGCGATTGTTCGGTGCATTCGAACAGGTTGGCGACGCCGAACTCGACGTGATCGGCCAACCCATTCGCCGCCGCACTCTCCCGCCCGCGCCGAACCAGGGCTGCACTGCCTTCGACGCCGATTACTGTCGCTCCGGACCGGGCGATCGGCAAGGTAAAATTCCCCAAGCCACAAAACATGTCGGCAATCCGCTCACTTGGCTGCGGATCGAGCAGGCGCAAAGCCCGGCGGACCAGCACCCGATTCACCGCGTGATTGACCTGCGTGAAATCGGTCGGCTTGAAATCAAACTCGAGGCCGAACTCGGGAAGGGTGTACGAAAGGCGCGGCCCACCGCTCGGATAAAACCGGAAGGCCGTATCAGGCCCTTTGGGCTGCAGGTAAAAAACGACATCGTTCCGGTCGGCAAAATCGCACAACAAGCGCTCATCGGCCGGGGTCAGCGGGTCGAGAATACGTAAAAGCAGTGCCGTGCAGTGCTCGCCAACCGCCACGTCGACCTCACGTATGCGCTCGGCGATCGACAGGGCCGCAAACAGCTCGCGCATCGGCATCAACAACGCCGAGACATGCGGCGGCAAAATGGCGCAACTTCGAATATCTGCAATGTAGCTACTGCGCCACTCATGAAAACCAATCAGCATACCGCCGCTTTTCGACACCCGGCGGACAGCAAGGCGGGCGCGATGTCGATACCCCCACGGTTCCCCTTGAATCGGCGGCAGCATCGTTTCCGGGCGAATGCGGCCAATGTGCCAGAGACTATCTTCAAGCACGCGCTGCTTGGCGGCGACCTGGGCAGAAGGCTCCATGTGCTGCATGGCGCAACCGCCGCAGACCCCAAAATGCGGGCAGCGCGGCTCGACCCGCGCAGTCGACGGCTTAATCACATGAACCAGATGCGCCAGCTCG
>JAGTRV010000270.1 GCA_018262245.1 Pseudomonadota bacterium | reverse complement strand
TGCGTGACCCAAAGCACCGCGAGCCGGGCGCCACCGCAATCAATCCACAGGAAACAACCCATGGCTGAATCAACGCCCAAGCTTTCTTTGCTTGAAACCCGCATTCTCGGCACCCTGGTCGAAAAGCAGCGGACGGTTCCCGATACCTACCCGTTGTCAGTCAATGCCCTGATGGCCGGCTGCAACCAGAAAACCAGCCGGAATCCGGTGATCGAAACCAGTGAGGCCGAGATTGTGCATGCACTCGACAGCCTGAAAGACCTCGGCCTGGTGCGCGAGGTCAGTGGTAGTCGGGTCAGCCGTTTCGAACATCTATTCGAGAAGGCGCTCGGCGTGCCAACGCAGGCTTCGGCCTTATTGACCGTGCTGATGCTGCGCGGACCGCAGACGGCAGGGGAGCTGCGCCTCAATTGCGAACGCCTGCACCGCTTTGCCGATATTTCGTCGGTCGAGGCTTTTCTGGAGGAGCTGGCCGCCAAGGAAGACGGTGCCTTGGTGGTCGAACTGCCTCGCCTGCCAGGATCACGTGAAAACCGCTGGATGCATCTGCTGAGTGGTGAGCCGGTGATCGAGGCGGGGGCCGCTGGCCGCTCGCCATCGACGGGCATGCAGGACATCGAGGAGCTTCAGGCGCGGGTATCGTCTCTGGAGGCCGAAGTCGCCGAATTGCGTGCCTTGCTGCTCGAACGGAGCCGCGAATAGGCGTGCATTTACGGCAGTTCTGCCGTGTGCATGACCTATAATTCGCCCGCCATGAAACCCCTCGGTTCCCTGAAATACTCCCGCATTCGCATCATCGGCGCAGCCAGCGGCCTCGGCGCGCAGGATCAGGCTTGCGAGGACGGGCCGGTGGCGTTTCATCATTCGCAGGCGTGGCATGAACTGGAGCATCACCCGCTGGTCGATTGGGGCAAGACCCTGTTCGCGCCGGATAATGACGGCACCTCGACGACTGCCAGGATTGCCGAATTGTGCCGCCATCTGGCCGATGAGGTGGCGCTGACACTGCGGGCTGACGAGTTTCCGGTGGTCATCGGTGGCGATCATTCCATCGCCATCGGTACCTGGAGCGGCTTGGCTCGAGTGCTCGGCCAACCCTTTGGTCTGTTGTGGATTGATGCTCATCTCGATAGCCACACGCCGGAAACCAGCTATTCCGGCGCAGTCCACGGCATGCCGCTGGCCTGCCTGCTCGGGCGTGGCGACAAGCGACTGCTCAATATCGGCCTGAACGGCCCGCAAGTCAGCGCGGCGCACACGGTCATCCTCGGCCCGCGCAGCTATGAACCGGAAGAGGTTGAATTCCTGCAACGGATGGGCGTTCGTATCATCGATAGCGAGGAAATCCAGCTGCGTGGCTTCGCCGCCTGTCTGGACGAGGCGATAGCCATCGTTGCCGGTGCGCCGGCCGGTTTTGGCGTAACGCTGGACCTGGATGCCATTGACCCGAGGTCGGCGCCGGGCGTCGGCAGCCCCGAGCCGGATGGCCTGACCTCGTATGACGTGCTGACGGCGATGCACTGGCTTGCAGCACAGGCCGGCCTCAAGGCGCTGGAAATCGTCGAATACAACCCGGATCGTGATCGCCACGGCACGACGGCGGCGTTGATTTCCAACATGATCGAGCAGATTTTGCCGGTTGGCGCAAAGTAAGCCATGGACATCGATCCTTACGAAATTCTCGATGTGGCCAAAGATTCAGGTCCGGTTGAGTGGAAACGGGCCTATCGTCGCCTTGCCATGCGCTGGCACCCGGATCGTAATGATCACCCGGAGGCCACCGAGCGTTTCAAGGCAATCAACATCGCCTACGAGCGCCTGACGACCGGCGATTTGCCGGAAGAGAATGATGCCGAATCGCCGGAAAACCAAGCCGCTGAACCGGAAGAGAGTGTCGCCAAGGCCGCTGACATCCGCCAGAACCTCGAGGTCAGCCTGGAAGAAGCCGCCGCCGGTTGCCGCAAGACTGTTCATTACGCTCGCGGCAAGGATTGTCCGACCTGCGAGGGCAGCGGCGAGGCAGGCATGTCGCGGACCCGCTTTTGCGATGCCTGTCATGGCAGTGGCCGTATCCACGATGCTCAACGCAAGCTGGTTCGTTGTGATGCCTGTGACGGCCGAGGCTTGTTCAGGGAGCGTATCTGCCCGGATTGCGGCGGCAGTGGTCGTGAAACGGATGATGTCAGCCTGAAGATCACCGTGCCACCCGGCATGCTGCCTGGCGATGAGCTGCGGCTGGCTGGGCAGGGCGAACCGGGCAACGATGAATGCGCGGCAGGCGATCTGTATCTGACGCTGATCATTCGTTCGCACCCGCTCTATATGTTGCAAGGCCGCGATTTACATTTTCAGATGCCGGTTAGCGCGCTGGCGATGATTGCCGGGGCTGAGGTTGAACTACCATCCTTGAACGGTGTATTCGGTTATTCGCTGGCGCCTGGTGTTGCCGAGCGCCGCGAGTTGCGTCTGGCCGGCAAGGGCTATCCCGGGCGTGGCAAGAATCCGGCCGGCGATCTGGTGGTTGAACTGGCGCCAGTGTTTCCGCACAAGCTCAGTGCTCGCCAGCGCAAGCTGCTTCTACAGGCGAATGCGGCATTGCTTGACGATGCCGCTGAGGCATTGCCGGAAATCGCCGAGTGGCGGCAAAGTCACGGCCTCGACTGAACGCTGTCGTCAGGGGCGGGGATTGGGGTTGAAACTGAAGCGTTTGGGCAAGTCGGCAGCCGCAATTGTCTGCACGCGCAGGTTTTGCCAGTGGATGTCGCCAGAGCCGGTTTCCATCAGATAGATGATTGCCTCGTCGCTGGCGAGTTTGCCATTGCCAGCACGGCATTCGGCCAGGATAGCTGCCAAATCGCGGTCATCCAGCAGGCCGATGCCAAGTTCCGCTTCAAGCAGCAGGTTGCCATCTTCGTCGAGATAGAGTGTCTTCAACTGCCCGCTCGGAACGCCGGTATGGCTGACGAAGCCAGTCCCTTCTCGGCGAAAGATCCAAGGGGTGTAGGCCAGCGCCACGAACACGCGTTGCGGGCCATTCTGCAGAAACCAGCAGCCTGATTCATCGCGACCATACTGCCGGTTGATGAATTGAATCAGGCCGCTGTGCGTCACACGCTCTCCCTGCAATCGCCAGTCGCCCCGCCGGTCGAGCGACAACCAGTCGTAACAGGCGGGGACGTTGGGCCATTTGGCGATGGCAGAGAGATCGATAGCCATCAGTCGGCGTAGGCTTCCATCGGCGGGCAGGCGCAGTTCAGGTTGCGATCGCCATACACATCGTCGATGCGATTGACGCTCGGCCAGAACTTGTTGGCAGCAACCCACGACAGCGGGAAGACCGCCTGCTGACGGCTGTACGGATGCTGCCATTCAGCATCCATGACATCGGCCTGCGAATGCGGGGCATTCTTCAACGGATTGTTGTCGGCCGTCCACACGCCATTTTCGATCTGGCGGATTTCCTCGCGGATGGCGATCATGGCGCCGATGAAGCGATCCAGTTCGGCCTTCGACTCGGATTCCGTCGGCTCGACCATGATCGTGCCGGCGACCGGGAAGGACACCGTCGGCGCATGGAAACCGTAGTCCATCAGGCGCTTGGCGATGTCGATCTCGGCAATGCCGGTGGCGGCCTTGATCGGGCGGATGTCGAGAATGCACTCGTGGGCGACGCGGCCATTCTTGCCGGTGTAGAGCACCGGGTAATGGGCGTTCAGCTGCTGCGCGACGTAGTTGGCGTTGAGGATGGCCACCTGCGTTGCCTTCTTGACGCCAGCGCCGCCGAGCATCGCCATATACATCCAGGAAATGGTCAGGATCGAGGCCGAGCCGAAGGGGGCGGCCGAAACCGCACCCTGGCCGGCATTGACGCGATCG
>JAGTRV010000107.1 GCA_018262245.1 Pseudomonadota bacterium | reverse complement strand
ACCGTCACATGGGCGGTACTGCGGGTCACAGGACAAGGTCTCCAAAGCCCGGCGGAAGATCGCCGGACAGCGCCTCCGCTGCCAGGTCATTCTGCTGCTTCCAGCCCGCCTCGCTCCAGATTTCGAAGTGCGTCCCCATGCCGACCAGGTAGACAGTTTTTTCAAACTTGGCGTACTCGCGCAATTCAGGAGCGATCAGGATGCGGCCAGCAGAATCAGGCTCCTCGGTGCGGGCATTACCAACCAGCACGCGCTTGATCGAAGCCGCCCGTGGATCAAGGCTGGATGCCTTGAGGATCTGGTCGCGAATCGGCTGCCAGGCCGGCGACGGGTAAAGCAGCAGACAGCGATGCGGATGCGCAGTCAGGACCAGCGAACCTTCACTGGCGGCGAGCAGGGCGTCACGGTGCCTTGCCGGTATGGCAAGCCGTCCCTTCGCATCCAGATTCAGTGCTGCTGCGCCTTCAAACATCCCTCGCCTCGCTCCCCGTTTACCCACTTTTCAACACGTTTACCCACTTTAGAGGAACATCCCCGCACAGTCAATAGTGGATTTACGGTTTTTTTCTTATGCAACAAGGACTTACGAAGACTTTTCTCGACGAATTTAGAGTCAAATTTCCCTTAAAAATCAACACAAGGAAATAGAGACTTAAAGTGACTTATAAGGAGTTGGCTTGAGCCAAAAACGCACCTCGGCCGATCATGCCGACGTGGTAAAAAGTGGAATGAAACGAGAGGGGCTTCCCGAATCCAGCCCCGAGCCAGCCACTGCCAGATCAGTCGAAAAAGACGGATACCTGGTTGCGGCCTTCGTTCTTGGCCCGGTAGAGCGCCTGATCGGCGCAACGCGTCAGGTCGTCCGGGGTTTTGCCATGCTCAGGATACGCAGCAACCCCCAGCGATATTGTGAAGGTAATCTGGAAATTGCCATGCTTCACCGATAGCGCCTCGACGGCACTCCGCCACCCTTGGGCACGCAGCATCGTTGTTTCAAGCGGCATATTGGGCAGCAAGATCAGGAACTCCTCGCCACCATAGCGGCAAGCGACGTCCTCAGCCCGAATGTCGGCCGACAGGGTCGAGGCAAGGATACGCAACACTTCATCGCCGACCTGGTGTCCGTAGGTATCGTTTACCTGCTTGAAATGGTCGATATCCAACATCACCAAAGAGAGTGGAATGCCTTCACGACGAGCCCGGGAAACTTCTCGCTCCAGGGTTTCGTCGAGATAGCGCCGGTTGTACAAGCCAGTCAGGCTGTCGCGCACCGCCAACTCCTGCAGCGCCACCTGCAAGCGCCCAATTTCTTCAATACGCGCATGCAACTGACGGTTGGTTTCCCGCAAGGCACTTTCTACAGCCTTGCGCTCGCTGACATTGCGCGTAATGCCAAGAATCGTTTGCGCCACACCATCCGCATCCAGCAGGTAACTGGAAACCACTTCCGTTGTAATGACCTCACCATCCTTACGCACCTGTTCCAGTTCACTGACGACGACGCTGGCCGCCTTGTCACCCGCCGCGATCCGCCGTAGCCGCTGATCAATATCGCGTGCCGCGCGAGCCGCAGAGTCCGGCGTCAGCCGCACATCCAGCGGTTGCCCGACGGTTTCTTCCGGCAAATAACCGGACATTTCCTTAATAGCGGGACTGACGTAGGTATAAGTTCGACTGGGAATATCGAGCGTCCAGATAACGTCATGGCTGTTCTCGGCCAGCATGCGGTAGCGCGCCTCGCTTTCCATCAATCGGCTAGCGGTCAACTCCGCCTCTCGCTCGGCACGCAGAAGGCGGATCAGCAGCAACGATAACGACAGAAAAAGAAGTAACGCCGCCACCCCAGCCATGGCAAAGGTCTGATGCCAGCCAGCCAGGAAATCCGCGGTCGCCAAGCCGGTGGTCACGTACAGCGGGTAGTCGCCGACACGCCTAAATCCATAAATACGCTCGACGCCATCGATTGCCAAGCGAAGCCGGTTAGCCCCAAAGCGCTCCCCTGCCGCCAACCTCATTTGCAGCGGATTGTTCAGTGCCGGCTGATTGAGCAATTCGGGCACAAACGGCCGACGCAGAACCAGCCCCCCGGTATCGATTCGACGCACTGCGACAGCGCCATTTTGACCGATATCGAGTGTCTCCAGCATTTGCGACAAATTCCCAATATCCAGCGGAGCCGCCACCACACCGAGCAAGCCTCCGGCATCGTCGCGTACGGGCAATGCCAACATTAGCGAAGAGCGCCCGGATAGACGATCAAGCTGTACCTCCGAGAAGAAAAGCGACCTGTCCGAGCTCTCGACAAAGACCCTGAAGTAGCTACGGTCACTCAAGCTTACAGGCGACAGTGAGGCATCCTGCGCATAGAGCAAATTACCTGACGCATCGATAACTCGATAGCCGAGAATCTCCGGAAAGCGTCCAGAGTAATAGGCAAGCTCACTGACAATACCCTGGCGAAAACGAGCACCCGCACCCGGTTTCAGGGCATCGTGAGGCAAGGAAGCAGCGAGATGTTCCAGATCGCCCTGAATCCGCCGCATTGTTACCTCCAGACGCCCCACCAGGAGGGCGGAGGCCCCCAGAGCATCCGACTCGGCCTTTCGTTCAGCCTCGTGGCGCCCCTCGTATAGCAAAAAAACCAGCAACGAGGCGACACCGAGCCAGGTCAATGCAAAAAACAGTAGCAGTCGCACCCTGACGGAGCTGAAAGCCCGAGCAAAGCGAGCGCAGGAGGATTGTGCGACCATCAGGCAATCACACGCCGGAAGCTCCGACGCGGCAAGCGACAAGCGGCTCGGTCAAATAACGCCCGAGCCCGCCGGCTTTATCTGACCTGACCAAGCTTCTGCTCAATACGCGCCAGCGGCATGGCGCCGGGCACGCGCTCACCATCGCCGAAGAACATGGTTGGCGTACCGGTAATATTCAATTTGCGCCCGAACTCCTGATTCTTGGACAATGCGGAAGTATCGCAATCCTCGCGACCGGCCGGCGCCTTGCCGTCGATCATCCAGTCGTTCCATGTCTTGGCGCGATCAGGCGAACACCAGATCTGCCGGGACTTACGCACCGAATCCTCGGAAAGAATCGGCAGCAAGAAGGTGTAGATCGTGACATTATCGAGCTTCTGCAACTCCTTGGCCAAGCGCTTGCAATAGCCGCAATTGGGATCCTCGAAGGTTGCCATGACCCGCTTGCCATCGCCCCGCACCTGCTTGATGGCGCGCTCAAGAGGCAATTCGCCGAACTTGATCGCAGTCAGCTTCTTCATGCGCTCTTCAGTCACATTTTTCATCGTCTTGCCATCGATCAGCGGACCGACAAGGATTGCCGTTCCCTTCTCATCCGTGTAGACGATATTGCCATCAGCAAAAACTTCATAAAGACCGAGATAACCAGACTTGGTGACACTCTCCACCTTGGTGCCCAGTTTGGACTCCATCGCTTTCTTGATATCAGCTTCGTCGGCCATGGCTTGCGCCCCGAAAGCAACGGCCAAAAGCAAGGGCAACAACTTCTTCAACATTAAATTCTCCTAGAGGGCGCCAAGCGCATAACGCACCAAGGCATTTTTGACGAAGGGCAGGCCATTCGTCACATTAAGACCAAAATTGCGCAAAGGACTCAGCCCAGGCTGAGTTCCCTTGAACAAGCGCCGCAAGCCATCGGTAGTCGTCTGCATAAGCACAGTCTCCTCACGACGGGCGCGCTGATATCGCTGTAGCAAACGCTCCTGCCCGATATCTTCCCACGGTTGCGTTTTAGCCAGCAGAGAAGCAAGTTCCCGAGCGTCCTGAAAACCAAGATTGATGCCATGCCCGGACAAGGGATGAATACCATGCGCCGCATCCCCAACCAAGGCCAGACGTGGGGCAACTGTCTGCGGCACACGCATCAACCGCAACGGAAAGGCGGCCGGTTGAGTCAGCACCTCCAGCTTCCCCAGAACGCGCTCGCCAGCCTCACTGACCCGCTCACAAAGCAACTCGGGAGATAGCGAACAAAGCTCGTCAGCGTGCACATCTGACGTGGACCACACCATGGAAATATGGTTTCCCGGCAATGGTAAATAGGCCAGCACGCCATCATCGCGAAACCATTGAAAAGCAGTATTGCGATGCGACTTCTCGGTAGCAAAGTTAGCCACCACGCCTTTTTCATCGTACGGCGTATTCACCGCCGAAAGACCGGCTGCTGCACGCACCCAGGAATCCCGACCATCCGCGCCGACCAGCAAACGAGAAGACAGAACCGTACCGTCGCTCAGCCGCAGAACAGACGCATCATGCCTAAACTCAAGCTGTTCCGGTCGCGCCGGACAAAACAGGGTGAGATTTCCTTGGCGCTTGGCACTTTCCCAGAATTCACAGGCCATCAAGGCCGACTCAAGGATGCACCCCAACTCGGAAACACCGGTTTCAAAAGCCGAGAACTCAAGCCGTCCTCCGCCATCGCCACAAATCTGCATGGCACGAATTGGTGCAATACGCGTGGCATCCAAGTGCCGCCAAGCACCGATTGATTCAAGGAATGCTACATTGGCTGGGCTAATGGCATAAATACGCGCATCCCAACCTTCTGGCCGGCGCGGCGGCTGGCTTTCAACCAAGGCGATGCGCAACCGGCTGTCGCGCAGAGCCAAAGCCAAACTGGCTCCAGCCAGGCCTCCACCAACAATAATCAGATCAAACTGCTGCATGCCGGCAATTATGCCGCTTCAAGGAAATGAAACAAGCACTCAAGCAGCAGGATTGCCGCCACCGCCACCAGACTGCGGCTTATTTTGGCGTGGACGACGATTGTTGTTCGTGCGTGGCCGATGCTTCTTCTGTTGCGCCCCAGCCGCACCACCGGCATTACCACCGCCGGACTTGCCATGCTGAGAGGGATTGTGACGCCCTTGATTGCCGCCACCAAGCGGCTCATTGCCGGATATGCGGTTACCTGGCGCCAACTGGATTTCCAGCTCAATAATCTCGTCCCACTGCTCATCCGTGCGATCGCGCTCCGGAATAGACAAGAGCTCGCGCAAACGGCGACGGGTATCAATCTGCGGTGCTACAGCAACAGCAGGCGGGTTTTCTGGAGGATTTTCTGGATTGGTATCGTTCATTGGAAACCGAAAAAACGGAGTCCGTCAAAAACGAACTCCGCATTCATTAACACCGGATTATTTCTTCTTTGCAGGGCTTTTCTTGGCTGCAACCGAAGCCTTGAAAGCCGTGCCTGCGGTAAATTTCGGCACCGTGGTAGCAGGAATCTTCAGCGTAGCGCCAGTCTTCGGATTCTTGCCGGTGCGCGCTGCGCGCTTTGCGGACTTGAATGTCCCGAAACCAACGAGAGTAACTGACTCCCCTTTGGTGACGGTTGCAACCACAGCGCCGATGATGGCAGACAACGCCTTGTCAGCAGCAGCCTTGGTGATACCAGCTTCTTTTGCAGCAACTTCGACCAGCTCGGATTTATTCATCTAAGTGCCTCCTGTTACCTATCAATGTTTAAGAAAACTGGCCGTCGGAACGGCAGCACTGTAAAAGTAGCACACCTTTTTGAATAAGTGTTGCCCCCAAAGGGCCTATTTACGGGCAACTAGGTGAATATTTGTATTATTCATACGCCTGCAACAACAATCTGTACCGACAAAACAAACCCGGCACGGAGCCGGGTCTGTTTCAAGGCCACCAGAAAGGTGCTTACTTGCTCTCTGGCTTGCCTTCTTCCTTGGCCGGCTCAGCCGGTTTTTCGCCGTGGGAGATCGCGACCGCACCGTCATTTTGCTTGCCAATATGCTGGTCAATCGCCGGCAACTGGTGAGCAATACCCTTGTGGCAGTCGATACAGGTTTTGCCTTCGTCGAACGCCTTCGGGTGCATACGCGCAGCACGATTACCCTGCTCGGTGTAGTCCATGTAGTCGAAACGATGGCAGTTGCGGCATTCACGTGAATCGCTGGCCTTCATGCGATCCCATTCGTGCTGCGCCAGTTCGTGACGCTTCTTGTTGAACTTCTCCGGCGTATCGACGCTGCCCAGAATCTTGTGCAGCACTTCGTTGGAGGCCTGCATCTTGCGAATCATCTTCGGGCCCCACTCCTTGGGCACGTGACAATCCGGACAAGTGGCACGCACCCCGGTCCGATTCGTATAGTGGATGGTGTTCTGGTATTCCTTGAAAACGTTCTCTTCCATCTCGTGGCAGGAAATACAGAAAGCTTCCTTGTTGGTTGCCTCCAGCGCCCAGTTGAAACCGCCCCAGAAAACAATACCTGCGACGAAAATCAACAGCACAGTGACCAAGCCGATCCGCTTGACCCAAGCGGGCATATATTTTTCGAGACTCATCATTCCCCCCTCTTGGCTGCTGGCTTATAGGTATTTTCGACCAGTGGCTTGGCGTCGAACTGCGGTACGTGGCACTGCATGCAGAAGTAGCGACGGGGAGAAATATTGGTCAGCTTCTTGTCTTCCCGATCGAGATAGTGCGACTTGGCAACCTTGGTTGCCCCGGTTTCCTCGGCACGCTCTTTCGAGTGGCAGTCCATGCACTTGTTAAAGTTCTGCGTAATGTTGTACCCCTTGATGCTGTGCGGGATCAGCGGCGGCTGCTTCTGGAAATTACGCGGAATACTTTCCTTGTCTTTCTCTGGGCGGAACATGTCGACCTTCGAGTTCCCCTCGATCGACACGTGACCGATTTCATTCACCAGTTCCTGCGCGCCAACGCCGCCAACTCCTCCCAGGAGCATGCCTGCAGCCAAGGCCAGTGCAGTGATCAATCTCATTTTATTACCTCCGATGGACGGCCGGGGTTGTGCCACCGGCCGTTTTTTCGCTCATTTTTGTTGTCAACCGCGTCAGACCTTGGTCACCTTGACGGCACACTTCTTGTAGTCCGTTTCCTTGGAAATCGGGCAAGTCGCATCCAGCGTCAATTTATTGACCAGACGGCCAGCGTCAAAGAAGGGGATGAAAACCAGGCCGCGCGGTGGCTTGTTACGACCACGCGTCTCAACACGCAACTGGATTTCACCGCGCCGCGACGCCACCTTGACCTCCATGCCGCGCTGCAAACCACGCGCCTTGGCGTCATCCGGGTGCATGAAGACAACGGCATCCGGGAAGGCCTTATAGAGCTCCGGCACACGACGGGTCATCGTACCGGTATGCCAATGCTCAAGGACGCGACCAGTAGACAACCACATGTCGAATTCCTTGTCCGGCGACTCGGCGGGCGGCTGGTAGGGCAGCGCAAAGATCACTGCCTTGCCATCCTTGTGGCCGTAGAACTTCACGCCCTCGCCCTTCTTGACGTACGGGTCATAACCTTCACGGAAGCGCCACAGCGTTTCCTTGCCGCCAACCACCGGCCAGCGCAGGCCGCGAGCCTGGTGATAGGAATCGAACGGTGCCAGATCGTGGCCATGGCCGCGACCAAACGAGGCGTACTCCTCGAACAGGCCCTTCTGAATATAAAAGCCGATCAGTTTGGAGTCGTCGTTATCGAAGCCGGCAGCCGTTTCATTCAGCTTGTACTTGTTCACCACGCCGTTGGCGTAGAGCACATCGAACAAGGTCTTGCCCTTGAGCTTCGGCGCCTTGGCGACCAGTTCGGCCGGCCAGACTTCCTCGACCTTGAAGCGCTTGGAGAATTCCATCAGCTGCCACAGATCGGAGCGAGCCTCACCTGGCGCCTTGACTTGCTGACGCCAGAACTGGGTGCGCCGCTCGGCATTGCCGTAAGCACCTTCCTTTTCGACCCACATGGCGGTCGGCAGGATAAGGTCGGCGGCCATCGCGGAGACCGTCGGGTACGGGTCGGACACGACAATGAAGTTCTCCGGCTTGCGCCAGCCCGGATAGAGTTCTTCATTGATGTTCGGGCCGGCCTGCATGTTGTTGTTGCACTGCTGCCAGTAGAAATTAACCTTGCCGTCCTTCAGCGCCCGCGCCATGGCCACGGCGTGGTAGCCGACCTTGTCGGGAATCGTGCCTTCCGGCAGGCCCCACAGCTCTTCCGTATGCTTGCGGTGCTCCGGATTGGTGACGACCATGTCGGCCGGCAGGCGATGCGAGAAAGTACCGACTTCGCGCGCCGTGCCGCAAGCGGAGGGCTGGCCGGTCAGCGAGAACGGGCTGTTGCCCGGCTCGGAAATCTTGCCGGTCAGCAGGTGGATGTTGTAGCAGAGATTGTTCGCCCAGGTGCCACGGGTATGCTGGTTGAAACCCATGGTCCAGAAGGAGATGACCTTGACCTTGGGGTCGGCATACAACTCGGCCAGCGCCTTGAGATCCTTCTCGGCCACGCCGGACAGCTTGGAAACCTTCTCGACGGTGTACTCGGAAACAAACTTCTTGAATTCGTCGAAGGTGATCGGGTCGGACTTGCCGGTATCGCCCTTCGGCTTGCCATCCGCATCCGGATAACCATTGCTCGTTGCATTCTTTTCCAGCGCATGGGTCGGACGCAGGCCGTAACCGATGTCGGTAGCGCTTTTCTTGAAATTGACGTTCTTGTCGACAAACGCCTGATTCACCTTGCCGTTCTGGATGATGTAGTTGGCGATGTAATTGAGGATCGCCAAATCGGTCTGCGGCGTAAAGATCATCGGGATGTCGGCCAGCTCGTAGGAGCGGTGCTCGAAAGTCGACAGCACCGCGACCTTGACTCCCTTATTCGACAGCTTACGGTCGGTAATGCGGGTCCACAGAATCGGGTGCATTTCGGCCATGTTCGAGCCCCACAGCACGAAGGCGTCGGCATGCTCGATGTCGTCGTAGCAGCCCATCGGCTCATCGATACCGAAAGTGCGCATGAAGCCTGCAACGGCCGAGGCCATGCAGTGGCGGGCATTGGGATCGAGGTTGTTGGTCCGGAAGCCGGCCTTCATCAGCTTGGAAGCAGCATAGCCTTCCCAGATGGTCCATTGGCCAGAACCGAACATGGCCAGACCATTCGGCCCCTTGGCCTTCATGGTGGCCTTGGCCTTTTCTTCCATGATGTCGAAAGCCTTGGTCCAGGAAATCGGCGTAAATTCGCCGTTCTTGTCGTACTTGCCGTCCTTCATGCGCAACATCGGCGTCTTCAGGCGGTCGGCACCGTACATGATCTTGGACAGGAAGTAGCCCTTGATGCAGTTCAGGCCACGATTGACCGGGGCATCAGGGTCACCCTGGGTGGCGACGACGCGCCCGTCCTGGGTACCAACCAGAACACCGCAACCGGTGCCGCAAAAGCGGCAGGCTGCCTTGTCCCAGCGAATCTCGTCCTTGCCCTGGGCCACGGCTGCACCCGGCGCGGACAAACCTGCCGCAGAAATCGCCGCCGCTGCTGCGTTGGCTTTGATGAAATCGCGTCGATTGAGCTTCACGCCTCTACCTCCTCGGTATCTTTTGATTCGTCGTCGCTGTATTGATAGACCATGGCCACCGATGCGACGCCGGCAACACCATGCAAGGCTACGTATTTATCAGCAGCCGAATTTGTATCGTCATCCTCCAGAGTAACGACGACCTTCCCCTCGGGACTCCGGGCATGTATTTCCACCCCCGGCATCTGGAGCAACGCCACACATGCCTCTTCGAGGCGCTCTGGCGCAATGTACATAATGGCACTGGATATGTTCATCCGGCCCATCTCCTCAAGCTTTAGCAGCCCAATGCCGCCACGGGCAGTAATCTCACCGATCAGTAGGGTTATTCAATTGATTTGAATCAACTCAATCCCCCCGGACAATTCAATCTAGTACCAACGCCACATGTTGTTTAGTACTTTTTAACTAGCATTCCTGATAAATCCAAGCCTCCAGACATTTCCGCTAACTATCGCCGACATTGAAGTAATCAATTGGATCAATGATCTTTCATTGCCTACTATTCAATTCGTGTTCAACACTCAACCCGCACAGGAGAAAAGAATGTCGCTTATCAACACCCAGGTTCAACCGTTCAAGGTTCAGGCTTTCCACAACGGCAAGTTCATCGAAGTCACCGAAGCCAGCCTCAAGGGCAAGTGGTCCGTCATGATTTTCATGCCGGCCGCCTTCACGTTCAACTGCCCGACTGAAATCGAAGATGCCGCCAACAACTACGGCGAATTCCAGAAGGCCGGCGCCGAGGTTTACATCGTCACCACCGACACCCACTTCTCGCACAAGGTCTGGCACGAAACCTCCCCGGCCGTCGGCAAGGCCCAGTTCCCGCTGATCGGCGACCCGACCCACCAGCTGACCCGCGCCTTCGATGTGCATATCGACGCAGAAGGCCTAGCCCTG
>JAGTRV010000269.1 GCA_018262245.1 Pseudomonadota bacterium | reverse complement strand
AGATCAAACTTTCGATTGCCGCCCCCGGGCTCTCTCCTGGCGACGAATCGCCACGTGAGCGCCAGGGTGATGGCCATCATCAGGCCGGGAAAGATGCCGGCCATGAACAGTTTGGTGATCGACAATTGCGTCGTCACGCCAAAAACCACCAGCGGAATCGACGGCGGTACCACCGGCGCGATACATCCGGCCGAGGCGATCAGTCCCGCCGCACGCGGCACGCCATAACCCGCGTTGCGCATCATCGGGATCAACAGCGCGGCGACGGCGGCAGTATCAGCCACCGCCGAACCGGAAATGCTGGCAACGATCGCCGCGGCGATGATGGCCACATAACCGAGACCGCCTTGCACGTGGCCGACCAGCGCATCGGCAACTTCGACGATGCGCCGTGACAGTCCCCCGGAATTCATCAGTTCTCCGGTCAGCATGAAAAAGGGCACCGCCATCAACGGATAATTGTTGGCGCCTTCCATCAGGTTTTGCGCCAAGATCTGGGTGTCGAAGTTATCCATCTGCAGCATCAAGGCCACGCCGCAGATCAGCAGGGAGAAGGCGATTGGCGCGCCCAGTGCCATGGCGCCGAGCAGCGAAAAGAGAAAAGTGGCAATAGTCATCAAGGTTCTCCCGGCTTATTCGCCGACACTTCCGCTGAAGGGCACTAATTCTTCGCGTGGCATACGGCCGGTGAGCTGTCGCCAAAGCGAATAGGCCTGAACAAATGCCATTCCAATACTTGAAATGAGTAGTGATGACTGGATGATTCCCATCGGAATGCCGGTGACCGGCGCGTGGTCGTCCATGCCGATGACGACCTGTTTCCAGGTGCCGTGAGCGAGCAGCAGGCAGCAGGCCAGCGTCAGGGTATCCGCGAGAAAGCGGCTGATGCGCTGCCCGCGCTCCCCCATTTGATCGACCACGCTGCTCATCCCAAGGTGGCCGTGATCCTTCATCACGATCAATGCCCCGATCAGCGTCAGCCACATGAACATGAAACGCGACACTTCTTCCGAAAAGACGATGCCGGAATTAAAACCGTAGCGCAGCACGACATTGCCGAACACGAGTATGGCCATGATGCCGAACATCACGACAAGTATCCATTCAACCCCTTTGACGATTCTGTCGAGCAATCCCATGTGCTTCCCCCTTGTTAAAAACTTAGCTGAAACGGTAAAAATTGCTGGCGTTATCGCACCATATCGCGCGCCTTGCTTGGTCATCGAGATGCGCCAGCGCTTCGGCCATGGCCATGATCAGCGCCGGATAGCTGATGCGCAGGCCGGTCACCGGGAAGTTGCTGCCGAACATGCAGCGCTGCCAACCGAAGATCGAAACGGCCTCCCGGATGACCGGGAGGTTGTCTGCCAGAAGCCAGGGGCGATCGCGTAAACACAGTTCCGACAATTTGACATGGACATTGGGCAAGGCTGCGAGCGCTTCCATCCCTTTTCGCCAAATCGCCAGACCGGCATCGCTGCGGTCCCACGGCATTCCAGTGTGTTCGAGGACGACCGGAAGCTCGGGGTGGCCTTGCAGTACGACAGCAGCTTCCGCAAGATGCCAGAAGGGCACCCGAAGATCCCACGCCAGGCCGTGTTTCGACAATAGCGACAGTCCGCGTGACCAACGTTCATCCTGCAAAGACCCCGGCAGACCCCGCACTGTTTGGTCAGCTCGCCGGCTGGTCGTCGGCTTGAAGCGAACCGAGCGCACCATCGGGTAGGCTCTATGCTGCGCCAGATGCGCATCGGCATCCGGCGCCAGCAGGTCGACATACGCCACGACGGCATTCGGAAGGTGACTCGTGCCGGCCTGCTCGTGCAGCCAGGCCGTTTCCGCCAGCGCCTGGCTGCGATCGCACTCGGCTTCGACATGTACGCTCGCCAGCACCGGCATTCCTCCCCAAGAGGCGCGAAAATAATCCGGAAAGTAGTCCTGGCAAAACCCCTTGTATTCACCGAGAAAGAACTTCGAGGCATCGTACTCCGGCCCAAGCCAGGGATAGGAGATCTGCTTCAAATCCCACAGGTGATGGTGTGAATCGACGATAGCCTCAGGTAACGCAATCATGCTTGGCCTCCCGATTAAACTCAGCGCAGCGCGTCGATTTTTTTGATCAATTCGTCGCCGTTCTTTTCGATGAAAATCTTGCGCGTCTCATCCTTGACAATCGCCCGGATGCTTTCCACATTGGGTTTTTCATTGATCTGCATCCCCAGTTTGCGCATCTCGGCCAAGGCCACCATTTCTCCTTTGGCGTTCATATCACGTTGCAAAACAGCAGCATTGAGCGACTCCTGGAGCAGAATCTTCTGGAATTCCGGCTTGAGCGATTCGAAGCGCGCCTTGTTCATCACCAGGATCAAGGCGGTATAGGCATGCTTGGTCAGAGAAAGATATTTTTGTACTTCATACATCTTTGAAGAAAACATCAAAGTCGGCGGATTCTCATGACCGTCGATGGCCTTAGATTCCAGAGCCGAAAAAACTTCGGCGAACGGCATCGGTTGCGGTGCTGCACCAAGCAGCTGGAAAGCCTTGATATGCGCAGGATTGGGCGTGGTACGTATTTTCAAGCCCTTGATGTCCTCGGCCTTGAGCACTGGGCGACGGCTATTTGCCAAACTACGGAAGCCGACCTCCCAGAACGCCAGCCCTTTCATCTGATGTGCGCCGAGTTCATCGAGCAGCGAACGCCCGACCGGACCATCCAGAATGCGGGCGACCTGCTGGGCATTGTCGAACTGATAGGGCAGATCGAGAACATTGAGTTTGGGAACGATCCCGGTAAAAAACGGGTTGCCGGTCGCCGCAAAGTCGATTGTTCCGCCCCGGACTCCGGCGATTACAGTGTTGTCGTTGCCCAGTTGGCTGTTAGGGTATACCTGGATTTCAATACCCCCCCCGGTTCCCGCTTTGACACGTTTGGCAAAATCAAGGGCAGCGATATGCAGCGGATCGATGACGGTGTGCGGATGCGCGAAACGCAGCCGAATCGGTGCCGTCTGAGCCCAACTGGAACACACGCTCACGCAGAGCACGGCAGCGACAAAAAAACGCATCAGTGACTTGTTCATGTTGACGACTCCTAGCTTGGAAGGGTGGGTCAAGGTCACCGTTGCCGGTGACCGGCCTGCGGCCGATGACAGGGGGACTGAAGGAACGGTCTGCCAAAAACTAATGCGGCGCCTTGGCGATGGCTTCGAAGAAGGCCTTGGCGGTCTCCTCGCCGACGGCGGCCTGATGCTTGACGATCACTGCTTGCAGTTTCTCGCGCATGCGCTGGCGCTCGGCGCCAGAGACATCATTGACCAGCATCCCTGCCTTGACGAGTTCTTCGCGCGCCTTGGCATTCAGGTCGCGACTGGTCTGCCGCTCAAAGGTTGTGGCTTCGGTCGTCGCCGCCAGCAGAATGCCGCGATCGGCGGCAGACAGACCATCCCAGAACTTCTTGGACGCGACCAGCACCAACGCGTCATAGGCATGGCCCGTCGTCGACAAGTATTTCTGCACGTCGTAGAACTTCTGCGTCTGGACGACGGTAAAAGGGTTCTCCTGGGCATCGACGGCCTTGGTCTCAAGCGCCGTATAGAGCTCGTTGACGGGCATCGGGATGGCGTTGGCCCCCAGTCCCTGGAACATGTCGATATACAGGTTGTTCTGCATGGTACGCACCTTCAACCCGACGAGATCCTCGGCCTTGACGATGGGACGCTTGCTATTGGTGAAATTGCGGAAGCCGTTCTCCCAAAAGGCCAAGCCGACCAGGCCTTTCTCGGGCAACTTGGCCAGCAGGCTCTGTCCGAAAGGACCGTCAAGCACCGCGTCAGCCTGCTTTTCATTGGCAAACGAGAAAGGCAAGCCGATGACGCCGAATTCCT
>JAGTRV010000106.1 GCA_018262245.1 Pseudomonadota bacterium | reverse complement strand
GAACGTTGCGCTCCTCGGCAAAGAAATCGGCAATCGCCGCTGCTACCGTCGCGCCGATATCTGGCAGTACGGCCAGCAGCGGTGCTGGGGCACGACGCACGCGTTCGACACTACCCAGCCAGTCCGCCAGCGTCTTGGCAGTGGATTCACCAACATGGCGGATGCCCAGCGCAAAAAGCAGGCGGGCCAGGCTGGGCCGTCGACTGGCGGCGATGCCTTCGAGCAGGTTCTCGGCCCAGCGCGTCGGTACCTGGCCGGCCTTGACGGTTTCAGGCACAGCACCGTCACGCTCGTCGGCTCGCCTCTTCATTTCCATCAGGTCATTCAGAGTCAGACGGTACAGGTCGGCAACGCCATGCACATAGTCGAACTCAACCAGACGCTCTACGTAGCGCTCGCCCAATCCCTCGATATCCATCATGCGACGGCCGGCGAAATGCAAAATTGCCTGAATGCGCTGTGCGCTGCACGAAAAGCCACCGGAACAGCGCGCCACCGCCTCGCCCGGCTCACGCACGACGTGGGCACCGCAGACAGGGCAAGTATCTCGCATCCTGAACGGCTCAGCATTAACAGGCCGATTTTCCTCGACGACGCCAACCACCTCAGGAATCACATCTCCAGCGCGACGCACGATGACCGTATCACCCACACGCACGTCCTTGCGCCGAACCTCGTCCTCATTGTGCAGAGTTGCATTGGTGACAGTGACGCCGCCGACGAAGACCGGTTTCAGGCGAGCAACCGGCGTGATTGCGCCGGTGCGGCCAACTTGGACATCGATGGCCTCGACAACGGTCAGCGCCTCCTCGGCCGGATATTTGTGCGCGACCGCCCAACGTGGCTCGCGACTGACAAACCCCAGCTCCTCTTGTAGCGCGATGACATTAACCTTGTAAACCACACCATCGATATCGAATGGCAAGCTGTCACGCCGCGCCAGAATATCCTGATGAAAAGCGATAAGTTCGCCTGCTCCGCGAACGACCGCGCGATGTTCGCAGATCGGCAGGCCGAGCTTCACCAGAGCATCAAGCGACGCTGCATGTGTCGCTGGCCGAACCCAGCCCTGAGACTCACCCACCCCGTAGGCGTAGAAGGACAAGGGTCGATCCGCCGCAAGTTTAGGGTCGAGCTGGCGAACGCTACCGGCCGCCCCATTGCGCGGATTGACCAGCGTCGGTTTGCCAAATTGGCGCTGGCGCTCGTTAAAGCGTTCAAAATCCGGCCGGCTCATGTACACCTCGCCCCGGACTTCGAGTACGGGCGGTACAGCGCCGGCAAGGCGAAGAGGAATTTTCCGGATGGTCCGGATATTTTGCGTTACGTCCTCACCAGTCTCGCCATCACCTCTTGTTGCCGCTTGCACGAGCACGCCGTCCACATAGCGCAAGCTGATCGCGAGGCCATCGAACTTAAGTTCGGCGGCATATTCAACTGGCGGCGCATCGTCGGGCAAGGCCAGAAGTTTCCGGATACGCGCATCGAAGGCCTCGGCACCTGACGGGCCGGTATCCGTTTCGGTGCGAATCGACAACATCGGGACTCTGTGGCGCACGAGCGGAAATGCCTTGAGCGGCTTGCCACCAACCCGCTGGGTCGGTGAATCTGCCGTCAGCAGTTCGGGATATTCAGCCTCCAGCGCTTGCAACTCGCGGAACAGCTTGTCGTACTCGGCATCCGGAATCGTTGGTGCATCGAGCACGTAATAGGCGTGGTTATGGCGCTCCAACTCAGCGCGCAGCCAAATGGAGCGCTCAACCGCCACTGCCGGTGCGGCCATCAGGAAAACAGCCGCAGTGCCTGGGGCGAACCGGCCGGCAGGCCGAAGCTGGCCATCGTCGCTTGCGGCTTGCCAATGAATTCACGACGAATATGGTCGAGCTGGGACTCCGACAGCGGCTGGCGATTGTCATCAACCAGCGCCCCCTGCAAGGTATCGGCGAAGCGCTTGGCGATCTCGCTCATCTGCATGAAGACGCGTTCGCCGTGATCGACACGCGGCACATCGAGCAGGAAGGTCAAACCGTGCGTCGTCACCGTGCGCAGCGCATCGGCCGAGAATGGTGTGCTTTCGTAGTTCTGCAGGCTGAACTGGGCCCGGCCATTGTCGTCGTAGCGGGTAAACAGGCCATCGATGCCAAGCGCCATACCCGCTGCTTCAGCCAGCGCCCGTATCTTGGTCCCCGAAAACGCAGAGGCCCGACTCACCAGATTCAGGCCAATTTCAAGGTCGACTGCGGCACAGAAACGGTCAATTTCCTCAGCCTGATCCAGGACGCGAGACGACGGCATGTCGGCCACCGCCATCAGCTCATCAGCCAGTGCCTGCATGGCGTTGGTGAAGATGGTGATATCGCCTTCGGAGACCGGCCCCAGACGATTGACCAGTTGCAGGCCAACCCGCAAGCGGCGCAAGTTCAGTTCGCTATCCGGCGCCAGACGCTGCCATTCGCGGGCCCGTTCGTTGAAACCCACCCAATGCACCGGCTTGTTCAGGCGATGCAGGACTGAGCGTTGCGAATGCAGTATCTGGACGGCCGATACCGGCTCGACCAGCTCCATGGCAACGATAAACTCCAGCCGCGGATCGAGTAATTCCGCCGGCACTTCGCCAGCTGCAACCTCCGGCATTTCTTCGGCGAGAGCCTGAGCAACCGGCACCGGCTCGACAGGTAGCGGCTCGACAGTCGGCGGCGGAACATCGACGACGGCCGGGATTTCCGGCATTTCCGGGATTTCGACATCCGCACTGGCTGGCTGCATGTCATCAGAGGGAATGGTCGGATGCAAATCGACGAATACGGGTTCAACGCGTTCCCCGAGTGAAGGCGCAGCATCGATGCGAATTTCCGGTTCATTGCGTTCAGCAACAGGGGCTTGCGGAGCCGCCTTTGGCCCACCGCCCAACAAGACATCATCGTGATGCGGTTTCATGACCGCCTCAGCCAGCTTGCGCTGCCGGAATTCCTGCCACTTGTTGTAGCCAAATACGCCGACCACCGCCGTCGCACCCAGGCCAATCAGTCCCATCTGGAGTTCGGTCATCTCAATCTCTTCCCGGGAGCGCCTTAGGCTGCGTCCCTCATTTTCAAAGCTTCCTGAATATCCACTTCCACCACGCGCGACACACCGGACTCCTGCATGGTGACGCCGACCAGCTGCTCGGCCATTTCCATCGCGATTTTATTATGGGAAATGAACAGGAACTGCGTTGCACCTGACATTTTCTTGACCATGGCGCAGAAACGTTCGGTATTGCTGTCGTCGAGCGGCGCATCGACCTCGTCGAGCAGACAGAACGGCGCCGGGTTCAATTGGAACATCGAGAAGACCAGCGCGATCGCGGTCAACGCTTTTTCGCCACCGGACAGCAGGTGAATGGTCGAGTTCTTCTTGCCCGGAGGCTGGGCGATGACCTGCACACCAGCATCGAGGATTTCCTCGCCGGTCATCACCAACTCGGCCCGCCCCCCGCCGAACAGTTCGGGGAAAAGTTGCCCGAAATGGCCGTTGACCGTGTCGAAGGTGCTCTGCAGCAGGTCGCGTGTTTCGCGGTCAATCCGGCGTATGGCGTTTTCCAGCGTTTCCATCGCCTCGTTGAGGTC
Organism: Pseudomonadota bacterium; assembly: GCA_018262245.1. GTDB lineage: Bacteria > Pseudomonadota > Gammaproteobacteria > Burkholderiales > Rhodocyclaceae > Azonexus. The sequence goes on along the minus strand of JAGTRV010000106.1, from coordinate 6,751 downwards.
GGCTGCCTGCATGTCGAGGTAGCCCTTGCGCTCGGTCGCTGTTTCCAGTTCCTGCAAGGCCGCCATGTTGACCGCACCGAGTTCGGCAATGGCGTTGGCCAGACGGGTGATTTCCCCCTGCAGACTGGCTGGCCGGGCATTACCGAGTTCATTCTGCAGCGCAGCTTCGTCGGCGCCGGCTTCGAGCAGTTGCTGGGCGAACTGCTCACTATTCAGCGCTGCCGCCTGTTCCTTCAGCTTGAGGTCACCAATCCGTACCCGCAGCGGCTCCAGCCCCTGCTCGATGCGCAGTCGCTGCTCTTCGAAACCACGCAGCGCATTCGTCGCCCCTTCCAGTGCATCGCGCTTCTCGGCCAGCACTTTCTCGGCGGCCTGCCGCGCTTCGAGGGCCGTCTGCAGGGCGCCTTCCATGACGTCCGGCGGCGCCGCCTCGACCTGCTCAGCGCACTGCGCCCGGTCCTTCTCGATGCGATTCAGTTCGCGCTGCGCCATCGCCTGCTGCGCGAAGACATCCTGCAGCTTGCCATCACTTTCACGCAGTGAGAATTGCGCTTCGCGCAAGGCACGGTCGAGGTCGGCATTGCGCTCGCGCTCGGCACGCACGGCGCGTTCGCATTCGTCGAGGCGCGATTGGGCACCATGGACCAGGACACGGATGCGTCCCAAACCGTCGCGTATTTCCTCGATACGCTCGTCGGCCGACATTTCGCGCTCGCGTTCGCCCTCTTCTTCCTCGGCCAGTTCGGCCAACTGTTCGGCGACACGCTCCTTCTGTTCCTTGTAGCGTTCGATGGCCTGCGTCAGCTTGAGCACTTCCATTTGCACCGCATGCACGCGCTGCTGGCGATCGGTCACATACTGCCGGATCTCGCCCATTTCTTCCTGCTTGTCTTCAAGCTGCTCGTCGAGCATCGCCTGCTGCTCACGCTGGCTCTCAGCCTGTTCCTCAGCCAGGGCAATGCCTTCGGCCAGCATTTCAATCTCACGCTGGCGTTCAAGCAAACCATGCTCGCCCTGATCCGGCGCGAAGAAAGTGACGCTATTGCGGGTCAGAAGATCGCCGCCACGGGTCACCAGCAGTCCGCCGTCTGGCAGTTCGTAACGCTGGCTTAGCCCCTCAGCCAGCGACTCTGCCGTGCGCACGCTGCCCAGCCAGTCAGCCAGCACGGCGCGAATCGCCGGGTCGTCGCTGCGCACGCGAGCAGCCAGTGTATTTGCCCCAAATGGATGGTCGACCGCAACATTGGTGCCGAGCATCACCGCCAAGCGCGCTTCCGGCCGATCGTGCAGCCATTCGTCGAGTTTGGCTGGATCATCGCAGGCGATGGCGCTCAAGCGCTCGCGCAGCACAGCCTCAACCGCATCCTCCCAGCCCGCCTCGACCTGAATCCGCTGCCACAGCGGCGGTGCGCCTTCCAGGTTGTGACGACGCAGCCACTCGGGTAGCTTGCCGGTCTGCTGGGTACGGGCCTGCATCTGCTCAAGCGCGGCGCGGCGGGCCTGACCGGCGGCCAGTTCACGCTCGATGCGCTGCAGCTCGGCCTGCGCTTCACGGCGGCGGGATTCCAGTTGCGGCAATTCCTGCTGCAGTTGCTGCAAATGATCCTGGTCGCCGGCCAGCTCCTCGCGCAGCATGGCGAGCTCTTCTTCCTTCTCGGCCAGTTCGAGTTCGTCCGGCGCCTCGCCGAAGGTTTCCTCGCGCAGGCGTTCACGGCGCTGAATGATTGCCTGCAGGGCGCGCTGGGCATGTGACTTGTTGGTCAACTCAACTTCCAGCTTCTGTTCGCTGTTGGTTGTCCGCGTCCGCAAACGTTGCAGTTCCTCCTGCGCCTGAACGTGGTCTTCCTCGACCTGCGGCGCGATATTCATCTGCTGGTGCAGACGCTCTTCAGCTTCCTCGACGCGCAGCTTGGTGATTTCCTGAGTTTCTTCCCATTTCAGGCGATCTTCCACCAGCCTCTCCGCCGTCTCGCTCCAGTGCTTCAACTCGTCTTCCAGTTGCGCCAGACGGGCTTCCAGCTGGCTACGCGATTCGCGGCGATGGCGGATTTCCGCCTCCAGTCGGGCGACTTCAGCGTTGGCCGTGTACATCTCGCTCTGCGCGTTATGCAGCGCGTCACCGGCGGCGAAATGGGCTTCGCGGGTTTCCTCGGCACGCGCCTCGGTTTCGCGCAAGGCGGCGCTTTGGGCTTCAAGTTCGGTTACAGCGCGCTCGACTTCCAGCGACAAGCGCTGCCGTTCAGCCTCGGCCTCACGCTTCCTCAACAGCCACAACACTTGCTGGCGCTGAACCAGCTGTTCGTTCAGTCCCTGAAAGCGACGTGCCACTTCGGCCTGCGCTTCAAGGCGCTCCATCTGGTTGCCAAGTTCGAGGCGAATATCCTCGACACGCAGCAGGTTTTCGCGGGTGTCTTCCAGCCGGCCGTTGGTTTCCTTGCGCCGCTCCTTGTAGCGAGTGACGCCGGCCGCTTCTTCGAGGAAGACGCGCAGGTCATCCGGCCGCGCCTCGATGATGCGCGAAATCATCCCCTGGCCGATGATGGCGTAGGCACGCGGCCCCAGCCCGGTACCAAGGAACAGATCGGTGATGTCCTTGCGACGGACCTTCAGGTTGTTGATGAAGTAATCCGACTGCCCCTGCCGGGTCAGCGTGCGCTTGACCGACAGTTCGGTGTATTGCGACCACTGGCCAAGCGCCCGGCCGAGCAGGTTCTCGAAAATCAGTTCGACGGAAGCGCGCGACACCGGCTTGCGGTTGGACGAACCGTTGAAGATGACGTCCATCATCGATTCACCGCGCAGCTCCGAGGCTTTAGATTCGCCCAGCACCCAGCGCACGGCATCCATGATGTTGGATTTGCCGCAGCCATTGGGGCCAACGACGCCGACCAGTTGGCCGGGAACGGCAACAGCAGTCGGATCGACGAAGGATTTGAAACCGGCGAGTTTGAGCTTGGTGAGACGCATGCCTGATTGTGGCGGGACAAATGCCCCTGCCATGTTGGGGGCCGTATAATAGCATCGACCTATTTGATCGACCCCGCAGTACCGAGGAAGGATCGGCCAGATGAACCCGGATGACCAGTTTCTCACCCGTGCCATCGAACTGGCGCGGCAAGGCAGTGAAAGCGGCGAAGGCGGACCGTTCGGCGCCGTGATCGTCCGCGATGGCCGGATCATCGCCGAAGGCTGGAACCGTGTCGTCGCCAGCCACGACCCAACCGCCCACGCTGAAATTGGCGCCATCCGCACTGCCTGTGCCGGGCAAGACCACTTTCACCTGCACGGCTGCACCCTCTACGCTTCCAGCGAACCCTGCCCGATGTGCCTGTCGGCTGCCTACTGGGCGCGTATCGAACGCATCGTCTTCGCCAACAGCCGGGCGGAAGCGGCTGCCATCGGCTTCTGTGACGACGAGTTGTACAGCGAACTGAATCGCCATTTCTCGGCCCGCAGCATTGTCATGGAACATCACCCCCTGCCCGGCGCGCTTGAACCGTTGGAACGCTGGGCCGCCAACCCCGGTCGAATCCCCTATTGATCAGCCGACCGTAAGCCATGCTTCCCACCTCGATCCCTCAGCGCGCCGAAACGCTGCAGGTGCTTCGCCTGATCAGTGAGTTCGAACCGATCCTGATGCTGACCGGTGATGACGAAGGCTACGGCTCGCGCTGGACCATCGCTGGCCAGCAGGTGCAACCCGCCATTGCCCGCTACCTGATGGAATCCGGCTTCATCACTGAGATCGGCAAAACCGAATTCGGCGCCAGAAAACTGGTGCTGACCGAAAGCGGCCAGGCTTTCCGCGAGCACGGGGTGAAATGGTGGTCCGAGCTGAATTTTCTCGAAAAACTGAAAATCACCGTGCTCGGTTAAGTCCGCCGCAAAAGCAAATTACGTATTGCAGTGATCAACCGGAGAAGAGGCTGATTTCGAAATCCGGACAACGGAAATCGAACGCTGATTTCATCAGAACAGTTTGGCCGTATTTTGTGCAGGAACCTGCGTAATCGCCGCAAAATACAAAATAATAAAATTAGCAAACACTAAATAACCACCAATCATTTGCCAATTATTACTAAAGGCGTATCCTGAGTCCGCTTGCACAATTCAAGGCCTAAAACCGGGCCCAATAACGATACTCAAGAACAGCAATGATTGAGGACTTCCTCAGCTATAACTCGGTCATCGATGCGCTGACCGCGCATGTTGCACTGCTGAATGCACAAGGCGAAATCGTCGCCGTCAATGAGGCTTGGCGTACGTTTTCCGAAAACAACGGCAGCAGTTTGCCGGCTCATGGCATCGGCTGCAACTACATCGGCATGCTCGACAAACTGGCACATGCACCGCATAACTCCGGTCTCGGCAGCCATGAGGATATTCGTATTGCCATCTCCGTAATCGCCGGCATTACCAGCGTTCTCGATGGCCAGTCAGCCAAATTCCAGATCGAATATCCATGCCATGCTCCCTGGGAGCAACGCTGGTTCCTGATGACCGTCACGCCGCTACCTGGCGGCACAACGGTCCGGGCCATTGTCTCGCATGAAAACATCACTCCGCTGAAAGCAGCCGAAACCGAGGTGCGCGCACAAGGCAGCCGCCTCGCCCTGGCATTCAGCAGCACGGTGGAAGCCATCGCGCTGGCGATCGAAAAACGCGACCCCTACACGGCAGGCCATCAGCGTCAGGTGGCGACACTCGCCCGGAAAATCGGCCAAATCATGCAACTGAACGACGACCAGCTCTTTGGCCTGCACCTTGGCGCAACCGTCCATGACATTGGCAAAATATCAATCCCTGCGGAAATCCTCAACCGGCCTGGTGCCCTGTCTTCCCCCGAATATTCAATCATTCGCTGTCACCCGGAAATCGGCCATGAAATCCTGCGCGGGGTAGACTTTCCCTGGCCGATCGCCAATATGGTTCTGCAACATCATGAGCGCCTGGATGGCAGCGGCTACCCGCATGGTCTCAAGGGCGACGAAATCTGCCTTGAGGCCAGAATCATCGGCGTTGCCGACGTTTTCGATGCCATCATCTCCCACCGCCCCTATCGCCCCGGCCATCACATGGACGAAGCGCTGCGGGAACTCAAACAGGGACGTGGCAAACTCTACGATGCGGACGTTGTCGATGCCGGGCTGTCATTCTTCACTCAAGTCAGTACGGCGTGGCACCATGCGCATGGTCCGGAAGACGAAAACTCGCATCCGCTAACGCATTTCTGACCGCTGCCGACCTGGCTACTTACTGCGGTCGACCCGAAAAATCAACCGATTTCCCATTTGATCATCGCCGCCCCCCTCGAATGAGCGGCAAGTAATCGCCGTCCAGCGTACCGGGATTTCCCGACCATCGCTGCAACGGACAACCCCCTTCCCCGTCTCGCCTTCGCAACTGCCAGGGGTCGGCGAGCTGTCCGCTGGCGACATCTGGCCGTCACATTGCAGGCGACCATCACGATCAGCCAGCACAAAGCGTCCGCCACCGGTCGTATTGCCGGGATAAGCCTTGCCGCGCATTTCGCCAGGCACACCGCCCAGACTGCCTCTGGCCTGATAGCCGATGGCACAGCCGGCCACTAGCGAGGCCGAGAAAATCGACAGGATAATTGCACGTTTGTTCACAAGGCAGCGAAAGCGTTTTCAGGGATAATTCGCTTTTTACACCCATTCGACGCCTGACGTGAATCCGCACCTCGCCCAACTCCAGCCCTACCCCTTCGAAAAGCTGCGCGCCCTGTTCGCTGGCGTCACGCCGAACCCGCAATATAAAGAGATCAAGCTCTCCATCGGTGAGCCACAGCACCCGACGCCGGCGTTCATCATGGACGCGCTGGCCAACGGTCTGAAGGGCTTGGCCAACTATCCCACGACGCAGGGTATCCCGCTGCTACGCCAGACCATTGCCAAATGGTGCCGCCATCGCTACGGACTGGAACTGAATCCGGAAACGGAGATCTTGCCGGTCAATGGTTCCCGCGAGGCACTTTTTTCCTTCGCCCAGACGGTCATTGATCCGAGCCGCGGCCATGTGCCGTTGATCGTCAGCCCGAATCCGTTCTACCAGATCTACGAGGGTGCCGCCTACCTGTCCGGCGCCGAACCGCGCTTCCTGAACAACCTGCCGGACAACGATTTCGCTTTCGACTATGCCAGCCTGAGCGAAGAAGAATGGGCCCGCGTCCAGTTGTTCTACGTCTGCTCGCCGGGCAATCCGACCGGCAAGGTGCTGTCGCTGGCAGACTGGAAAACGCTGTTCGCGCTGTCCGACAAGTACGGCTTCATCATCGCCTCCGACGAGTGCTACTCGGAAATCTATTTCGACGAAGCCAATCCGCCGATCGGCGGACTCCAGGCGGCCAAGCTGCTCGGCCGTACGAATGAGCGCCTGGTCATGTTCTCCAGTCTGTCCAAGCGCTCCAATGTGCCGGGCATGCGCTCCGGTTTTGTCGCCGGCGACGAGAAAATCCTGAAGAAATTCCTGCTTTACCGCACCTACCACGGCTGCGCCATGGCGCCTCCAGTGCAGACAGCTTCCATCGCGGCCTGGAACGACGAATCCCACGTGCTCGACAATCGCAATCAGTACCGCGAAAAATTCGCAGCCTGCACGCCGCTGATCGGCGAAGTGCTCGGCACCGGCATGCCGGACGCCAGCTTCTATCTGTGGGCGAAGACCCCGATTGCCGACACCGAGTTCGCTCGCGGCCTGCTCGAACACTATAATGTCGTCGTTCTGCCCG
>JAGTRV010000268.1 GCA_018262245.1 Pseudomonadota bacterium | reverse complement strand
GAGAGCACGCCCTCCTCTGTATGTTCGGGAGCAATTTTCAGGTAGCCACCAACGTGATGGGTGACCAGCTCCTTGATGTACTCCGGGGAGCGCACGGCAAGGTCGTAGCGCAGGCCGGAGCCTATCTGCACCTTCTTGACGCCCTTGATGCTGCGCGCCCGACGATACAGCGAGATCAACTGCGAGTGATCAGTATTCATGTTCTCGCAGATGTCCGGATAGACACAGGAAAGCCGACGACAGGCCGACTCGATTTTTTCGTCCTTGCACTTCAGGTGGAACATGTTGGCGGTCGGGCCGCCAAGATCGGAGACGACGCCGGTGAAGCCCGGCGTCTTGTCGCGCATTTCCTCGATCTCGCGGATAACCGAGTCTTCCGAGCGGCTCTGGATGATGCGCCCTTCATGCTCGGTAATCGAACAAAACGTGCAGCCACCAAAGCAGCCACGCATGATATTCACCGAGAAACGGATCATCTCCCAGGCGGGAATCTTGGCATCACCGTAACTAGGATGCGGGCGACGGGCATAGGGCAGTTCGTAGACCTGGTCCAGCTCTTCAGTGCTCAGCGGGAACGGCGGCGGATTCAGCCAGACATCGCGTTCGCCATGTGCCTGCCGCAGGGCTCGCGCATTGCCGGGGTTGGACTCAAGGTGAAAAGTGCGCGAAGCATGCGCGTAGAGCACCGGATCGGCCTTGACCTGCTCGTAGGACGGCAAGCGAATCACGGTATGGGCGCGGCGTTCCTTGCGGGCAGCCAAGCGCTCGGCCAGAGAAACGATGCGGATGGGTTGCTCACCAGGTGTCGCCGGGGCTGCAGTTGAGCTTCCCCCTGTATCCATCGCGTATGGGTCGGCATGCTTGACCAGCGGCCCCGGCGTGTCGACTTCAGTCGAGTCCATCACATCCCAGTCCTCCGAAGGCAGCCAGTTCGGCGACACCATGAAGGCGGTACCGCGCAGATCGCGGATTTCGGAAATCTTTTCGCCCTTGGCCAGACGGTGCGTCACCTCAACGATGGCGCGCTCGGCATTGCCAAAAATCAGCAGATCTGCCTTGGAGTCAGGCAGCACCGAGCGCCGTACCTTGTCCGACCAGTAATCGTAGTGGGCAATACGGCGCAGACTGGCTTCAATCGAGCCGACAATCACCGCCGTACCGGGAAAGGCCTCACGGCAGCGCTGCGCATATACAGTGACGGCGCGGTCGGGCCGCTTGTTCGGCTCGGCATTGGGCGTGTAGGCATCGTCCGTACGAATCTTGCGGTCAGCCGTATAACGGTTGACCATCGAATCCATGTTGCCGGCAGTGACACCAAAATACAGGTTGGGCTTCCCCAGTTTCTTGAAATCGGCTGCAGAGTTCCAATCCGGCTGGACCAGAATGCCGACCCGAAAGCCCTGCGCTTCGAGCAATCGGCCGATCAGCGCCATGCCGAAGCTCGGATGGTCGATATAGGCATCCCCGGTAACCAGGATGACGTCGCAGGAATCCCAGCCCAGTGCATCCATCTCGGCACGTGACATCGGGAGGAAAGGGGCCGGACCGAAGCGGTGTGCCCAGAATTTGCGGTGGCTGAAAAGCGGACGCGCGACTTGCTGATTTGAATCCATGCAATATTTTACCCGAGTGAGCTGGCCGACATGGCATACTCGCCACTTTCAAAGCACCCGAAATCCTTACGCGATAATGAATCTCCCCACACGCGAACAGGCTGGTGTCCTGATTGTTTCGGTCAGCGGCCGCATAGACCACAACGTGAGCGAAGAGTTCACAAAAACTCTTGAACCGTTGCTTGATCGCTGTGCCAAGGGCTGCCCTGCGCTCCTGTTAGATTTCTCCGGTGTCGACTACATCAGCAGCGCTGGACTACGCGTCCTGATGCTGGCCTCCCGCCGTTCCAAGGTACAACAAGGTGTTTTTGCGATCGCTGCTCTGCAGCCGATGGTTCAGGAGGTTTTTGCGATCAGCCGCTTTAACCTGATCGTTCCCTGCTACATTTCCGTAGATGCTGCCTGCCGGGTCATTGGCGCATGAATCAGGTTGTTTTTTGGGGCACGCGCGGATCGCTACCCGTCGCATTGACTCACCGTGACATCCGCGAAAAAATAATTGCTGCACTGACGGCAGCCAATGGCAAATCTTTCAAGACGCAACTGGCGCTTGATGAATTTGTCGACAACCTCCCTTTCGCCATCAACGGTACTTTCGGCGGCAACTCTTCCTGTGTCGAGATCGTAGGCGATGGCCCCGAGCACTTCATCTGCGATATGGGCAGCGGTGCTCGCCCGTTGGGGCTGGCAAAAATAGCCCGGTACGGCGTTCCCAACCCGCAGACTTACCATATCTTCATCTCCCACCTGCAGTGGGATCACCTGATGGGCTTTCCGTATTTCGCGCCCATGTACATCCCCGGCAATCGCATCGTCATCCACGGCTGCCACCCGCAACTGGAAGCGTCAATCCGCCTCCAGATGCAGGCGCCCTGTTTCCCTGTTGACTACGCACAGGCTGGCGCTCGCATTGAGTTCGACGTGATGACGCCGGACAAGCCGCAATATATCGCCGGGCTCAATGTGACACCCAAGAAGCAGCTACACGCCGGCGATTCTTACGGTTATCGTTTCGAGAGTTTGACCAAGACGGTTGTCTACTCGACCGATTCCGAGCATCGGCTCGACAACCCAGGTGAGCACGAAGCCTTCGTTGCTTTTTTTGCCAAGGCTGACCTCGTTATTTTCGACGCCATGTACTCGCTGGCTGAAGCTGTTTCAGTCAAAGCCGACTGGGGACACTCAAGCAATGTCGTTGGCGTCGAACTTTGCCAGGCGGCGGCAGCCAAGCGGCTGGTACTGTTTCACCATGAACCGGTGCACGACGATAAGCAGTTGGCCCGACTGGTTGCTGAAACACGGCGCCTCGAGCAGATCACCCGAGGCAGCCGGGCACCACTCGAAATCATTTCTGCCTACGACGGGTTAGCCATAGACCTGTGACGCGACTAAGCGGACTGCTCCTTGCAGCGATCCGGGCCGGACGCGGCCGGGCGCTCCCGCTGCTGTTGCTGCTCCTCGCAGCCTTGGTGCTGAATGGAATCGAGAACACTCCGCTGCTCAGTGTTCGCGAGGCGCAATTCGACCACTACCAGCGACTAATGCCGCGTACTCGCGACAGCGAGCCAGTCATCATCGTCGGAATTGATAGCCAGAGTCTGGTCAAGCACGGGCAATGGCCGTGGTCGCGAGATCTGGTCGCCCGATTGGCGGACAGGATACTCGCTGGCAAACCTCTGGCCCTGGGCATCGATATTGTTTTTGCCGAGCGTGATCGCTACAGCCCGGAAATCCTTGCCAATCAGTTCCCCGGCCTGCCGGCCGATGCATTTGCCAAACTACCCGAGCCCGACCAGCAACTGGCCCAGGCCCTGGCTGGACAGCCGACCGTATTGGCTGTTGTCGGCTTGAGCAAGTTGCTGCCCGGCTCAAAACAACCGACCAGGCCGCTCCCGGTTTTCAGCCAGGAGCCCAGTCACGACCAATACCTGCCGCATTACGCCAGCGCCTTTGCCAGCCGCCCTCTTCTTGAAAATGCCGCAGCTGGCGAGGGCTTGATCAACGCCAGCCCAGGCTTGCTGCAGTCGAACAGTGAGCGCGGCGTACTGCGCCGAGTGCCAACCCTGTCATTGATCAACGACCTGCCCTTCCTGTCATTGCCACTGGAAATGGTTCGCCTGGCGCTTGGCCCTGGTGGCAAGGTGGCAATGGAAGGTGGAAGTCATGGCCTGACCGCAGTCCGCATTGGTAGCTACCGCCTGCCGACCCGCCCGAATGGCGAACTACTGATGCATTTCGGCCGCGCCAACTCCAATTACTATCTTTCTGCCGCTGACGTGTTGGCGGGCGTACATCCTC
>JAGTRV010000105.1 GCA_018262245.1 Pseudomonadota bacterium | reverse complement strand
AGTTGTTTCAGTCATGGGAAATTCCCTGAAACACCTTAGTCACGAGCCGATACACAGCATTACGTTTCTCATGACATCCCGTGAGTAATCGGCTGAGTTATTCGACACAAGGCGCTGCAAAAAGATGTCAGCACCGAATACCGAATAAATAACTTACCGATTCAGGAGATTCAAAATGCAAGTTTCCAAACTCATCGTTGCTCTGACCGTAGCTGCCGGTTTCGCTTCTGCATCCTTTGCTCAAGGCGCTGCCGCCACCCCGGCCGCAACGCCGGCAGCCAAAGTTACCGCTCCGGCGCCAGCCGCTTCAGGAAAGAAGGTAGAAGCCCCGAAGGCGGCTGAGCCGGCGAAGGTCGAAGCTGCGAAGACGGAAGCCCCCAAGGCTGACGCAGGCAAGCCGGCTGAAAAGCATGGCAAGTCAAAGGGTCACGAACTCAAGAGTGAGAAGCACGAGAAGCATGAAAAAGCGGAAGTGAAGGCTGAAGCCAAGCCCGCTGCAACCCCGGCTCCGGCCACTAAGTAAGTAGATAGGTAGTACCCGAAACCCCTCGGCGTCCAAACCCGAGGGGTTTTGCTATTCTGAGAGCAATGTGCTCTCACTACGACCCGCAAACCGACCCCGCCAGACTCCGCACCTATTTTGGTGTCGATGGCCTTCCGTTGGGACTGAAGCCGAGTCTCTGGCCTGGCTATCACGGTCCGTTTGTGCGAAAGCACGAATTTACTGATGTCGGTGGTGATGCCGTGCCGTTACGCGAGCTATTGGTCGGCTCATTCGGTCTCATCCCCCACTGGTCCCCGGATGCAACGATTGCTCGGCGCACCTATAACGCTCGCTCAGAAACTGCGCACGAGAGGCCAAGCTTCAAGGATTCCTGGAAGCAGTCCCGTCATTGCATCATTCCGGCAGAACAACTGGCGAAAAGTGGGCGTGGAAGCGCTCAAAACAAGTAGACCGCCTGGTCGATGCCGGTGTGCTTTGGGAAGACGAGCGGCGAGGTAGGCAGCGGAGTACCTTTGAAACCTTTCCTCACGCCATTTACTGTGCCCTGCTAGGGCAGGACGTCGCATCAGCCAAAATCAAGGGGCGCCAGCGGCGGGCACCGCTGGAGGCACTTGGTTTGATACAAGGTCCCTGAAGTCCATTGATGCATTGGATGCAGCACTGTGCGGTGTTGCCGCGCAATACTTTCTGAGCAATATCTTCAAAACCTATGGAGATGTGGAGGGCGGCTATTTAATCGTTCCTGCTGTCGACAATCCAATTATCATGTCCTGATTCAACTCTGAAAGCTTTCGTATGCGCGCCATCGGCAATTTTCTGTGGTTTATCCTAGGTGGTGTCCTGATGGGATTGGGTTGGTGGCTTGTCGGTCTTTTGTGCTTTGTGACTATCGTTGGTATTCCTTGGGGCAAGGCCTGCTTTGTGATTGGGCAGTTCACCTTCTTCCCATTTGGTAAAGAGGCCATCAGCCGCAAGGAATTGACGAATCAGGGCGATATCGGCACGGGTGCCATGGGTCTGCTAGGGAATATCCTATGGTTCGTTTTCGCCGGCATTTGGCTTGCTATTGGCCACGTTCTATCGGCACTTGCTTGTGCCATCACCGTTATTGGTATCCCATTTGCCATCCAGCACCTTAAGCTGGCCGGCATCGCCTTGGCGCCCATCGGTAAAACGATAGTGAACAAGGAGGTCGCAGATGCTGCTCGTCGCCACAATGCCGAAGTTTCGGTGTCCCAGCTACGTGGCAGTTAACTACTCTCAATGTCTCACAGTAAGAGCTACTGATGTCTGCCTCGCTTGACGGAAAACTTGTAGTCGCCATCTCCTCCAGAGCACTGTTTAATTTTGAGGACGAGAATCAGGTCTTTGACGACAGTAACGACGCCCCATACATGAAACTTCAGCAAGAGCGACTCGATTCGCCAGCCGAGTTGGGTGTTGCGTTTCCGCTCATCAAGAAACTTTTGGCATTCAATACAGAGACGCTGAAGCGAGTTGAGGTGGCAATCCTGTCGCGGAATGACCCTGTCAGCGGGCTGCGTGTTCTGGCCTCGTCAAAGTACCACGGCCTTGCCTTGGAGCGAGCAATATTTACGCGTGGGGCGCCACCGCATCGTTATCTCAAACCACTCAACGCAAACTTGTTTTTGTCGGCGAACGGTGAGGATGTCCGTGAGGCACTGAATCACGAATTTCCCGCTGCTCAGGTTTATCCGTCATCTGTTAGCGATGCATCACGCAATCCAAAAGAGATTCGCATTGCGTTCGACGGTGATTCAGTCCTCTTCAGCGACGAGGCCGAACGTATTTTTCATCTGGGTAACTTGGATAAGTTTCAGGAGCACGAGACGGCGAAGGCCAAAATTCCATTGCCACCTGGCCCTTTCAAACCATTCTTGAGCGCACTTCAAGGGCTACAGAGTGCCGGCGATGAAGTGCCAATGCGTGTCCGTACTGCGCTGGTGACGGCACGTAGCGCACCCGCGCATGAACGTGCGATTCGAACCTTGATGTCTTGGAACATCGCAGTTGATGAGGCGATGTTTCTGGGTGGTCTCGACAAAGGCCCCTTCCTTAATGAATTTGAGCCGGATTTTTTCTTCGATGACCAGGCTAGGCATTGTGAGTCGGCATCGCTAGTTGGACCGGCAGGGCAGGTGCTTTACGGCGTCAAAAATATCCCCAGACCACCGGGGTCTGACCCGGTATCAGCCACCCCCTAGTCCTCTGGTTCTGGACCTTGAAATATCGGTGTTCAAGGCACTGAGTGGAACTGCTGGTCCGATAACCTTGTGCTATCGCCAATATGCGAAAACTAGCTTTTGGTTATGACTTTATTCTCAGCTTTCTGGCGAGAATGTGGGTTTGTGCCTCTAAAGTGCAGGACTTGATTCTGACGCGCTCTGTGAAAGTGCGGGTAACTGCTTGGTTCGCTATGCAGCGAAGTTAGAACTTTATTCTCGCCGCCCAGCTGGTGAGCAGTCTGAATACAGTCGTGGCGGCAGGACGGATGGCCACTGACAGGCGGGCTTGAAACCTGGCGGCTCGATCAAGATCTTGGTCTGGCAGTGACTTCCGATTGTCGCGCAATACTGGCAGGTGCCCTGTCGCCGGTTGGATTGCTGGCAGTGTTTCCCGGTTGGGCAGCGGCGCTATCGGAGCTTGGTTAGCCTCCGTTGGCGGCTGGATGTAAACAGGTTCCAAAGGGGGCGAGCAGGCATTGGATACGCGCTCAGAACAATTCGACCTCGCCTTTGGCAATCTCCTTGGCCTCAACTTCGCCAGAAGCTACAAGTCGCTCGTAACAATCGACACGGTTTCGGCCGTGGCGCTTGGCATAATAAAGCGCCTCGTCGGCACGGTCGATCGCGTCGGTTGGCGTGTCATTGGGCATGAGCGAACTGAAGCCGATGCTGACCGTGACATGCCCGACACGGCTGAATAGCTGCTTTTCGACGTTGGTCCGGAAGCGCTCGAGTGCAGCAAGGGCGAACTTTTCCTCGGTCGGTTGAAGCAGGGCAATGAATTCCTCGCCACCGAAACGGAACAGCTGGTCATCAAAGCGGAAGGATTGATTCATCACTTGGGCGAGCATGATCAGTACTTCATCGCCGATCAGATGACCGAAATTGTCATTTACCAGTTTGAACCTGTCGATGTCGCAAACAGCCAGCCAGTGAGTGGCGCCGGTTTTTTCACTTCGCCGGCTTTCCTGAGTGCTATCCCGCTGGCTATCGCTGCTTGCTTTGCCAAGCAATTCGAACAGGTGCTTGTCGAAAGTTTTTCGGCTGGACAGTCCGGTCAGGGTATCGGCCTCGCCATAATCCAGGAGCGCTATGTGATTTCCGAAATATTCGATCAGTCCCATCAGCGCGACGCGCTGGTCGGCCGAAAACTCTTCGGAAAGCGACAGGTCAATCATGTAAATGGGTTCATCTAGCCGGTTGATCGGAAAAATGATGCGATGCGATCCATCCTTGAGAATGTCCAGGACCGCCGACAGCTCCTTGCGGCAGCGATTGAGCAGCGGGTCGCGCTCAATCGGCCGGCAATAGGATTGTTCCGGCAGATAGGCATTACGCAGGAAGCGGCCGTTCGGCCCGTAACCGGCACAGGCGAATACCATCGTCTTTTTGCCGGCTGCATAGCACCGGTAGATGGTTACGCGTTGCGGGTGAAATAGATCAAGCAGGGAATCAACCGTGGCCGAGTTGATTTCAGTGCGATCTCGGCGCGAAGAAATCTCGACAATATGGCTGATCAGTTCAAGCATGAATTGGCAGGAAAGATATTTTTGTTAATCCGGCCAATTATAGCCAAAGCGCTCTCTGGTGTTTGGCTATTCCGCTATTCCGCTATTCCGCTATTCCGCAATGCATGCCCGACGTTCTCGTATCCCTTCAGCGCCTTAGGTCGTTATAATTCAACGTTTTTCTCGCCAGTCAGCCCATGCGCGTCTTTCGCGGTCATTCGCGTCCCGTTGTAGCCCCCGTCGTGCTCGCCATCGGAAATTTCGATGGGGTTCACCTGGGGCATGCCGCGTTGATCAGGCGGCTGGCCGAGGTGGCAGAAAACTGCCAGTTGGCGCCCACTGTGCTGACCTTCGAGCCACATCCGCGCGAGTTCTTTGCACCTGAGTCGGCGCCGGCCCGTCTGAGCACCTTGCGCGAAAAGCTCGAATTGCTCGGTGATTCCGGTGTTGCGCAGGTCATGATCTGCCCCTTCAATGGGGCCTTTTCCGCCCTTTCGGCCGAAGAATTCATCGAGCAGGTGCTGGTGCGCGGCTGCCAGGTTCGGCATTTGATCATCGGCGACGATTTTCGTTTTGGACGAGGGCGTACTGGCGATTTCGCCTTGCTGCACGAAGCGGGGCAGCGTTTCGGCTTCACCGTTGAGGCTATGGGCAGCGTCACGGTTGCCGGTGAGCGGGTGTCCAGTTCGGCTGTGCGCAAGGCGCTGGCCATCGGCGACATGGAGCATGCGGCCCTGTTGCTGGGGCGCCCTTACATCATCGACGGTCAGGTATCGCATGGCCAAAAGCTGGGGCGTCAACTCGGCTTCGCCACAGCCAACCTGCGCATCAAGCACAACCCACTTCCGATGAGCGGCGTCTTCGCAGTCGAAGTCAGCGGGCTGGGTGAGCAAGCGTTGCCCGGCGTGGCCAATCTTGGCATCCGGCCAACGGTGGGCGGCACGCGCCCCTTGCTTGAAGTGCATCTGTTCGATTTCGATCGCGACATCTACGGCGCCCATATTTCGGTTCGTTTTGTGCATAAACTGCGCAACGAGCAACGGTTTCCCAATTTTGATGCCCTCAAGGCGCAGATCGCGGCAGACGCCGCGGCCGCCCGGGCCTTCTTCTCGCTGTGAGCACGCAAAATGGCTGATTACAAAGACTCCCTTAACTTGCCGGATACTGCTTTCCCGATGCGCGGTGACTTGCCCAAGCGCGAGCCGCAATGGGTCGCCCAGTGGCAGGAGAAAAAGCTCTACCAGCGTATCCGCGAAATCTGCGCCGGTCGGCCGCGTTTTACGCTGCACGACGGTCCGCCCTACGCCAATGGCGACATCCACATTGGTCACGCGGTCAACAAGGTTCTGAAGGACATTATCGTTCGCTCAAAGACGCTTTCCGGTTTTGATGCGCCTTACGTCCCGGGTTGGGACTGCCATGGCCTGCCGATCGAGCATCAGATCGAAAAGCTGCATGGCAAGGCAATTCCCGCAGACAAGGTGCGCGAACTGTCGCGTGCCTATGCCGCCGAACAGGTCGAGCGCCAGAAGAAAGATTTCATCCGCCTCGGTGTGCTCGGCGATTGGGGCAATCCTTACCTGACCATGAATTTTTCGGCCGAGGCTGGCGAAATCAGAGCCCTGGGCAAGATTCTCGAACAGGGCTACCTCTATCAGGGCCTGAAGCCGGTCAACTGGTGTCTGGATTGCGGTTCGGCACTGGCTGAAGCCGAGGTCGAGTACGAGGACAAAAACTCGCCGGCGATCGATGTTGCTTTCGAAGTCCATGAAAATCACACCGCCAAACTGGCTGCAGCTTTTGGTCTGACGCATCTGCGTGGCCCGGCTTTCGCCGTGATCTGGACGACGACGCCATGGACCTTGCCGGCCAACGAAGCGGTCAGTGTGCATCCGGATTTGACCTACGACCTGATCGAAACCGAGAAGGGCGCCCTGATCCTGGTGCGCGAACTGGCCGAAGCCGCCCTCAAACGCTATGGCCTTGAAGGCACGGTTGCCGCCTCCTGCACGGGCGACAAGCTCGACCAGATGCTGCTCAAGCACCCATTCCAGAACCGCGATGTCGCCATCATCTGCGGCACGCACGTTACGACCGAAGCTGGTACCGGCCTGGTGCATACCGCGCCGGCCCATGGCGTGGACGACTACAACATTGGCAAGAAATACGGCCTGCCGGTCAATAACCCGGTTGGCAATGACGGCAAGTTCATCAGCACGACGCCTGCATTGTCGGTTGGCGAGCTGGCCGGCAAGACGGTCTGGGAAGCGAATCCGCTGGTCCTGCAGGAGCTCGAAGCCCGTGCTCGCCTGCTCAAGAATGAGCGCATCCAGCACAGCTACCCGCACTGCTGGCGCCACAAGACGCCGATCATCTTCCGCGCCACGACCCAGTGGTTCATCGGCATGGAAAACAAGAAGAACGAGGATGCCTCGACCCTGCGCTGGATTGCCGAGCGCGCCGTTGATGAAACCCAGTTCTTCCCGGCCTGGGGCCGCGCCCGCCTGGAAGGCATGATGAAGACTCGCCCGGACTGGTGCGTTTCCCGCCAGCGCAACTGGGGCGTGCCGATCCCGTTCTTCCTGCACAAGGAGACTGGCCAGCCGCATCCGCGTACCGCCGAGCTGATTGAGCAGGTCGCCCTGCGTGTCGAAAAATCGGGTATCGAAGCTTGGTTCAGCCTCGATGCGGCCGAACTGCTCGGCGCCGAGGCAGACCAGTACGTCAAGATGAAGGACACGCTGGATGTCTGGTTCGACTCCGGCACAACCCACTGGCACGTCATGCGCGGCTCGCATGCGGCCGACCACACCTATCCGGCGGACCTCTATCTCGAAGGCTCCGACCAGCATCGCGGCTGGTTCCAGTCCTCGCTGCTCTCCGGTTGTGCCATCGACGGCCGCGCCCCGTACAAGGGGCTGCTGACGCACGGCTTCGTGGTCGACGGCAAGGGCCACAAGATGTCCAAGTCCAAGGGTAACGTCATTGCGCCGCAACAGGTTTCGGACAAGATGGGCGCCGACATCCTGCGTCTATGGACGGCGTCGACCGACTACTCCGGTGAGCTGACCATTTCCGACGAAATCCTCAAGCGCGTCGTTGAAGGCTACCGCCGCATTCGTAACACGCTGCGTTTCCTGCTGGCCAATGTCTCCGACTTTGATGCGGCTACTGACATGTTGCCGATCGACCAGTGGCTGGAAATTGACCGTTACGCGCTGGCGCTGACGCGTGAATTGCAGGATGGCTGCCGCGCCGATTTCGACAAGTACGAATTCCACCGCGTCGTCCAGGCCCTGCAGACTTTCTGTTCGGAAGATCTCGGTGGCTTCTACCTCGATATCCTGAAGGATCGTCTGTACACGACGGCACCGAAGTCGGTTGCCCGTCGCTCGGCCCAATCGGCCCTGTGGCACATCACGCAGGCTTTCGTTCGCTTGCTGGCGCCGATCACCGCCTTTACGGCCGAAGAGGTCTGGCAGGTATTGACCGGCAAGGCCGACGACTCGGTGATGTTCCAGGTCTGGCACGACCTGCCGGCCTTGGCCGGCGAGGGTGATCTGCTGGCCAAATGGGCCTTGATCCGTACCGCCCGTGCTGATGTGACCAAGGCCCTCGAAGCCCAGCGTGAAGCCGGCAAGATCGGTTCAGCACTGCAGGCCGCTGTCGAAATTCACTGTGGCGGCGAGAAATACGAAGCCTTGGCTTCCCTCGGTGACGACCTGAAGTTCGTTTTCATCTGCTCGAGTACCATTGCTGTGCGTGACGATAACGAGCAAGTCATCGCCACCCCGCTGGAACACGCCAAGTGCGAACGCTGCTGGCACGTCCGTGAGGATGTCGGTGCCAATACCGAGCATCCGACTCTGTGCGGCCGTTGTGTCAGCAACCTCTATGGCGAAGGCGAGGTACGTGGCTGTGCCTAAGGCAGCACACTGGTATGGCCTTGCCGCTCTGGTCATCATTCTCGACCAGATCAGCAAGTGGGTGGTGCTGGAGAACATTCGTTTCGGCGAGACGATCTATGTCGCGCCTTTCTGGAACTGGGTGCTGACCTTCAATCCCGGTGCCGCCTTCAGCTTCCTGGCCGATCAGCCGGGCTGGCAGCGCTGGTTTTTCGCGTTGCTGGCGCTTGCAGTTTCCGGCTGGATCGCCTTCATGCTCCGCCAGCATCCACAACAAAAACTGCTCTCGCTGGCCCTGGCACTGGTCATGGGCGGCGCGCTGGGCAACGTGATCGACCGCATCCGTTTCGGCGCAGTTGTCGATTTCATTCAATGGCATGCCGCCGGCTATTACTGGCCGGCCTTCAACATTGCCGATTCGGCAATCACGGTCGGCGCGATTTTGCTCGTTCTAGAGCAGTTGGCCTCGGCTAAACAGAAAGAGAATTCCTGATGAGCACCTCCGTCCGTTCCGACAGCTTCCTGACCCTGCACTACCGGATCACCACGCTCGACGGCGAGGAATTCCTCTCCACCTTTGACATGAGTCCCGCCACCCTGCAGATGGGCGGTGGCCAGTTGGCCGAGAACCTTGAATCGGTGCTGATCGGCCTGCCGGCGCACGAACGTTTTGTCTTCGAGCTCGAACCGGCGCAGGCCTTTGGCCAGCACAACGACCGCCTCGTCGAACGCATCGCCCGTAGCGGATTGCCGGCCGAGATGGAACTCAAGGAAAATTCCGTCGTCGAATTCACCGCTCCCAACGGTGGCACTTTCGCCGGCTTCCTGCGCGAGCTGGATGCCACGCACGCCTTGTTCGACTTCAACCACCCGATGGCCGGAAAAACGATCCGCTTCGAGGTGGAAATCATCGGAATCATGTAATGGAAATCATCCTCGCCAACCCCCGCGGCTTCTGCGCCGGCGTCGAACGCGCCATCGCCATTGTCGAGCGGGCCCTGGAAAAATTCGGCGCCCCGATCTACGTTCGCCATGAAGTCGTGCACAACAAGTTCGTCTGCGACGACTTGCGGGCCAAGGGGGCGGTTTTTGTCGAGGAACTGGATGAAGTGCCCGCTGGTAGTACCGTGATCTTCAGCGCCCATGGTGTTTCCAAAGCTGTCCGTGAGGATGCTGAAGCACGTGGTCTGAAGGTCTTCGATGCCACCTGCCCGCTGGTCACCAAGGTGCATGTCGAAGTCGGCAAGATGCGCAACCAGACCCGCGAAGTCGTCATGATCGGGCATAAGGGACACCCTGAGGTCGAAGGGACGATGGGGCAGAGCCAGGGGGGGATGTATCTGGTTGAAACAGTCGAGGATGTTGCTCTGCTGCAGGTTACCTCCCCCGATAGCCTGTCGTTTGTCACTCAGACCACGCTGTCGGTGGATGATGCCACTACCGTCATCAATGCCTTGAAACAGCGTTTTCCGGACATTCAAGGGCCCAAGAAGGACGACATCTGCTATGCCACGCAGAACCGGCAGGACGCGGTCAAAGCCCTGGCCGAGCAATGCGATCTGGTTATCGTGGTGGGTAGCCCGAATAGCTCCAACTCTCGTCGGCTCAGAGAAGTGGCCGTGGCAAGGGGGATTGATGCCTATCTGGTTGATGGTCCCGATGAAATCGATTCCAGCTGGCTGAAGGGGAAGTCAAATATCGGCATTTCAGCCGGCGCATCAGCGCCGGAGATATTGGTTAGCCGTGTTGTTGATCGAATCAACAGCCTGACCGGGGCGGCAGTCACCCAGCTTCAGGGAGTAGATGAGGCGGTATCCTTCGCGCTGCCGAAGGAGTTGGCTTCTTGAGCCTTGCGGTAATTCATCGCAGAATTTCCCGTTGATAAGGTGGTTAGTTTTCCGATTTTCCTCGAACTTGGATTTCGATCGTAATTCTGCTGTGCACGGCCTGCTTGTTTAGTCGGGCGGGGATGAAACGTGCAAGGTCAACATTGTTCTTCACGGTGTTGGAAACTGCTGCAGAGAGGTTGCTGCTGACGATCTCGGTTTTTTCGACGGCACCCTTGTCGCTAATCCAAATTTCGAACACAACAAATCCATTCTCCTCATAATCACGGAGTGCTTTGTCCAATGGCCCGTCCTTCTCGCTGAGATCATCGGCCATTCTCGGCGGGCGGTCGACTTCGTGTCGGCTGTAATA
>JAGTRV010000267.1 GCA_018262245.1 Pseudomonadota bacterium | reverse complement strand
CGGCGATGATCTGCGGCGCATAGCGGCGGATTTCGAAGCGATCTTCCTGGAGTAGCAAGTCAAATTTTGGTTCTTCAGTAGCCATCAGGGAGTTTGTCCAAAGCAGGCCGATCAGGAGGGCGGGTGAGGTGGCAACGCGGGTGGGGAGGTTCAATTTTTATCCTTGCTGGTTTGCGTGGGTGATACCGCCATTTCCGGCACCGAAGCGGGCCAAACGCCTTTTTTGATGGCGCGTGTCTGGTCGAAGATCAGCCAGCTCTGGCCACCGTAATGGGGCAGGGCGCGTTGCAAAGCGCTTATCGTGGCGGCGTTGTCGGCAGAAATGAAGGCCAGCCGGTAGGGTTTGCCGTCGACCGTCCATACCTGCGCCGTGCCTTGGCCCGCGAGACTGGCCGGGCGGAGGGGCAAGCCGGCTTTGGCGATAATCTTGTCGATGCTGCCGTGGGTTCCAGCGATGAGAATAGGCTGTTTTCCGGTCAGGGCGTTGGCCAGGTCTGCCATGTCAAGCACCTTGGGGGGCGTCTCGAAAATCCGCCCTGAAAGCTGGTTGACCGCAACAATCTCCTCGGGGCTGGCCGCGGCGATAAGCAATCGCGGTGCGCTGGCGCCTATCCATTCGCGCAGGACAGGCGGTAGTTGTCCGGCGGTCAGGCGTCGCCAAACGTGGAAATCGGGGTCGAGGCGCAGTGTTTCCGGTTTGAAATCAAGTTCGATGCTGGCGCTGCTGCTTTGCGGGGCGAGGGCGATCCAGCGCGTTTCTTGTCGATTTCCCGCGTTGATCTGGATCGGCAGGCGGAGCGGCAGCGCTGCCTCCGATTTTGCAAAGCGCAGATCAAGGCGTTGCTTTTGTCCCGATCCCGAGCTGCTGGCATGGCTGATGGTGATCTCGGGCAAGCTTTTCTGGGTGAGCCAGGGGAGAAAAAAATCGCCCAGCGGTTCACCGGAAGCCTTTTCGAAAGTCTTCTGCAGGTCATCCCAGGAAGCCGTTCGGAAGCGGTAGGCGGTCCAGAAATCACGGATGCCCTGATCAAAGACCTTGTTGCCCAGACGCTCGCGCAGCATGAAAAAGAACATCGCCGATTTGCCATATCCTACGGTAGCCCCTGCCGCATTGGCGCGCGAGCGAAAGTCGCGCAGCGTGGTCTCCTGCGCGGCGGTCAATGCGGCCGCATCGCGTAGCCAGGCGAGGCGGATTTCACTGGCGGCGGCAGCTGATTCCTCTTCCTTGTAGGCGTAGTCGGCCATGAAGGTGGTCAGCCCTTCCGACCAGTTACCGCGCTGGTAATCGACATAGACGCCATTGCCCCACCAGTTGTGGAGAATTTCATGACCGAGCGAGGTTTGGCGGATGAAGGGCAGGCGCAACACATCGGCCCCGATATAGGTCAGCGTCGGCATCCCGAAGCCAGTCGGCAAGGGGCTGGCGACGACCGAGAACTCGCTGTACGGGTAAGCGCCGATCTGCCGGCTGTAGCGCTCGATGTAGCGTTGAGAATCATCGAGATAGGCTTGCGCGAGGCCGCTGACGGCATCCAGTTCTGCCGGGAAATAGGTGCGCAGGAAAAGCGGGGGCTGGCCCGGGCGATTGACGGATTTCTCGCGCACGATCCATGGCCCGGCCATCAGATCGATGCCATCGCTCGGCTGGGTGAATTCAAAAATGGCTTGATAGCGCTCGCCGGGTTTGCCGGGCAAAACTTCGGAAACTCGCTGCCCGGCGACCAGTCCGCGCTGGTTGCCGGACAGCGAGAGCGTGACCCGGTAAGAGAATAAATCGGCCGGGCGCGGGTACCAGGCGCTGCCGGCCGACAGAAAACTGCCTTCGGGGGCGGCCATCGGCGGCATGCCGCCGAGCACGCTGCGGTGGTCGCGGTTGCGCTCAAGGGGCGGTAGTTGCCCGGCGTAATTCAGCGTCAGGCGTTGATTGGCTTGCGCCAGGTGCAGCGACCATTGCTTGTAGCCGGGGCCGGCGGGCGCTTGCTCGACGGGCAGACGGCGGCCATCGACAGTGGCGGAAGAAACATGCAGCGACTCATGGAGGAAAAAGCGTACCTTGCGTTGCGCCGGCTGCCATTCTGCCTGGGCTGTGAATTGGCGGATTTCCGGATCGAGCGTGATGGCGAGTGTCAGATCAGGGGCGGCCAGGCCGGGTCGCGACCAAGCGATGATGAATAGTGCCGAGAGGATCAGGCGCCACGAAATTGGCGGGCTCATGGTTGCACCGGAAATTTGACGATCAGATCAAGGTCGCTGTCACCGCGCTTGATGCGCAGCGGCAACCAGGTTCCCGGTGGCTGGCGGCGGATTGCACTGACTGCCTCGGCGCTGCTGGTGGCCGGGCGGCCGGCAAGTTCGACGAGGCGGTCGCCACTTTTCAGGCCGGTCTTTTCGGCCAGGCTGCCAGGTGTGACGGTGCTGATGCGCAGCCCTGACGGCGCATCTTCCAGAACAATGCCAAGGCGCGGCGGCTCCTGTGCCACCTGAGGTTTTTCCGGCAAGGTGAAAACGGCATCGGCAAGGCCGGGCCTCAGAGATTCGCATTCACCTTTGAGTTCGACGGGGAGCAACGTTGCAATATTGCGTACGCCAAGGTCGCGCAACTGGTGCGGAACGCCGTGCCCGAAGCGGATATGCCCGCTGCCCATGATGCCGACGAGCAGCGGCCGCTCTTTGCGAGTCATTCCTTTGGCCAGCCCTTCAGCCATCGCACGATCCCAGGCCAGTTGGCTATCGACAAAACCACTGAAAGATTCTTCCGGTTCAGCCGTGCCTTTGGTGGGATCCTTGCTCCGCATCGCGGCGTGGGTGTTGTAGATATCGCGCAGAAAATCCTTGTAGGCGGGCAATGGGGCGGCTGGCTGGCCGATGCCTTCGCGCTCGGTCAGCGGGACGTTGATCCAGCCCTTTTCAGCAACCTTGCGGCTCAGCTTTTTGTCGATATTCAAGGCGAGCATCGGTATTTTGTTGATCCGGGCGAATTCGAAAAGCGGCATGTAAATCTGTGGCGGGAAGGACCAGACCGTGTTCCATTCAGCCTGCGCCAGAAAATCCTTGGGACTGAGCGTACCGGCAACCCATTGATCAAGGACGGGTTGCAGGCGACGTGGAAACATCTCGAAGCCGATCACCATGTTTGGGCGTTGCGCGTAAAGTGCCGCCAGCATCTGCAACTGCCAGCGGTGGTGGTCCTCCAGATCGTGCTGCTCGCCGAGCAATACCACGTCCTGCCTGGCTGCATTCTTGATAATCTCCGGGCCGGCATCCAGACGTGCCTTGCCATCGCCGAGCGCAATCCAGCGTCCGCCTGACGCGCACAGCGGCGATACAGCAGGCGGGGACGGTGCTGCCAAGGCAAGAATGCTGCCGATCAGCAGGCATCCGATGGTGAATATTCTGAATTTTTTTGTGAACATGCGGTGTGCTGCCCGTAGATTTTGTTAAGGACAAACCAAGTTGAGCGGTATCGACCGTCTGCAGGGCAATCTCCTGTGCAGGGATGCGCGCCTTGAGTTTGGCTGCCAGCAAATACAGTCCACCCAGCTTGCGGTGCAAAAAGAGGGCAGCGGCAGGCGGTGGGTGCCAAAAGTCGCGATCCCCACCGAGCACCATGCCGGCATCGCGAATGCGGGCGGCGAGATCGGTGTTGCCAAAATCATAGGCACCGGAATGACGAAAGGGTTCGCAGGCCAGGGCAAAAATATCCAGCACCTGCTGGCGCTGATGCGCCCCTTGATGTTCGCCTGAAAATATCCGATGTCCTCGGCGGCGTATTGACAATTGGCGAAATTGGGATCGGTCTGGATCAGCTTGAATTCGTCGGTGTTCGCCAGCAGGCCGACAAACTGCATCAGGCAGGCGCCCTCGCGGCGGAAGTTCGCTTCGTCGACCGGTTTGTAGGCAACCAGATGTACGAGGTCGCCCGCAGC
>JAGTRV010000104.1 GCA_018262245.1 Pseudomonadota bacterium | reverse complement strand
GTGCGGCGACGCGCTGCGCCTGATGCTCAAGGTCGAGCCGGAAACCGAGATCATTCTCGACGCGCATTTCCAGACCTTCGGCTGCGGTTCGGCCATCGCTTCATCGTCGGCGCTGACCGAAATGGTCAAGGGCATGACGCTGGATCAGGCCCTGGAAGTCTCCAACCAGAACATCGCCGATTACCTCGACGGCCTGCCGCCGGAAAAGATGCACTGCTCGGTGATGGGCCGCGAAGCCCTGCAGGCAGCCATCGCCAACTATCGCGGCGAAGAGTGGTCCGATGACCACGAAGAAGGCGCCCTGATCTGCAAGTGTTTCGCCATCGATGCCGTGATGATCGAGGATGTGGTCAAGGCCAACAACCTGAACACCGTCGAGGAAGTCACCTTCTACACCAAGGCCGGCGGTGGTTGCGCCGCCTGCCACGAAGGCATCGAGGAAATCCTTGCCCAGGTCAAGGCCGAACGCGCCGGTCCCGGCGAAGTCTCGCCGCCGCCGGCCTGCCCGGCCACCCCGGAAGCGCCGAAGCCGCCGGCAAAGAAGCTGTCGATCGTCGAGAAGATCGCCAAGATTCAGGAAGTGCTCGAATCGGTCCGCCCGATGCTGCTCCGCGATCACGGCGATGTCGAGCTGGCCGACGTACAGGGCAAGAAGATCTACGTGCATCTCAAGGGCGCCTGCTCCGGCTGCATGATGGAAGCGGCTACCCTGGGTGGCATCCAGCAGAAGATGATCGAGACGCTGGGTGAACTGGTGCAGGTGCTGCCGTCGTCGCACATGCCCGTAGAGGCCTGATTCGAACCTACCCCGTCACAACAGAGAACCCGAGGACCGCGCCATGGAACCGAAACCGATCTACCTGGACAACAACGCCACGACGCGGGTCGATCCTGCCGTGGTCGAAACCATGCTGCCGTTTTTCACGGAGCATTTCGGCAACGCCTCGTCGATTCATGCCTTCGGCAGCGAAGTCGGCAAGGCCTTGAAGAAGGCCCGCAGCCAGGTTCAGGCGCTGCTTGGCGCCGAGCACGACTCGGAGATCATCTTCACCTCCTGCGGCACCGAGTCCGATTCGACCGCCATCCTGTCGGCGCTCAAGGCGCAGCCGGACCGCAACACGGTGATCACCACCAATGTCGAGCATCCGGCCATCCTGACCCTGTGCGAGTGGCTGGAGAAGGAAGGCTACATCGTCCACAAGCTGAAGGTGGACAAGAAGGGCCGCATCGACATGGACGAATACAAGTCGATGTTGAACGACCGCGTTGCCGTGGTCTCGGCCATGTGGGCCAACAACGAGACGGGTACCATCTTCCCGGTCGTCGAAATGGCCGAACTGGCCTCGGCCAAGGGCATCATGTTCCATACCGACGCCGTGCAGGCGGTCGGCAAGATTCCCATCGACCTAAAGAGCACCAAGATCGACATGCTGTCGCTGTCCGGCCACAAGCTGCATGCGCCCAAGGGCATCGGCGTGCTCTACCTGCGTCGTGGCTGCCGCTTCCGTCCGCTGCTCCGTGGCGGCCACCAGGAACGCGGTCGCCGGGCCGGTACCGAGAACTCGGCATCCATCGTCGGCCTCGGCATGGCCTGCGAACTCGCGATGCAGAAAATGGAAACCGAGAACACTACGGTCAAGCGCCTCCGCGACAAGCTGGAACAGGGCCTCCTGAGCCAGATCACGCACTGCTTCCCGACTGGCGACGTGAGCAACCGCCTGCCCAATACCAGCAACATCGCTTTCGAATACATCGAGGGCGAGGCCATCCTGCTGCTGTTGAACAAGCTGGGTATCGCGGCAAGTTCCGGCTCGGCCTGTACCTCCGGCTCACTCGAACCGTCGCATGTCATGCGCGCCATGGGCATTCCCTACACTGCCGCCCACGGCACGATCCGCTTCTCGCTGTCGGTCTACAACACCGAAGCCGAAATCGATCGCGTCATCGCAGCGGTACCACCGATCATCGCCCAACTGCGCAAGCTTTCGCCGTACTGGACCGACAAGGGCCCGGCCGTCAATCCCGAAGCCGCCTTCGCCCCGACTTACGCCTGACGGTAACCGTCTCTCTCAGCAGCAACCTCGGTTCGCCCCGGAAGCAATTCCGGGGCGTTTTTTTGGATGTACGGAATCTGCCGTTGAGATCAAGCAAGGGAAACGAAGGGGAGCTTGTCGCTCCGCGTTGATTCCGCGCGCAGGTCTTCACCATTTCTGTACGTCATGTTGAAGGTGGCAAAGAAGGCTTTGCCGGCGAAAAGACTACATACTCAGTGATCGGGTTTAAAGATCGAGTTGCAAGGCGGCCAGTCGCGCGTAGAGCCCGCCCTGATTGCGCAGGTCTTCCGGTGTGCCAATCTCGACAATATGGCCCCGCTCCATGACGACGATGCGGTCAGCCTTTTGTACTGTCGCCAGACGATGGGCAATGATCAACGTCGTCCTGCCTTCCATGGCTGCACTCAAGCCTTGCTGGACAAGCATTTCCGACTCGGCATCAAGTGCGCTGGTTGCTTCGTCGAGCAGCAAGAGGCGAGCGCCTTTCAGGATGGCACGGGCAATCGCGATCCGCTGGCGCTGGCCACCGGACAGGCGGGTGCCACGCTCACCAAGGAAGGTCTGATAGCCTTCCGGCAAGCGGTCGATGAACTCATCTACCTGCGCCGCCTTCGCCGCCTGTCTGACTTCCTCATCGCTGGCCGTGGCGCGGCCGTAACGAATATTCTCCATGGCGTTGGCAGAAAAAATCACCGGGTCCTGCGAGACGATCGCAATGTCCTTGCGCAGATCATGCAAGGATAATTGGCGAATGTCCTGGCCATTGATCCGGATGCAGCCTTCGGATGCCTCGTAATAGCGTAGCAGCAACTGGAAGATGGTTGTCTTGCCGGCGCCGGATGGCCCAACCAGCGCCACATTCTCGCCCGGCGCGATCGTCAGGCAGACGTCTTCCAGGGCGCGGCTTTGCAGGCGAGCCGGATAAGAAAAGGTGACGTGCTCGAAGCTGATTTCTGCCTGGCTTGAAGGTACCGGCGTCAGGGGGGTCGGCGCTTCGCGAATGGCAGATTCAGCCTGCAGCAGATCCAGTAGCCTCTCGGTCGCACCGGCGGCGCGCATGACGTCGCCCCAGACTTCCGCCATGGTTCCAACACCACCGGCGACCAGCGCGGCATAGAGAACGAACGAGGCGAGCTGCCCGCCAGTCAGCAGACCGTCGTGCACCTGGCGTGCCCCAATCCACAGCACGAAGATGATCGTTCCCATGACGGCCGTGATGATCAGCGCAGTCAGTGCCGCACGGACACGTGTACGCCGGATCGCCGTGACAAAACTGGTTTCCGTACGCTCGGCGAAGCGTCGCGCTTCGTGCGCTTCCTGCGTATAGGCCTGAACCGTCGGCATGGCGTTGAGAATTTCGCCGGCCAGAGCAGAAGCGTCAGCGATCTTGTCCTGGGATTCTCGCGACAGTTTCTTGACCTTTCTGCCGATCGCGAGGATGGGCAGAATCAGCAGCGCCATCAGGCCAAGGTTCAGCGAGAACAGGTAGAGGCTGGTCACGGCCAGCATGATCATGCCGCCGAAAAACTGAAACAGGCTACGCAGTCCCATCGAAATGGAACTGCCAACAACGGTCTGGATCAGCGTGGTGTCACCGGTCAGGCGGGACAGAACCTCGCCTGTTTGCAGCGTCTCAAAAAACTGGGGTGACTGGGCCAATACCCGCGCATAGACGGCGCTGCGCAAATCTGCCGTGGCGCGTTCGCCGATCCAGGAAACCGTGTAGAAACGTGCAGATACGGCCAAGGCCCATAGGCTGGCCAAGGCGAACAGGGCAATGAAATGGCCGTTCAGGCTCAAGGTGCCCAGCAGGCTGTTGCCGGGCTGTGCCCGATCGCCGAAACCGAAATCGATCAGGTCACGAAAGGCCAGCGGCACGACCAAAATGGTGGCCGACCCCAAACAGAGCAACACGAAGGCCAGCGCAATCCTCAGTCGGTAGGGGTGCAGGAACGGCCATAGCCCTTTCAGTGCGGACAGGCGGCGCGGGGCTGTTGATTGGCTAGGCTGGCTGATGGGCATCGCTGATTCTCGAGTTATTTTATGGAATGCTAGAACTGTTTTCTCTACTCACGGGATGGCGAAACCCTTTTCAAGCATACTCAATGGGGAAGGTATGTCTGTTCCTTAGCCAACATTAAGCCTCGATTGTTCAGAGATCGCTGAACAGCAGCAACTAAACTGATTGAAGCAGGCACTTGCAACAGGGTGCGATGGCACACAGACGGCAACCGTCACCCACTTTAACGTACCAAGAATCACCCGATGTGACCTGCTTTGCCCTGTTCATGGTGAGTCGCAACCGATGATTGGAGATGCCAAGATGAAGATCCGAACCAAGGAAATCAGGCAATACCTGACACAGCTGGTCGCCAGTATGGTGATTGGCATTGCTGCAATTGGCATTGGCGTGGCCGCTCCTCTTGAGTTGCCCCCACTTGTGCAGCCAGCAAGCGGCGAACGCCATCCTGGCAAGGTGATCTGGGTCGACCTGGTTACCCCGGACCTGGCAGGTGCCAAACGCTTTTATGGTGCGCTGTTTGGGTGGAGCTTCCAGGACGTTCCCGGTGACGAAAAGAATTTTTCGCTGGCCATGCTCAATGGGGAGCCGGTCGGTGGACTGATACAACGTGCCATGCAGCCAGGTGCGCCCCGGCAGCCGAATTGGCTTACCTTCATTTCCGTCGTGGATGTCACTGAAGCGCAGCGCGTTGTTCTTGCCCGTGGTGGCAAGGTGCTCTCGGCGCCGCGTACCTATCCGCAGCGTGGTCGCCAAGCCGTGTTCGCCGATCCCCATGGCGCGCCATTTGCCGTTTTGCAGTCGAGTAGCGGCGACCCGAAAGATGAGCTGGCCGACCCCGGTGAATGGATCTGGAGTTCTCTGGTAACCCCCGATCCCGATAAGGATGCTGCCTTCTATCAGGCCGTATTCGGCTATGAAGTATTTGAGCTTCCAAGTGAGGATGGCCTGGAACATGTCCTGCTGGCGAACGACGATTACGCACGAGTCAGTCTGAATGAACTACCTCAGCGAGGGGCAAAGAGCTATCCCCATTGGCTCAATTTCGTTCGAGTCATCAGCGCTAGCGATGCCGTTGCCAAAGTTGTCGCGCTTGGCGGCAAGATACTGGTCGCTCCTCAGCCCGACCGACATGGCGGGCTCGTGGCGGTTGTCGCTGACCCGGCTGGCGCGCCATTTGGCCTGCTCGAATGGCCTGCAGCCAACAGCAAAGAGGTGGTCAAATGAAAGCGTCGTGGATCAAGCTGTCGGCTAGTGGGCTGTTCGCCGCTCTGCTTCTCAGTATCGGTGGGTGTGTGGCCGTTGGTGGTTACGATGGCGCCCCTGGATACTATGGCGAGAGCAGCGTTGGCTATGGCGTAGGTTTCTATCAGCCTTATGGTTACAACTACGGTGGTGGATGGCAACCGGGATATCGGGTTGCTCCCCCCTTGCGTGGTGGCTTTTACTCTCCGGGAAGATCCTATTCGCGACCATCGGGCCCAAGTTATCGCCCGGCACCGCAATCGCGCCCCATGCCGTCAATCCCGATGCACCCACATGGTGGGTGGGGTGGGCGACAGCGCCATTGATGGCTTCCCTCTCTATCGTGCCCTGCGCAAGACCCGTCAAGCCAGGAGACGAAGAGAGGAATTCGGCTCGCCGTCCTGATTCTGATCATCGTGTCAATTGATCAGCAAATCGGTGATTGACATCGCGATGCGTGGCCTCATCAGCACGAACAGCGATGATGACGTCGCGCAAGCGTGCATCAGCCGCCAGATTCCAGTAATCGATGGCGATTGCGGGGGCAGGGACATTGGCGTAAGCGCCGTTGTCCACGCCTGCCAGATAGGTCGTGTAGCTATAGACCGCTTCTTCCTCCAGGTAACCCACGATACGATGGGCGGTTGCCGGAGAGAGCAGATAAAGCAGAAAATAGAAGTTGTAAAACGCCCCTTGAACAAGCAGGATCAGCAGGCGCTCAAGCCGTGATGGCCGGGCAATGAGAATGAACGTCATCAAATGCATGCGCTCATTTTCTGCTTCGTCTATTAACGTGCGGATCCATCCGTGATCAGATTCCATTCGGCGCAGCGATTTCAGGTGCTGTAGCGAACCACCGACCATGCCAGGTACTGCGGCGATGGTTTCCAGAACCACGGCTCGATGGCCATAGCGCCTGGCAAAAAAACTGTCCGCAAAGAAGCGCAGGAATTTGACAAACAGATAGGCCAGCTTGTCCCGCACATTCTCTGGAACGTGATGTTGCAGCGGTTTCTCTTGGTCAGGCATGTTGCAGGAACCTCTCGCCTATTGAATCAAACGGCCACAGGCTTCAGAGCAACGCGCGCAGGCCTTTGCGCAACGCTGGCAATGTTCCATTTCGTGCGATGCGCACTCGCCACCACAGGCATGGCAAATGACCGCACAGAGGGCTGCGATTTCCTTCATGTGTTCGTCGCCACGCGCAATTGAGCCCGCCGTAAGCCGACAAAAATCAGCGCATTCCATATCGAGCGAAGTGCATCGCGCCATCTTTTTCGGATCACTTCCATTGAGGCAAGTCGATACACACGCCAGGCATGCCGTAGCGCAGTCATTGCACGCTTGAAGGCATTCACTCTGTATTCCATTCAGCATCACGATCTCCTGTAAGTAGCTCGGTTCGGGTAGCTGATTATTTCAACAAGCGCGATGGCGCTCAGTTCGATTGCACACACAACAACCCGACTGACGGTAATCATTGGGCAATCGGGGGGCAGCAACAAATTGCGGTTTTTCTGTGTGCTTGCGCACAGTCTTGCCTCCTTTATTGCAGGCAAGATGAAGCCATGACTCTCGTCGAGTCGACTCGCCACGGTAGTGCCGGACATTGATTGCTCCTTGGCAATTTCAATCGTCCTTGTCAGGCATGGCCTTCTTTGTCTTTTCAGGAATAAACCATGAAACCGAATATTTTGTTGTTACCAGGCTTGCTCAATGACGCCAGCGTTTTTACGGAACAGGTTGCCGCCTTGTCGACGGTGGCGACGGTCGAAGTTGGCAACCTGACCATTGCCGAATCAGTCGCCGATCTGGCGGCGAGCGTTCTTAAGAATGCCTCGGCCAAGCGCTTTGTTCTGCTTGGCCTATCACTTGGCGGCTACGTTGCCTTCGAAATCATGCGCCAAGCGCCTGAGCGGGTGCTCGGACTCGTGCTGATGGATACGACGGCGCGTCCCGATACGCCAGAGACCAGTGCAAAACGTGAAGCGCTGATCAAGCTTGCGGCAACTGATCTCGATGCAGTCAGCGAACAATTGCTGCCGCTTCTCTCGCATCCTGATCGCATGAACCTGCCCGCCGTGCGTGGCGTCATCCAATCGATGGCAAGCAGTCTGGGGAAAGAGGTTTTTGAGCGTCAGCAGCGGGCAATCATGGGCCGTCCCGATAGTCGGCCAACGCTAAAAAGCATCGCCTGCCCGACCTTGGTGGTCTGTGGCCAGGATGACCTGATCACCCCACCGGAGTTGGCGACGGAGATTGCCGACGGGATCAAGCATGCCAAGCTCGAGATCATCGCGCAATGCGGCCACTTGTCGACGCTTGATCAACCAGCGGTCGTCTGCGAACTCTTGCTTGGCTGGATCAAGAAGCACAAATTTTGACAAACATGCAGACCTTAAGCGCCTCAGGCATAAAACCGAATCTGATTGCCGCCAGCATGCTTGGCTCGATACATGGCCATATCGGCCCGTTTCAAAATTCCGCCCTGAGTCGCTTCCTGAGGCTTGATCAACGTAATGCCAATGCTCGCCGTGCAGCAATATTCAAAGGCCATATCAAAGTCACCGACATGACCGGTGTTTAGTGCGTAAGGCTCCGACAGGGCCACACGAAGCTTTTCGGCAATGTTCTCCGCCTGAGCGATCGATTCAGACTCGTCGATATCGAGCTGACCGAGCATGACGACAAATTCGTCTCCGCCAAAGCGGGCCACCGAGTCCATCTCGCGGACAGAACATTTAAGTCGTTCCGCCACTTGAATCAACAGCAAATCGCCCACGTCATGTCCGTACGCATCGTTGAGTGGTTTGAAGTCATCCAGGTCGATGAACATCAGGGCACCAAAGCATGCGCTGCGTGAACTCGCCGCCATGATTTGGCTCAACCGGTCAATGAACAGCCTGCGATTGGGCAGTCGCGTCAGGGGGTCATGGAACGCCATTTGATGCACCTGTTCCTGAAGCTGCTTGCGCTCGGTGACGTCTTGCGAAACCACGACCACGCGTACTACTTGCCCTTCCTTGTTCTTGATGACGCTGCCACGCGATTCCATCTCATGGATTTTGCCATCGGTCGCCACGAAGCGATAATCGATCTGGCGCCCTTCGCCGGATCGTACCGTTTCCATGAACACCTGCCTGACTCGTTCCTGGTCATCCGGGTGAATTTCGGCGAATGAATTCGTGCCGTGCAAGTCACTCACGTTACCGAAGAATTGTTGGTAGGACGGACTGTTATAGAGCCGTCGGCCCTCTGGGTCGAGCACAGCGATGAAGTCAGACAGATTCTCCGCAATCAGATGGAAGAATGCCTCCTGTTCTCGCAAAGCCTCTTCCAGTCGCTTGCTCTCGGAGATATCGCCGAACGTAGTGCGATATACAGGCTTATCGCCGACCCTGGATTCGCAGACTGAGTTCAGACGTACCCAGAATGTCGTTCCGCTTTTATTCACCATGCACAGGTCACAGGTGTGCAGCCCCTCCGTTGAAACGAGCTGTTGTCTGTAACGGTAAAACGTATCCTGGTCTTCTTTGGCAATGAAGCGGTGAAATGGCTGTTTGACCAGAGACTTCCGAGCCACACCCAATAACGTCGCGGCGGTAAGGTTGGCTTGCAGGATTACCCCTTGGTCGTTCAGGGTGCAGTAGCCAATCGGCGCCAGATCGTAGAGATCACGATAAAGAATTCGTGAGGCCTCCAGTTCAGTCTGAACCTGGCGTAGTTCGTCATTCTGCAACTCAAGCTCGATTTGGCGCACACGCAACTCGTGCAGCAGTTTTTGCGGATCGACATCGATTGGCGGCGGGGCCGGCACCTCTTGATGGGCAAGACGCTGCTCGGCCTTGAAACGCAATTTTTTCAGGCTGCGTGCATCAGGGCTCTTCCGCATCAATGCCTCGCATCTTTCAAGAAGTGTTTGATCATGGAAGCCAACAGGCTGAACAACGGGTGCTTGCCCCGCCCGCATGACGAGTCATTTTTCTTGTCCAGACTTCTTGTATTCGTTTTTCAAATCAGCGAAGGCCGCCTCGATCTTGCCATGAGCATTCTCTGCATTGCCTTCGTACCGTGGCTCCTGAATTCTGACGACCTTACCGGCAACTTCGTTCCCTTTTCCCTTCATTGCTTTGGAAGTGCACTTGGTTTGATTTTTTTTCATGGCCTGCTCCTAATTGCAATGGTCATCTGTCGAGGAAAAGCCCAGATAGGCGGGGCTTCTGGAGGGCCTGGGAACGAGGTGCTCAGCCTGATCTTCCTGAGCGGAGATTCGTTTGATTCGTTATATCGGTCATTGCCTTGCCTCTTGTTTCACTTTATTCAATGACGTTCAAATGCTCTGTTTGCTACCGAACATTGGGGTTGAAAATGACGATTGAGCAGGAGCTTGACTCCGGTGTGGGGGCTGCCGTGAAATGGAGTGATTCAGTGCTGGCAAATTTAGCCGCCCCGCCTGCAAAGGCAAGGGAGCCGCAGGGTATGACTCCGCGCTTATCCGGCAAGCGAGATAAGCCAGCGGGCCATGCTGTGCCAGAGCGCAGTTGCACTGAACGGGATTTTCAACAGCTGCACCGCCAGCGCGAAGCCCCCTGCCCATAGATAGGCGGGGTGCACTTTGCCATTGCTCCGCCAGTCGTAGATCATGCCGGCAACAATGAAGAGTTCTCCAATAAGTGCGGGCAGCAGAACCCCCGCCACAGGCGGCGGCGGGCCTGGCAGGCCGGCAACGCCAACGGTGCCCTCAAATGGTGGCAAATGGCCGCCCATCACGATGTAGGCGATAAAAGGGCGGGCGATGGCAGCGTCGAGGATAACGGCCGTTGCCGAGATCAAGAGACGCTTGTGCCAATCAGGGCGATGCACATTGGCGATCGCAGAAATCACGAGAACAGCGAAAGTGAGCATCGCCGCCATCGGCACGATCATGAAGGCCTCGCCACCGTCGGAGTGATTTGCAGCGATCGCCCGTTGCGCTGCATTGATCGCTGCCAAGGTGCCGAAGATCGTCATCGCGGTGGCAAGGGATACGCCGATCATGCCGACATTGCGATGACGGGCAGTGTTTCCCGAGGCGACCAGCCAGCCCTGATAGATCAAGAGTAGTGTCCAGCCGAAAAAGAGCAGTGCGTGAATCGTGATCACACCGAT
>JAGTRV010000266.1 GCA_018262245.1 Pseudomonadota bacterium | reverse complement strand
CGTTTGTGGGTGATTTCCGGTGCGATGACCGGCGTGCTGTTTCCGATTATTGCTGGACAGTTTCTCGTTGATCGTCTGCGTGCCGTTGCGGCGTACGAGTGCGCAATGAAGGCCTTGTTCCTGGCAATGTTGCCGGTGGTCGCCTTGCTCTTCCTCTTTGCCGAAGAGGGGCTGGCGTGGTGGCTGGGGACGGATTTCGCGATGAATGGCCATTTCGTCGCGCGAGTATTGGTCGTTGGCGTATTCATCAATGCCATGGGGCAAGTGGCGATTACTGTTCTGCATGGCGTCGGTCGGGCCGATTGGGCCGCGAAAATCCATCTGTTCGAACTGCCTTTCTACATACTGGTACTGATTTACGGCGCGAGTCGTTACGGCATCGCCGGGGTGGCGGTGGCTTGGCTGCTGCGGGTTTCGGTCGATTCGTTGGCCATGATCGCCATGGTTCAGCGCTTTTGGGGCGGGCCTCGTCGGTTTGTCTGGCTGACTGTTTTTTGTACTTTTGCGGTGACGACCATGCTGGGCTTTTCGGGTGGAATCGGCAGCATTGTTGTGCGTGTAGGTCTGCTTGGCCTTTTGTCGTTAGCCTGTGGTATTTTGCTGCCTCGCCAGTTGCGCTTGCTTGGTCGGGCAACGAGTATTCCCGCAACTTCTGCCGACTCTCTTGGCCAGCCCAAGCCTGATTGAGCGTAGATGTATCTTCAAGATGGCAGTTCCCTGATGAGGCATTCAAATACTTCCGTAGCGGCCGAATGGCCGCCTGCCGGCCTCGAGGCGGTCACTGTTTGCCCCTTGTGCGGCGCTGCCGAACGCTCGCTGGCGCATTCGGGTCTGCGCGATTATTTTTTCGAAAGCGCGCCAGGCTCTTGGTCGATGTACCAATGCCGTCTGTGTGAAAGCGGCTATCTGGATCCCCGTCCAAATAACCAGACCATCAGTCTCGCGTACCGCAGGTATTACACACACCAGCCTTATGATTCTTTCCCTAAGGGCTTGCGGCGGGTTTGGCATGCTCTGCGCGAGGATTATCTGCAAGCCGTATTTGGCGTGAGATCCGAGCATGCCCTGTGGCCAGGCCGGTGGCTGCTGCGCTTGTTTCCGATCGGCCGCCGTGGCCTCGACGCGGCCTTGGCGCGTAATCTTGAACCGCCGCCAATGGCCGGCGGCCGCCTGCTTGATGTGGGGTGCGGCAACGGAAATTTTATAGAATTTGCTCAGCGAGCAGGCTGGCAGGCGACGGGCGTGGATAACGACCCGGTCGCCGTCGCTACGGCGCGCGCCAGAGGTTTGAATGTCGTCGAGGGGACGCTGGAGCTGCTTGACGGTGAAAGCGCGTGTTACGACCGTATCACGCTTAGTCATGTGCTTGAACATGTTTTTGATCCCTGGGATATGCTTGCCCGCTGCCATCGCTTGCTGAAACCAGGCGGCGTTTTGTGGCTCGAGACACCGAATATGAATGCTCGCGGGCATTCGGTGTTCGGGCCGTATTGGCGAGGCCTCGAACCGCCCCGTCACCTGCAGTTGTTTTCCAGGGCGCCTCTAAGGGATAAGCTTGTCGAGTTCGGGTTTGTGGATATAGAGGACCGTTTCAGTAGCTTCGCGACCGCCGCGATGTGGCGGGAGAGCCAGGAAATCATGAAGAAAGCCGGCGTCGACAGGCAATGGCGGCATTCTTGGTTGGGCCAGCTGTTCGCCGAGGTCGAGGCTTTGTTTTCTGCGGATTCGCGCGAGTTTATTACGCTGGTTTGTGTGAAGAAGAATGATCGACCATAACGGGGTTTTTGTAGGAGCCGAGTTTTACTCGGCGATCTTCATCTCAATCCGGTCGGGTTGTGAGCGATTGCCGATCGCGCAGAGAATCTGCGCTCCTACGTAAACCATGGGGCGAGTCGTCTGGGAGGGATTGGGAGCGTGATTGCTGTTTCTATCGTGAGCCATGGCCATGGTGCCATGGTGTCGAGGTTGGTCGAGCAGGTGCTGGCTTGCCCTGAGGTCGGGCAGGTGATCGTGACGTACAACGTTCCCGAAACTTTTTTGGTTTCTACTGATGAGCGCATTGAGGTCATCGTCAACCCTTTGGTCAGGGGGTTCGGTGCCAATCACAACGCGGCTTTCCTGCGAATTCGAGAGCCGTTCTGGTGTGTTCTCAACCCGGACGTCGAGTTGGTCGAGAATCCGTTTCCGGTTTTGCTTGCAGCGCTGACTAACGATTCGGTCGCTTTGGCTGCGCCTCTGATCATCAATTCGTTGGGCGAAGTTGAGGACAGTATCCGCTATTTTCCAACGCCGATATCCCTGGCGTCGAAATTTTTGGGTAAAGATAGCAGCCGCTACGCGGTTTCTGCCGGTGCGCCCGATTTTTCGCCGGAGTGGGTGGCGGGTATGTTCATGCTTTTCCAGGCACATGCTTTTTCCGGGTTGAAGGGCTTTGATGAGCGGTATTTCCTTTATTACGAGGATGTCGATATCTGCTGGCGGGCTTGGCAGGCTGGTTTTAGCGTGGTGGCTTGCCCTGCGGTTGCGGCTATTCATCATGCCCAACGGGCAAGTCGGGTGAGCTGGCAGCATAGGCGCTGGCACCTTGCCAGCATGCTCAGGTTTTTGTCGAACTCTCTCTGGCGACGACCCCGGCTCGCGCAACTCGATGGGCTGTGAAATGGCGGCCGCGAGTACTCCGGGAAAGGTGCTGGTGACAGGCGCTGGTGGTTTCGTCGGGACTGCGCTGTGTGAGCAGTTGGACGCAAATGGCATCGCTTTTCTCAGGGGCGTGCGGGGCGCTGAGCTCTTGCCCGAGATGGGGGTCGATGTCGTGGTGCATCTGGCCAGCCGCGTGCATGTGATGCAGGAATCTCCGGGCGACCCGTTGCCGGCGTATCGCGCGGCGAATACCTTGGGGACCCTGAATCTGGCTCGCCAGGCAGCGGCGGCCGGGGTGCGGCGTTTCGTGTTCGTCAGCACGGTAAAGGTCAATGGCGAAGGGCGGCCGGCCGCCTACGCGGAGTCCGATGCGCCTTGCCCGGCAGATCCTTATGCGATATCGAAGTGGGAGGCCGAGCAAGGCTTGCGGGACGTTGCGGCGGGGTCGGCGATGGAGGTGGTGATCGTTCGTCCGCCGCTGGTTTATGGTCCGGGGGTCAAGGCTAATTTTCTGAGCATGATGCGCTGGATCGACCGAGGTCTGCCGCTACCTTTGGGCGCGATCCACAACCAGCGCAGCCTGGTGGCGCTGGACAATCT
Organism: Pseudomonadota bacterium; assembly: GCA_018262245.1. Taxonomy (GTDB): domain Bacteria; phylum Pseudomonadota; class Gammaproteobacteria; order Burkholderiales; family Rhodocyclaceae; genus Azonexus. Next base: position 749 of record JAGTRV010000266.1, on the reverse strand, counting down.
GGTCGATTTTCTGATGACCTGCGCTGCTCATCCGGCGGCAGCGAACCAGACTTTTCTGGTCAGTGATGGCGAGGATTTGTCTACTACCGAACTGCTTGTTCGCATGGCAGCCGCGCTGGGTAAGCCGTCGCGCTTGCTTCCGGTGCCCCGATGGATGTTGAGTTCAGCGGCATCGCTGTTGGGGAAAGGTGAATTCGCGCAACGGCTATGCGGCTCGTTGCGAGTCGACATTTCCAAGGCCAGGACCTTATTGGGCTGGTCGCCACCGCTTGGCGTCGACGAGGGGCTGCGCCGGGTTGCTGCGGATTTTTTGGCGAGGGAGAAATAGAGCTGCACGGCGCTCGGCATTTTTGTAGGAGCCCAGCTTTGCTGGGCGATAGGAGTGGTGGCGCATCAACCGCTGCATCGCCCAGCAAGCTGGGCTCGGGAGGGGCTCGTGCACCGCGCTCGGTGCCTTGGTGCTTGGGTAGGAGCCCAGTTTACTGGGCGATTAGACGTTGCATTGTATTTGGGATATATTGATGCGCTATCCATACTGACTGAAGGGAGCAACGCATGACTACTACCACTGTATTCACTAATAATCGCAGTCAGGCGATCAGGCTTCCCGCCGAGCTGCGTTTGCCCGACAACGTCAAGCGGGTGGATGTGCGGGCACGTGGTTGCGAGCGAATCATCGCGCCGCTGGGGCAAACTTGGGACAGTTTTTTCTTAAGTGACACCCTGGTCGCTGAGGATTTCATGGCGGC
>JAGTRV010000265.1 GCA_018262245.1 Pseudomonadota bacterium | reverse complement strand
GCGTACTTCGGCTCGCGCCCCTTGACGCGTTCGGCAATGTATTTGGCGACGATGCGGCCCTGGTAGTTGGCGACGTGCCCGGCCTTCGGGTAGAAGCGGAACTGCGGCGAAACCATGCCGACCGAGTCGCCAATCACATAAACGTCAGGGTCATCCTTCATGTTCAGGAAGAAGGGATCGACGCCGGCCCAGCCGGTCGGCTTGCCTTCGTCGTTCTTGCCGATGACGCCGGCCTTCCAGGCCATGTCGCCGGCCTGGTGCGGGGCCATCAGGATGCTGTGGTCGAAGCTGAAGTCGCCGACGGCGGTCTTGATCTTCTTGTTGAAGGGATCGACTTCCTTGATCACGGCCTTTGGCACGTAGGTGATCTGGTCCTTGTAGAGGTTCTCGAATGCTTCCTGGAAGCCGCCAGTGATCGGCGCCGGGCTCGGTTTCGGGTCGAGGATGGTGATTCGTCCCTTGATCTTGCGCTCCTTGAACAGGCCGGCGATCAGGCAGGCACGCTCATAGGGCGACGGCGGGCAGCGATGCGGCGGTGGCGGCAGGGTCATGACCAGATCTCCGCCCTTGAAATTCTGGATGCTCTGCTTGAGGCGGAAGTGCTCGGCGTTCGGGATGTAGGCAGCCGGGAACATGGCGCGGGTGTATTCCGCTGCCTTGCGGTCGTTGCCGAACCAGGCCTCGTAGTTGTAACGGATGCCGCTGCCGATGATCAGGTAGTCGTAATCGAGCCAGCCCTGGGCGGTGATGACGCGTTTGCGCTCGCGCTCGAAGGCAGTGACTTCGGTCTGGATGAAGCGGTAATCGTATTTCTGGGCGACTTCGAGGTAGCTGAAGGTCAGGAACTGGACGTCGACGATATCGACCAGCCACTTGTTGCTCATCGGGCAGGAGAAGAAAACCGGGTTGCGTTCGAGCACCACGACTTCCAGCGTCGGATCGAGTTTCTTCAGGTGTTTGGCGGCGCTGATGCCGCCCCAGCCGCCGCCACAGATGACGACGCGCTTGCCGGTGGCTTTGGGCAGCAGCGGGTCGGACTGCATGTTGATCAGGAAAGGCAGCGGGCTGGTCGGCTGGGCGATGGCCGTCGTGGCCCCCAGCGCTGCACCTGCCGCCAGGAATTGCCGGCGATTGAAGGTCATGCTCTCTTCTCCATTATTTGAACCACCCGGGCACGGAGATGCCCGGATTTAAGGGGGTGCCTTTTCAGGCACGAAAGAAAACAGCAGGCGGTACGCAGACTGCCCAGCGAGGCTATTTTCAAAACTTCAGTTGTTGCAGTTGCGCCACGAAGCGGGCTTCGTCTTTCGCTTCCAGGCAACGCAGGTCGAGATGATACGCGTCGTCGCGGATGTAGCCGATGACCGGCGTCGGCAAACCGCGGAAGGCGGCCTCAATGGCGAGCAAAGCCTTGCCCGGTTTTCTGGCGGTGGGTCGGCAGACCAGGGCGGCTGAGGGGAGCCGCTCGACCGGCAGGGCACCGCTGCCGATCTGGCTGCTGCACGGCTGAATGCTGGCAATAGCCAGATCGCCGAGGGCGGCTTGGGCTGCCGGCAGCACCCGTTCAGCCAGCGCGGTAATTTCCGTCACCGGCCGGGTCAGCAGGCGCAAGGTTGGCAGGCGTTCGGACAGGCGATCCGGGTCGCGATACAGGCGCAGGGTCGCTTCCAGTGCGGCCAGCGTGGTTTTTCCGACGCGCAGGGCGCGCTTCAGCGGGTTTTTCTTGATCCTGGCGATCAAGTCCTTGCGGCCGACGATCAGCCCGGCCTGTGGGCCACCGAGCAGCTTGTCGCCGGAGAAGGTGACGATGTCGGCACCAGCGGCCAGTGCCTGTTGCGGCGTCGGCTCGGCTGGCAGACCATGGGCGGCGAAGTCGCACAGCGTGCCGCTGCCGAGGTCGATGACGAAGGGCAGGTTGGCGGCGTGGGCGATTTCAGCTATCACCTTTTCGTCGACGGCTGCCGTGAAACCGGTGACGGCGTAGTTACTGGTGTGGATCTTCATCAGCAAGGCCGTTTTGGGATTGATGGCTTCCTGAAAGTCCTTGGCGTGGGTGCGGTTGGTGGTGCCGATTTCGTGCAGCTTGACCTGCGCCCGGCGCATCACGTCGGGAATGCGGAAAGCGCCGCCGATCTCGACCAGCTCGCCACGCGATACCACGGCCTCCTTGCCCTGGGCGAGGGCGTTCAGGGTGAGCAGTACAGCGGCAGCGTTGTTGTTGACGATGGTGGCGGCGATTTCGGGTGAGCCGCCGGCGATCAGTTCGGCGAGCAGGCCGGACACCAGATCGTCGCGATCACCGCGGCCACCGGAGGCCAGGTCGTATTCCAGCGCACAGGGTGAACGGGCGGCTTCGACCATGGCGGCAATGGCTTCTTCGGCCAGCTGGGCGCGGCCGAGGTTGGTGTGCAGCACCGTGCCGGTCAGGTTGAAGACGGGGCGCAGATTGGCCCGGCCGGCATCGTCGGCCCGGCGCCGGATGGCGGCGAGCAGGGCGGTTTCATCGGGCAGCGGCAGGCCATGTTTCAGGCCTTCGCGGGCGGCAGCCAGTTCGGCGCGGACACAGCCGGTGACCAGCTGGCGGCCATGCGCTTCAATGAGATCGGCTAGCTGGGCCAGAACGCGGTCAACCGCGGGTAGATTTCGTTTTTCGTTCATAGGCTTTCACCCGGACCGGGCAGAAAGGTTGATCAATGGGCTTAAGCGTTGGCGCCAATCAGCAACAGGTTGGGGCCGGAGCGCTCGTAGCCGGCTTCGTCGACCAGCATGTCGAGGGCCAGCGTGGCGAGGTCGTCAGCGACCGGGTCAACACGCGGGTCTTTCTCCTGATAGGCGATTTTCAGGTAGCTCTTGCAGGCATCGCAGGTTTCGGCGCGGACGGCACCCTTGCTGCCCTCGACTTCATGCAGGGCCACGCCCTTGTCGGTATTGCAGGCGGTGCAGGTGGCACGAGGAACATTCCATTCGGTATTGCACAGCGAGCAGTGCAGGTAGCGCAGGTTGTTGATCGTGGCGCCCAGGCGCACGACACTGGCGACCGGCAGGCTGCCGCAGCAGGGGCAGACGCCATGGGCATCAAGCGGTTGAAGTTGCCTAGTATCGAGCTGGCTGGCCAGCGCCGTGAAGACAATTTGCAGGGCGGCCGCGACGAAGGGCAGTTGGGCGGCGTATTCGCTATCGGGCTCGCCGGCCAGCAGCATGTCGGCCAGTTTCTCCAGATCGGCATCACTGGCGGAAAACAAGCCTTTGAGCGCTTTCTTTGCGCCTTCGGGGGCGGTTTTTTCAAGGCGCAGGGCCAGTTGCTGCAGCGCAAAGCGCCAGGCAGCAGGGCGGGTCATGGATGATGCATTGAGCGGTGGCATGCCGTGGGTGCGCGCCTGTTCGAGGCTGGCCGCGTCGGGCAAGGGCAGCGTGGGGATGCCTTTCAGAATTTCGTGCTGGGCCTGGCTGAGTTGGCCAAGGAAGCGGAGCCAGTCACCCAGGCTGTGTTCTTCGGCCAGCGCGGCAAAGCGCGCGGCGCGGTCGGCAAAAATCGAACCGGGATTCGGTAACAGGTAGGGTGCAGCCTCTTCGGCCGGTGGATGGAAATCGATCGGTTGGGTCTGCATGGTTATATTGGATTTTTTCTGCCCTTGGCGACATCTTGCGGTGGGCTATCGAGTTGTTTTTGAAAAAAGAAGGGGATGCGGGATATTCCCCGCAGAGCCCCTCTGAACGCAAGTAAAGCTAATAACTTATTTGCCGGTCACCTGACGGTACCAGCCACGGTGATGCTGCTTGGCCCAACCCCGGGTCACCGTGCCGTACCACATGGCGCGGATGGTGCCCTTGACCCAGATGGCGGCATAGACGTGGACGAAGATCATGCCGATCATCACGGCGCCGGCTGCGGCATGCACCACGGCGCCCAGGCGGACGAGCGTGATGTCGAAACCGAACCAGGCGCGCCAGATGAGCAGGCCGGAGACCGTCATCAGCAGCATGCAGGTCG
>JAGTRV010000264.1 GCA_018262245.1 Pseudomonadota bacterium | reverse complement strand
AGCGAATGAAACTGCCGCCAGTCGCGGGCGTCGCGGAATTCCAGCAATGCTGCGGTCAACCCGGCAAAATCGTTCAATTTCAGCTCCCTGTCGAATGGCGGCCATGATGCCAGCCTGTGCCCGGTGCTGCAATGCAACACCGGCCGGATAGAATACGACCGACTTCTTCCCAGAAAAACCACCATGTCCCGCCTCTCACTGAATACTCAGATCCTGATCGGTTGCCTGCTCGGCATAGCCGGCGGCCTCTGGCTCAATGCCGCCGGTCCGACGCCGCTGAGCCAGGACACGCTGTATGGTGCCAAGCTGCTCGGCACCCTGTTTCTCGATCTGCTGCGCATGGTGCTGGTGCCGCTGGTCTTCGCCTCGATTGTCGTCGGCGTCGCCAATCTGCGGGCCAACCAGAAAATGCACCGGGTATGGATCACGACCCTCGCCTTCTTCGGCCTGTCGATGGCACTGGCCATCCTGATCGGCTTCGGCGCGGCGCACCTGTTCGAGCCGGGCAAAGGCATGCAACTGGAGATGTTTGCCGAGGCCACCAAGAACTTTCAGGCGCGGCAGATGCCGCTGCCGGAATATATCGCCCAGTTCCTGCACGGCCTGTTCCAGAATCCGTTCAAGGCACTGGCCCAGGGCGACATGCTGGCCATCGTCATCATCGCCCTCTTCCTCGGCATTGCGCTGGTCGTCGGCGGCGAGCGCTACCGCAACCTGCGCCTGCTGATTCAGGAGTTGCAGGAACTCTGCCTGATGATCGTCGGCTGGATCATGCGCCTGGCGCCGTTCGGCATCGCCGCGCTGCTGCTGCAACTGGTCGCCAGCCAGAACGCCGCGCTGCTCGGCAGCCTGCTCCACTTCATCGGCGTCGTCATCGGCAGCACGCTGTTCCACGGCGTCATCGTCCTGCCGCTGCTGCTCTATGCCGTAACGCGCATCTCGCCGCTGCGTTTCTGGCGCGGCGCCCGCGAAGCGCTGATCACCGCCTTTGCCACCAGTTCAAGCTCGGCGACGCTGCCCATCACCTTGCGCTGCACCGAGCAGCACCTGCATGTCAAAAAGGATATCGCCAACTTCGTCGTGCCGCTCGGCGCCACCGTCAACATGGACGGCACAGCCCTCTACGAAGCGGCGGCCGCCCTCTTCGTCGCCCGCCTGGCCGGCATCGAACTCGACATCGCCAGTCAGGCGATCATCTTCTTCGTCGCCATGCTCGGCGCCATCGGCGCCCCCGGCATCCCCAGCGTCGGCATGCTGAGCATGGTGCTGGTCCTCGAATCGGTCGGCCTGCCCAGCGCCGCCATCGCCATCCTGCTGCCGATCGACCGCATCCTCGACACCGTCCGCACTGCCGTCAATGTCGAAGGCGACATGATCGGCAGCCTGATCGTCCAGCGGTTAAGCCAGAACGACACGGTTGCCGCCTGAAATCTCACTCCATTTCGAAACGGTCGAAGGCAACTTCCAGAGTCTCGATCAAGGGCTCCAAGCCCAGCGCATTCAGCGGCGAGACCTGATAATTGACCGGTCTCGCCTGCAGGAACTTCCAGAGCAGCACGACCTCGCTGCGGTCCTCGTTGAGCAGCTTGACGGTGATGGTGCGGGTTGCCTTGATGTCCTGGTTGCGCAGCGCATTCCACCATTGATACCAAAGCAGGGAGCCGATAACGCCACGGCGCAGCAGCAGGTTGCCGTAGCGGGTCAGCGTCTGTAGCTTGCGGGCTTGCGATTCCTTGTCGTTGCCGTTGCGGTAATCGAGCATCTGCACACGGGCCTCGGGGAAAACCACCTCGCACAGCCCGCTTTCCGGCCCGAACTCATCGCCATTACCCAGATCGACGACGAAATTGATGCCCGTATAGGGTTTTTCTCGGAAGATCGCCATTTGTTTTTCCTCTTTACTTGGTTTATTCACAGCCGACGGGCGACGAACCGCCGCCGAAGCGGATAAAGCAGGCGTTTTTTTCATGGCGCAGGCCCTCAGGCGAGCTGGCGTTCAAGCGCATTGAGCAACGCCAGCCGCTCCTTCAGCCCCTGCGTGCCGCCGTTGATCGTGCGGGTAATGACGGTGAAATCCTCCAGGTCGTCGTCGCCGGTCCGGTCGTCGGCCAACGCATTCAGGCCGCGTGAATTCCAGAACCAGGCAGCGCTGAGCGCGGCATACCGGGGCTGGATGAGCAGGCCTGGGTCATGCAGCAGATCGAGGCCGAGGGCCTTGGCGCAGGCGGCGTAATTGCTCCGACCGGTGACCTGAATCAGGCCGCGACCGCGGTACTTGTAGCCATCGCCGGACTGCGCGTCGCCGTTGCCGAGACGATTGGCATAGACATAATTCGCCAGGCGCTCTTCGTTCCTGACGTAAGGCGCGGCAATCGCCTCGCTCGGAAAGCGCTTCGGCCAGACCTTCATCAGGCGTTGCGGCGTCGTGTAATTCAGGCTTTCGACCAAGCGATTGAACTGCCCCGACTCATGGCCGGTCTGCGCCAGAAAGCTGGCGATGCGGGCCGGCGTATCGATCTCGTAATGCTGCATGGCTGCCGACAGCACCGGCGCCCAGCCGGCCGGGTCGCGACAGAGCGGCAGTGCATTGCGGATGACTTGTTCGCTGATCTGCATGATTTCACTCCTCCGATCGACTGACGTTTAGCGGCCGAGGCGCTGCATCAGCAGGGCGTACTCGGCCGGACTTTGCGCCTTCAGGCGTTCGATATCGTCGGCGATGCTGCGCGCCGTGGCAGCGAATTCCTTTTTCTTCAGCGTCTCGATATCGTCATGAATCTGCCGCAGGTCGCCAAGCGACTGCGTCACCTTGGCCGAGTCGATCTTGCCCTCTGCGCACAGCTCGAGCAGGACTTCGGTAATCAGCCCGAGCTGCTTGCCGTAGGAGGCACGCTCGAAAGCCTTTTTCTCGATCCGGGCGACACCGGCGGTCGGCAAGATTGCATCGAAAAACCAGTTGGTATTCGGCTCGATCTGCTGGGCAACGCTGCCGCTCCACGGGTAATGCAACTGCGGGGACCAAATCCAGAACCAGGGAATCATCTTGTTCACCTCTTTGGCAGAGCGACTTGAGTCAGGCACGCCGAGCCGGCGGCCCCATCGCTTGAGCTTAGGAAACGAAGGCAAAAATGTCCAAGGAATAAAATATTCGGGCCGACTGAAACGCAGCCGCTTGGGTCCGCATTCGCAGCCGCCGTAGAATCGGACAATGCCTGCGGTCGACACCGCAAAAAAGCCAATTTTCAGAAAATGGAGACGACATGCCCCTGTTCCGCCTCGGCGACAAACAGCCCCAACTCGGCGCAAATGCCTGGGTTGCCCCCAATGCCACGCTGATCGGCGACATCCGGCTCGGCGCCAACGCCTCGATCTGGTGGAACGCCACGCTGCGCGGCGACAACGACCCGATTCACATCGGCGACAACACCAACATCCAGGATGGTTCGGTGTTGCACACTGACGAAGGCGTGCCGATGCACATTGGCAACAACGTCACCGTCGGCCATCTCGTCATGCTGCACGGTTGCACGGTCGGCGATGGCAGCCTGATCGGCATCGGCTCGGTAATCCTCAACCGGGCGGTGATCGGCAAAGGCTGCATCGTTGGCGCCAACACGCTGATTCCGGAAGGCAAGGTCTTTCCCGACCGCGTGCTGATCGTCGGCTCGCCGGGCAAGGTGGTACGCGAACTGAGCGATGCAGAGGTCGCCAATCTGCAAAAATCGGCCGAACACTATGTCGATAACGCCGGCCGTTACCGCACGGCGCTGACGCCGCTGTAAACGACAATGCGGGGCCGCAGCCCCGCATTTTCAAGCGCGGTCGAGGTTCAGACGGCGCTCGACAGATTCGACAGCGTAATGTTCGGACGCAGCGATTCCATCACTTTCTGCAGGCCGACCCGGGCTCGCGTGTTGATGACCAGCGGCGCCCGCAGATTGGGGCTGATCACCGCCTTGCCATCGACTTCCTTCTTGAACAGCAACTGCATCACCGCGATGTCCTCG
>JAGTRV010000103.1 GCA_018262245.1 Pseudomonadota bacterium | reverse complement strand
TTTTTCCACAGCTGCATTTGCCGCGATGACGCCCCCGTGGGGGTCTCCTTGTGCCGCTGCAACCATCTCGTCAAATTCTCGCCAGGCCAGGATCTGACGGGTTTTGTTGTCAAGCAGATAGGCTCGCAGGGTGAATCGGACGCGGCTTGGTGTGTTGTCAAATTCATGCTGCAGACGAAGGATTTCCACATCGAGGCGCAAGTCGCCGGCAGCCGCGCTGGGCGTCAGGACAACCGCGCGGAAGGCTCCCGTGTTTTCGAGCGCGGCGACCACGCTTGGGGCGATCATCCGGGCCGGTGTGTCTACCCATTCGCTGTGGGAGAAGTATTCCAGTTGGTGGGGCTCGCGGATGTAGATGATGCGGTGGCTATCGAAACCAGGCGCGGCATGCGGTGGATTGACGATCAGTGTCGGGAGCTTGGTTGCCCCTGACGCAGGCGTCGACAGTTTGACCCCAGGGCGGGCCGTATAAAGCGAATAAAAGGCAGGCTGTGCCTTCTGGTTCGTGTCGAGAATGCTGCAGGCGCCAAGCAGTGCCAGAAAAATACCGGCGCTACCCAGCCAGCACAGGCGTGTTTGGGATGATCTGATCATGGCTTCCGAGCTCCTCGTGATGACTCTCCTGGTCCCTCCGGCACTGGCCGGTGCCCGAACAACAGGCCGGAAGGATCACGTTCGGTTTGTTCGCTGAGGCGGCGCAGCGAGGTGGTCAGCGCACTCAGTTCACCAAGCAGACGTTCCAGCTGGGGCAGGGTTTCAGCGGTGAAGCGGCTGGCATCGCTGCCTAGCGAGTTGATGGTCTGGCCCGCACTGGCGCTGGTTTTTGCCACTTCGTTGCCCATCTTTTCGACGGCATCAGCGCTACGGCCAAGGCGGGCGATCAGCGGCTCAAGCCCGGCACTGGCCTGGGCGGAATGTTTCATCGTCCGGGCCGCATCGATCAGGCCGGCATCGATCGTTTCCTTGCGTTCGGCGATGGTGTGCGCGACGCTGGCAAGGTCGGCCAGGGTGCTCTTGAAGGCTGCCTGGTTTTCCGCGCTGAGGATGGCATTGAGATTGTTCGAGGTGCTGTCGAGCTTGGCCAGAACACTGCTCAGTACATTCTCCAGGCGAGCACTGAGCGAGGGCTTGGTCCGGATGAGCGGATATTCGCTGCCCTCTGCAGCGCGCAGCAGCGGCGCATGGTCGGCACCGCCGCTCAGTTCGACATAGGCAATGCCGGTCAGGCCCTGCGTTTTGAGGACGGCCACGGTGTCCTCCTTGATCGGCGTGCCGCGCTCGATGGCGAAGATCAGGTTGACCCGCTCCGGGTTGCTTGGATCGAGCTGGATTTGGCGCACCTTGCCAACATCGACGCCGTTGTATTTGACCGGCGCATTCAGGTTAAGGCCAGCGACCGATTCGTCTTCGATCGCCAGATAGAGGTCATATTTCTTCTGGAAGGCACCGCCCGAGGCAAGCCAGAGCGTGGCAGCGACCAGTACGGCACCGAGGACCAGGACGAAGGCGCCGACAACGGCGTAATTTACTTTCGTTTCCATCATTTCATCCTGTCTTGTTGATGGTTTGGTGCGGCAGCCTGCTGCTGCGCCGCCCGTCCGCGCGGGCCGTCGAAGAACTTCCGGGTGGCGGGAAGGTCGATCCCGGACAATTCGGCCATCGTTCCGATGCCCTGTACCTTGCCGTCGGCCAGCACGGCAACGCGGTCGGTGACTTGCCAAAGGAGATCGAGGTCGTGCGTGATGATGACGATGCTCAGGCCAAAGAGATCACGCAGTTTTCTGATCAGCTGGTCGATTTCGTCGGCGCTCTCGGGGTCGAGGCCAGCCGTCGGTTCATCGAGAAAGAGCAGTTCCGGGTCGAGCGCCAGCGCACGGGCGAGAGAAGCTCGTTTCATCATGCCACCGCTCAATTCGGACGGATATTGCGCCCCGACTTCAGGATCAAGGCCGGCCATGGCCAGCTTCCATTCGGAAATTTCATTGATCAGCGTGTCGCTCAGTCCGGTGTGCTCACGCAGCGGCAGACCGACGTTTTCCCTGATCGTCAGCGAACCAAACAGGCCGCCGCTCTGGAACATGACGCCCCAGCGCTGGCGCAGGGCCAGGGCGGCCGCATCGCTGATATTTTCCAGATCAACACCGAGTACCTTGATGGAGCCCGACTCGGGTTGCTGCAGCAGGATGATTTCCCGGAGCAGCGTCGATTTTCCGGAGCCTGAGCCGCCGACCAGCGCGAAGATCTCCGCCCGGCGGACGACCAGATCAAGTCCGGCATGCACGACATGATCACCGAAGCGCGTTGTCAGTTGGCTGATCTCGATGACGGTATTGTCCGGGGAAGCCAGGCTTGTCATCTCAGAGATCCAGTGCGCTGAAGGCGACCGAGAACAGCGCGTCGGCCACGATAACCAGGAATATCGACTGGACGACGCTGCGCGTGGTCTGGCGACCGACACTGTCAGGCCCGCCATGGGTGCGAAAACCCTGAAAACAGCCGATTGTGACGATGATGACGGCAAACACCGGTGCCTTGCCAATGCCGATCAGATAAGCGGTGACGCTGACCGTCTTGACGAAGCGGTCAAGGAATTCAGCGTAACTGACCGCAAGCTGGGCGCGCGCCATCAGCATGCCGCCCAAGACGCCAAGGACGTCGGCAAACACCGTGAGCAGCGGCAGCACGATGATCATGGCGAAGATTTTTGGCAGCACCAGCAGTTCAAGCGGCGCTATGCCGATGGTGCGCATCGCGTCGATCTCCTCGGTAACGGCCATGGTGCCGATCTGCGCGGCGTAGGCCGAACCGGAGCGACCGGCGACAATGATGGCCGTGATCAACGGTGCGAATTCGCGCAACATCGAGAGGCCAACCAGATCAGCGACAAAGATGTTGGCGCCGTACTGCCTGAGCTGGTCTGCTCCCTGGTAGGCGACGACGATGCCGAGCAACAAGGCGAGAATGCCAACGATGGGCAGGGCGTCGAAGCCGGCGCTGCGAATGTTGTAGAGGATAGGGCGCCAGCGAAGGCAGCTCGGGCGGGCAAGGCATCGTCCGAGAGTGAGGGTGCATTCCCCGACAAAGCCAAGGAGTGCCATGCCCTGTTCAAAAGCCGCCGCCGCGCCCAGGCCAAGGCTGGTGAGCCGGGTCGGGGGCTCGCTGGCAGCCTGCTTGCCGGTTCCAGCTTGACGACTGACTTCCTGGCCAACAACTTCAAGTAGTTTGGCAAAGTCAGGCTGCAAATATATGATTTCAATAACTATAGAATCACAAAAAAGGCGACGGCGCAGCTTTTCCATGACCCAGGCACCTGTCGTATCAAAGGCCTCAATCCGCGAAGCATCAATGACCATGGTCGAGCCAAAAGATGCTGACAGGGCCTCGAGTTGCGTTTCGATCTGACCAATGCCATGCGCCGTCCAGGAACCTGATACCGCCAGTTCCTGTGAGGATGTCCGGGTGATTTCAGCCGGCGCCACCGGGATGAGAGTCATGGCTCGCCTAAGCTTTTGTGCTTGAAAAACGCCAGGCTTCCAAAGACTTATCGGCCGCGTCCCTGACCACGCTCGTCCGAGTTGTCCCGTTCCCGTTGTTGTCCTTGGCGCTGGCCTTGATCCGGCTGGCGGGAAGCTGGTCGGTCCTCATTGGGCGGTCGAGCCTGCTGCTGGGCAGGTTCAACCTGTGGACGCAGGTTGGTCTCGCGCGGAGGCTGCGGATTATTGCGTGGGGCAGGGCGCTCTTCCATCCGTGGGTCCGCCTGAGGGGCGCGCTGTTGCTCCCGGTTTTCCCGGGCCCGTTGGGGTTGCTGTTCCTGATTGGCGGCCGGGGCATCCTGCCTGACTGAAGGAGCGGGGCGTTGCGGTGCCGCCGAAGGCTCGGCGTTTCTCCGTTGGGGGGCTTCCGCTCTGCCGCGTTGATCATGTTCGGGCTGGTTTCTCGGCGGTGGCGACGCCTGGGATTGCTGGCGAACCAGCGGATCGCGTGCTTGGTGGCGATAGTTCTGGCTTTGCAGGACCGGCTGCCGATCCGGGGACGGGTAACGCTCCCCGGCGTAATTGCGTTGATAGGTCGGTAGCGGGGCCGGGGCGGGCGTGGCTCGGCGGTTCCAGTGATCCCAGCCGCGACGGCGTTGCGACCAGTCATTGCCCCAATGCTCATCCCAGCGCGGCGGCGAGTTGCCTTGCCAGCCCATGAAAAAGGTCGGTGGACGGCGGTAGTAGCGCACCGGAACACGCAACAGGTAGAGGGGAATGAAGTCCGGATCGACCATCATCCACGGGCCGTTGTACCAGGAACTCGAATACCAGCGGTCAGACTCGAAAATCCAGTACATGCCGTCGTAGAAAAAGTAGTTTGAATTCAGGCCCGAGGCGTAATAGACCGGGTAGCCGGGCACCCGGACCAGATTCGGGTAGGTCGACAGGCTGATGCTGACGTTATCCGTCTGGAAACCGAAGCCAAAGCTCACCTGAGCCGGTGCCGGCGCAGCAAAATGGAGCAATATCCCCAGGACGATCAGTTGTTTACGCATTGCCTTCCTCCGTTTCAACAGGTGGCAACGGTGAGTCGGTCAATGGCCGGCCGGTTGCCCATTCATCAGAACGATTGTCCGGGTGTGACGGCGAAGGTCTGTGGGGTAGCCCACACAGCGGGATGCCAGGCTCGATTCGCCGCCCATCCTGTCTTTACATGACAAAAAAATGGCGCCCTCAGGCGCCATTCTGATTACTGCTTGAATTTCGACTGTGCGTCGCTCAGTCCGGTCTTCAGGTCGTCCCACATCTTGTCGGCGGTCACTCTGACCTGTTCCCAGGCGTCGCCGGTTGACTTGCCGAGTTCCTTCATCTTGTCGCCGGCCGCGTGCTGCTTGGCGCGTAAGGCCTGAATCTCTTCCGCGCGCATGATTTTCATGTCGGCGGTAAAGCTGTCTATCTTGGCTTCCAGCAGATTGACCTGAGCGCTCCACTCCTTGAGTTGTGCGCCCATTTTTTCTCTATATTCTTTATGCAGTTCCATGATTTGCTCCTTTAGTGCGGGTGGTGGTTCGTACTTATTTGCTGGCTGTAATGACGAGCTGGTTAGTCACGTCCTTGACACCGCTAATCGCCATCGTTCGGGCCCTGGCCTTGTCACTGTTGGCTTTCGAATCAACCGTACCGCTCAGCGTGACAACCCCCTTGATGGTGTCGACACTGATTTGCATCGACTTGAGGCCTGGTTCACCCATTAGTTCAGCTTTGACTTTGGCGGTGATTTCCGTGTCATCGAATACCTGAGCGGTTTTCTCGCCTTGCTCGGTCATCTTCTTTTCGACTTTTCCGACGGTATCGCCGACCGTCTTGCCGGTATCGCTGGCGACCTGATCCATTTTCTTGCCCGCCTTTTCGGCTGATCCTGGCTTGTCGCAAGCGCTCAGGCCGAGCGCAAGGAGCAGTGAAACGGCAATAAACGTGCTTTTGTTTTGCATCATGACTTGAATCTCCGGTGTGGTTTTTGGGGCTAAATCCTGCCCAGCAGTACAAGAACGAGCAGGATGACCACGACCAGCCCGATGCCGCCGCTTGGGCCATATCCCCAGCCCCGGCTATGCGGCCAGCTTGGAATGGCGCCGATCAATAACAGGACCAGAACGATCAACAGAATGGTTCCCAAGCTCATTTCTTTCTCCTCAGTGTTGCGGGGCATTAACGATTAATGCGGTGCCTCTCATCTTACGGAGGCGATCACCGTGGTCTGTTCGCCAGCGCACAGACCCGGCATTTGCCAGCACTGAAGATGCATGTCAGAGGAATGGAGTGGCCATCCAGTCGGATGGTCCGTCCTTCCCTACAACCACGCATTGCAGACACCAGGAGAAATCATGAGTACAGAAATCACTACCACGCCGGGATCGACCGAAAGCCCGAAGGAAAGCCTGTTCAAGGGGATGGTCGGCAAGGCCGACCATCTGCTCAAGGACGCCAGCCATTCCGTGGCCGAAGAGTTCTCCGCAACGCGCCATGCGGTGTCGGAAAAGGCTTGTGGCGCCGCCAATTTAACCCACGAATACGTGCGGGCGAATCCCTGGAAAGTCGCCGGCATCGCCGCGGCCGCCGGTGTCTTCATCGGCGCCTTGATCAGCCGCCGCTGATCCACGCTTACCCCCATCAATTCAGGAGCCATCAATGTCTAGTGTCGGTTATCACGAACCCGTCGACGAACTACCCGCCGAAATCCGCGACATGCACCGGGCGCTGGTTTCCCTGATGGAGGAACTGGAGGCGGTCGACTGGTACAACCAGCGTGCCGCTGCCTGCCAGGATGTTGGTTTGAAAGCCATCATCGAACACAACCGCGATGAGGAAAAGGAGCATGCCGCCATGCTTCTCGAGTGGATACGACGGAAGGACGAGCGCTTTTCCGGACAGCTCAAGGAGTATCTCTTTACCGAAACACCGGTGCCTCACCAGTGACCGGCGAGCTGTTCTGAAGCAAGTCAGGAGACCGGGCGATGAATGATGCTGCGCTTCACGTACTTCTGGTTGAAGACAATTCGGACGACGCCCGACTGATCGAAGCGGCACTGGCTCACCAAGGAGGGGCGACCTACCAGATCGAAAAGGCTGGACGTCTGTCTGAGGCCCTGAACTGTCTGGGCAAGGCGAATTTCGATATCGTCCTGCTCGATCTCAGTTTGCCTGATGGACAGGGCATAGCAGTTTTCGAGCAGGTCTCCCGCCTGGCGGCCAATGCACTGATTCTCATCCTGAGTTCGGCCGACGATGAAGAGGTGGCACGCCTGGCCGTACAGAACGGCGCTGACGATTACCTCGTCAAGGGCCTGGTCGATGCCCACTGGTTGCCGCGCACGCTGCGCTACCTGATAGAGCGCAAGACAACACGCCAGGCCCTGACTCTCAGCGAAGCCCGTTTTCGTGCCATGAGCGATGCCTCGCCGCTTGGCATCTTCGTCTCGGACATCCACGGCGAATGCGTTTATACCAACGCGGCCTATCACAAGATATCGGGGCTGAATCTGGAACAGACCCTGGGCACCAACTGGAGCATGGCGATACATCCCGATGATCGCCAGCGCGTCCTGCTCGAATGGCGGGCAGCGGCGCTCGGTGAGGCAACATTTCAGACGGAAGCCAGGTTTCTGCGAGCCGACGGCAGCATCGTCTGGGCCCGCCTGAATGCGGCGGCCATGCTGGATGGCCAGCATTTGCGCGGCCATGTTCAGACGGTTGAAGACATCAGCGAACGCAAGATAACGGAGGACGCCCTGTTCGAGGAAAAGGAGCGCGCCCAGGTAACGCTCAATTCCATCGGCGACGCGGTATTGACGACCAATCTGAAGGGTGATGTGACCTACCTGAATCTTGTCGCCGAGATGATGACCGGCTGGCCCAGGGAGGCGGCTATCGGTCAGCCGCTGTCCGAGGTGTTCAGAATTCTCAACGGTACAACTCGTGAGGTGGCGCCAAATCCAGCGCAGCTGGCCATTCGCGAGAATCGAACGGTCGGGCTGGCCGCGGACAGCATCCTTCTTCATCGTGATGGTCTGGAAGCTGCTATCGAGGATTCGGCGGCGCCGATTCATAACCGGGACGGCCAGGTGGCCGGTGCGGTCATTGTTTTTCACGACGTCAGCGAGTCGCGGGCCATGGCGCTGAAAATGGCGCATCTGGCCCAGCACGATTTCCTGACCGGCTTGCCGAATCGGGCCTTGCTGACTGAGCGCCTTTCGCGAGCGATTGGCCAGGCGCGGCGGCACAACAAGCGGGTCGGAATGTTGTTTCTCGACCTCGACTATTTCAAGCATATCAACGACTCCCTTGGGCATGCCGTCGGCGACCAGTTGCTGCAACAGGTCGCCGAGCGTCTGATCGTCTGCATCCGCGATACCGACACGGTTTGCCGGCAGGGCGGGGATGAGTTCGTGATCCTGCTTGCCGAGATCGAGCAGGCGAGGGATGCCGCGCCGATTGCTGAAAAACTTCTCGCTGCTTTTGCCGAACCCTGCCTGATTGCCGGGAATGAGCTTCACGTCTCCCTGAGCATCGGTATCAGCATTTATCCCGATGATGGGATGGATGCTGATGCCGTGATGAAGAATGCCGATACCGCGATGTATCACGCCAAGGCCAACGGCCGGAACAATTACCAGTTTTTCACCACCGAAATGAATACCCGTGCCGTCCGGCGCCTGTTTATCGAAGGTAACTTGCGCCGCGCCCTGCGCCAGGGGGAGTTCATGCTTTATTACCAGCCCAAGATCGATCTGGCTTCAGGGCTGATGATCGGCAGCGAAGCCCTGATCCGCTGGCAGGATCCGGAACATGGGCTGGTTTATCCCAAGCAGTTCGTGCCGATCGCCGAAGAATCGGGTCTGATCGTCCCGATTGGCAGTTGGGTACTGCGTGAAGCCTGTCGTCAGGTGCGTGCCTGGCAGGAGTCCGGGCTGGTGGCCGTGCCCGTTTCAGTCAACATTTCAGCTGTCGAGTTTCGCCACAAGGACTTTCTCGAAGGGGTGGCACTGATCCTGAAGGAAACCGGCATGCTGCCCAGTTATCTCGAACTGGAATTGACCGAAAGCATCCTGATGCACGATGCCGAATCGTCGGCGACGGTACTGGAAGCGCTGAAGACGATGGGCATGCAGCTGGCCATCGACGACTTTGGCACCGGCTATTCGAGCCTCAGCTATTTGAAGCGCTTTCCGATCAATACCCTGAAGATCGACCAGTCGTTCGTTCATGACATTGCTATCGATCCGGACGATGCCAGCATCGTCGGCGCCATGATCGGCATGGGCAAGAACCTCAAGCAGCGCGTCGTTGCAGAGGGCGTGGAAACCGAGGAGCAACTGGCTTTCCTGCGCACGCTGCATTGCGATGAAGGGCAGGGCTTCCTGTTCGGCCGTCCTTTGCCGGCCGATGAATTCGCCCGCCTGCTGCTCAATGACCGTGGTTTTTCCGCCGACCTGAACTGATACCGGGTGCTATGTGTGCCAACACACCGACGCATTCGTCATCGCTGACTAGTCTCTGTCATTGAGGCGTCGAAGTTCCAACGGGAAGCGGTGCCGGAATCAGGAAGTCCCGTGTTTCCCCCAATTGGAGAGTCCCATGAATCAATTCAGCAAATATCTGTCCGCCCTGTTTCTGTCACTGACGCTGCTCACCGCCGTTGGTTGCGCATCCACTTCCAAGTCGGAAAGCACTGGCGAATACGTCGACGACGCAATGATCACCAGCAAGGTCAAGGCCGCCATCCTAGGCGAATCCACCCTGAAATCCGCTGAAATCAATGTCGAAACCTACAAGGGTGTCGTGCAGTTGAGCGGTTTCGTCAGTTCGCAGGCCGCTGCCAGCAAAGCCGTCGAGGTCGCCCGTACGGTCAAGGGCGTCAGCTCGGTCAAGAACGACATGCGTATCAAGTAATTGACGATCAGCCCGCGGGCCGGTGCAGGAATTTGGTCTGGCACCGGACCAGTGGATTGAAGTAGTCAATCTCACGGTGCGCCATGCATCGTGAGATTTTTTGTTTCTGGAAAGGCCGTTCAATTTGAAATCAGGCAAGTCGCTCCCGGGATATTTTCGCCAGTTGATCAAAGGCCTCGGCGAGGCTGAATGGTCGGCTGCCCAGTCCACCGAAGAGGCACCGCTACGGGCCGCCCTGTACAGTGCCGATCAGATGGCGCAGCATGGCAAGGCGCTGGCCGCCGCTCACCGGCTGGCGGCGGGTCCGGTCGCGGATCGCCTGCTCGGTCGCCTGGCCGCCAATGAAAATACCCTGGTCGATGTTTGCCGCCGACTGACCTCGGTTTCTACCGAAAAACGACGGATCACGCCGGCTGGAGAATGGCTGCTCGATAACTTCTACCTGATCGAGGAACAGATTCGCACCGCCAAGCGGCACCTGCCCAAGGGTTACAGCCGCGAATTACCGCGTCTGGCCAACGGTCCATCGGCCGGTCATCCGCGCGTTTACGACATTGCGCTGGAAACCGTGGCGCATGGCGATGGCCGGGTCGATCCGGAAACGCTGAGCCGTTTCGTCGCCGCCTATCAAACGGTCACCGACCTGCGGCTCGGCGAGTTGTGGGCGATCCCGATCATGCTGCGCCTGGCCGTGATTGAAAACCTGCGCCGGGTCGGGGTTCGCATCGCGGCCGGCTGGGACGAGCGCAACCTGGCCGAACTGTGGGCGGACCGGATGATCGAGGCCGCCGAGCATGACCCGAAGAACCTGATTCTGACCATCGCCGACATGGCGCGCTCGCAACCGCCGATGGTCAGCGCCTTTGTCGCCGAACTGGCTCGCCGCCTGCAGGGCCGCGGCCCGGCGCTGGCGCTGCCGCTGACCTGGATCGAGCAGCATCTGGCCGAATCGGGCCTGACGATTGCCCAGATGGTGCAGGCCGAGACTCAGTTGCAGGCCGCCGATCAGGTGTCGATCAGCAACAGCATCGGCAGCCTGCGGATCATCGGCGCGATGGATTGGCGCAAGTTCGTCGAGACCCAGAGCGTCGTCGAACAGACGCTGCTGGAAGATCCTGGCGGCGCGTGCCGGGCGATGATAGCTGCCGGCGCCGGAATCCGC
>JAGTRV010000263.1 GCA_018262245.1 Pseudomonadota bacterium | reverse complement strand
GATCTCGGAGATGGTCATTTCGCCGGCCAGCACCGGGGAAAGGAGAATACGGTTGTAGTTCGGATGCGGCTCGGCGCCGAAGATGGTGATGTCGTAGTGATCAGGCTTGATCTTCAGCAGCTCTTCGACGGTGCGGACACCGGCCATGCCATTGCCGATCAGGACGAGACGGGGTTTACTCATTTTTGGCTCCAACGTTGCGCGCACCCGGGGGTGCAAAATTCATTTCAGCGCATGACGTCGTTGCCATCGGGCCGCCTTCGTTGGCGGGGAATTCGCTGCTCCGATGCTGTTATTGCAATCAGCGTGCCAAGGTTTTATTTCATTGATTTATATGGATTTATTAAAACCAGCCATGAGCGCGTCGCACCAAATTCGTGCATCAACCGCCATCCCGGTGCAGCCCGGGTGCATTCATGCCAATCAAGGAAGTATTCTTTCGGGCGCCGGGGTAAGGAGTTTTCCCCTGAAGCGCAGCGGCGCAGAACATGGCAAAACCCAGGCTCGACCTTAAGCCTGAGAACTGCCGTGCATGCGACCGGAATCAGTTGCCGCCGACCAGCAAACCCGTCGATTCAACGGCAACAATGGCCTTGGCCTGATTGAAATCCTCGGCATAGCCGCTGGCAAACAACAGGCAGGCCAGCTGGTTGGCAATCGGTTTGGGCAGGGGAACCTGCTTGTCGAGGATGCGGCGTATCCATTTCGCCGTGCTGACTGCATCCGAAGCTTCGGGGAGGTTAGGCAGGGAACGCAGGCTTTCGTGTTCGGCTTCGAACAGGGCCTCAACCATGCCGCCATGGATGTACTCGAGACGCGGGCGGCGCTTCGGGTTGGCAAACGGTTCGCCTTCCGTCCCTCGCAGCAACAGCCCGCGCTGGCCCCGCGCCAGCAAAATGTTGCGCATCAGGTCGAGAAATTCGGGGTGAGTAGCCGGCGCGACCATGACCGCATCGCCCCGGAATGGATTGATCAGCTTGACCAGGCTGTGCGCGCTGTTGCGCACCCCCATCCGGCTGCGCAGGGCCAGCAGGTTATGGATGCCGGGACACATGGCGCTAAGCGGCAGGAAGGCCAGGCCTTTTTCTTCCAGCGCGACCTGAGCCTGGGTGGCCGAGGCCAAAGGCATGATGCCCAGCTCCCGGAAAATATGCGCCGTCGTCACCCGTCCGAAGCCTTCGAGCAAACCATGCACCACGACGGGCACACCAAAGCGCTGCAGAAGCAGCGCCAGCAGCGGCGTCAGGTTGGCTTCCTTGCGGGCGCCGTTATAGGTTGGCAGAGCCACCGGCCGGACACGGCCATGCGGCATGTCGAGCAGGTTCGTCCGGTCATCGATGGCACCCAGGAAGCCGAGCATTTCGTCGAGCGACTCACCCTTGACCCGCAGGCCAAGGATGATCGCGCCCATTTCGAGATCGGGCACACCGCCGTCGAGCATTGCCGCGTAGAGCTGCTGCGCGTCGTCGCGCGGCAAATCGCGCGCGCCTTCGGCGCCGCGGCCAATCTCCTTGATATATTGTGCGTAGCTCAAAGTCTCCTCCAGTCGCGGTCAGGCTGCCGCTGCAGTTTTTTTGGTTTGCTCGGCGAGCATGCGCTTGATATCCGGCACGCATGAACCGCAAAAGGTTCCACATTTCAGATTCTGCTGGAGTTTCGGCAAATCTGCACCGTTTTCCAGTTCCTTGCGGATTTGCACATCACTGACATCGGCACACTTGCAGATGATATTGCGCGGCGCCATGCTGACCGGCGGCTTCGCCGTCGGCGCCAGAGCGAAGCGGATCAGGCTGGCATCCAGTTCATCCTCGGCCATCGCCTGCTTGAGCCAGGCTTGAGCCAGCGTCTCGCCAACCAGACGGACACCAATCAGGCGCCCCTCCTGGGCAATCGCTTTCTTGGCCACCTTGCGCGTCGCATCGATATAGACGATAGCGCCGTCAGCTCCGTCCAGACCGAAGAGACGATCCAGATCGAGCACTTCTTGCTCGCCGATCGGCAGCGCAGTAGCTGCACGAAAAACGACCAGCGGGCTTTTCCGTCCGTACAGGCCGAGCGTGACATACGGATAGTCGCCGAGCACCGCACGAGCCCGCTGCAGCAATTCCAGTGCCGCCGACTGGCTGGCACAGCGGCGCACCACCGCCAGCGGATACGGCAAATCCGTTTTTACGATCTGCACCGCCGCATGCTTGAGTTCCGGTTGTTTCGAATAGGGATCGGTGGCGTCGCTAGCCAGCGCATTGGCGCCAGGCGTATTCATGAACTGGTTGCCCCAGTGCATCGGCATCCAGGCCCGGCCCTTGACCAGCCCGGGTCGATCAGTCACACGAACCACCATCTCGCCGCGGCCATTGGTCACCTTGGCCAGATCACCGGACTCCAGACCACGATGCCGCATATCGCAAGGATGCATGGCAAGCAACGGCTCGTCCTCAAGGTTGAACAGACGCGGCACCGTGCCGGTACGGCTCATGCCGTGCCAATGATCACGCATACGACCGGAGAGCAGGCTGATTGGCAGTTCAGGAGACAGCGCGTCGGCCGTCGGCTTGTGCTCGACCGGCACGAAACGCGCCTTGCCATCCGCCGTCGGGAAATGCCCATCTTCGTAGAGGCGTACCTTGCCGCCGCTCGCTCCTTCCGGATATGGCCACTGCTGCGGGCCTTGCGCTTCAAGCAAGGCGTAGGACAAACCGGTGATGTCGAGATCGCGGCCACGCGTGCTTTCGCGATGCTCATTGAAGATGGCTTCGGCATCGGCATAGGGGAACAACTTGTCAGCGCCGGCGTGATCCAGTTTCTTGCCCAGACGGCGCGCAAAGTCGACCACAATTTCCCAGTCGTGGCGCGCTTCCCCTGGTGCCTTGACGGCCGGCAGGACGCGCGTGATGCAGCGCTCCGAATTGGTCACTGTGCCGTGCTTTTCACCCCAGCCACTGGCCGGCAGCAACAGATCGGCATAATCGGCCGTATCGGTGTTGCCGTAGGCCTCCTGCAGCACCACGTATTCCGCGGCCTGTAGCGCCTCGCGTACCGCTGCCTGATTGGGCAATGATTGGGCTGGATTGGTGCAGGCGATCCAGACCGCCTTGACCTCGCCAGTTTTCAGGGCTTTGAACAAGTCGACTGCGGACTTTCCGGGCGTCGCCGGAACGAATGGCACCCCCCAGAAACGCGCCATCTCGGCACGATGCGCTGGATTGGCGAGATCGCGATGCGCCGACAGCAGATTGGATAGACCGCCGACTTCGCGTCCGCCCATGGCATTCGGCTGCCCGGTCAGCGAAAACGGCCCGGCACCCGGCTTGCCGATCTGGCCGGTGGCGAGGTGCAAATGAATGATCCCGGCGTTGTTGTGCGTACCGTGCGCCGACTGGTTCAAACCCTGGCAGTAGAGCGACAACGATGCATCGCTGGCGCCGAACCAGCGGGCTGCCTGGACGATGGCCTCGGCCGGCACACCGCACAGCGCGGCGGCTTGATCCGGCGAGTAATTTTTGACGATCTCGGCCAGCGCATCGAAGCCGCTGGTGTGCGCCTCAACATAGGCCCGGTCGACCAGATCTTCGTTGATCAGCACATGCAACATGCCGTTGAACAGCGCAATATCGCTCCCCGGCTTGATCGGCAGATGAAGATCAGCGATCTCGGCACTTTCCGAGCGCCGCGGGTCGGCGACGATGATCTTCAGATCCGGGTTGGCCGCCTTGGCATCTTCAATGTAACGAAAAACAATCGGATGCGCGACGGCAGGATTGGCCCCGCTGATGAAAATAAGCTTGGCCCGCAGGATGTCAGCGTAACTGCAAGGCGGCGCATCGGCGCCTAGCGTCTGCTTGTAGCCAGCCACGGCCGACGACATGCAAAGACGTGAATTGGTGTCGACGTTATTGGTCCCGATCAGGCCTTTGGCCAGCTTGTTGAAGACGTAATAATCTTCGGTCATCAACTGACCGGAAATGTAGAAGGCCACGGAGTCAGGACCGTACGCTCTGCCGCTTCATCAAGCGCCAATTCCCAACTGAGGCGCTGGCCGCCTTGACCACGAACAAGGCGCTTCTCCGGAAACTGCAAACGATAGGTCGGGTTAACGGTCTGATTCAGGGTCGCGCCCTTGGTGCACAGACGCCCGCGATTCGCCGGATGCTCGGGGTCACCACGCAAGCCAGTAACGACGCCGCTCTCGGTTTCGATAAGCACACCACAACCGACGCCACAATAGCAGCAAGTAGATTTAACTTCAGTTCTCATGATTTTCCTTCCGGCATGCCATCAGCAACAGGCATGCCACCTATAAAAATCATGGGCTTGCATAAAAAAAAGGGGAAACCCCTGTTGGAATTTCCCTTTTTTGGTGCGTTGACCGCAGCAAGCGTCCCTATTTGATGCGTTGCAACTTGGGACGCCCTCCTTCTGGGCGCGGCGGCTCCGGTGGCTCATCAGAAACCGCTTCGGATTCGACCGGCTCAACGAACACCTCATCGGCCATCGCCTCATCACCATCGACTTCAAAAGCCATCCCGGCACCGTTTTCGCGAGCATAAATAGCAGAAATTCGATCAATCGGGACCGATAGTTCGCGCGCAACGCCACCGAAGCGAGCCTGGAATTCGACGTACTCATTCCCGATCTGCAGCTTGTTGGTCGCACTGGGGCCAAGATTCAGCACGATCTGGCCCTCGCGCACGAACTCGCGTGGAACACGAGTCCGCTCGTCGACTTCGACTGCGATATGCGGCGTAAAACCGCTATCGCAGCACCACTCCCAGAGCGCACGCAGCAGATAAGGCTTGGTAGACGGAAGTTCCATGCTTACTTGCGCATCGCCTTTTCAGAAGGCGTCAGGGCATCGATGAAGCCTTGGCGGCTGAAAATCCGCTCGGCGTATTTCATCAACGGGGCCGCAGCCTTGCCAAGGTCGATACCGTAGTGGTCCAGGCGCCACAACAACGGTGCGATGGCCACGTCGAGCATGGAAAACTCATCGCCCAGCATGAACTTCTGCTTG
>JAGTRV010000262.1 GCA_018262245.1 Pseudomonadota bacterium | reverse complement strand
TGGGGCGACGAGTCCTTCAATATCGGCGCCGGCATGGCCCGCACCTACACGGCTGCCGCCTTCGTCAAGCGCAACATGCCGATCGGCTTCCACGACAAGTTCCCGCTCGGTCAGGGCGGGCTCTCCGACCAGGAAGCACTCGATGTGGCCGAATACTTCAGCCACCAGCCGCGTCCGGACTTCCCGGAAAAGGTCAATGACTGGCCCAAGGATCCAAAGCCGGCCGACGCCCGCTACTGAACGATCAAGTTCCCTTTTAGCACACTGCGAATGCCCCGGAGACGGGGCATTTTTTTGGGTTGTAGGCAGGCAATGGGAAACGTCATCCGAATGCATCCAGCTGATTTCAGATATTACTGTGCTGTTGCGCAAGTTCAGCTAACCGACACTTCGGCCATAACGGCCGTTGGCCAGAGGCGCTCAATCGGGCAGCAATCCGCCACTTACCTGCTCGTTCAGCCTTGAGCGGTCGCGAACGGCAGCGTTCCAATCTGGCGAATGCGACTACTCCGTGTCCAAAGCGATCGGCAAAGCCGCAGAGCCTCAGAGCCTCAGAGCCTCAGAGCCTCAGAGCCTCAACGGCAATTCTCAGCCACAAAGCAGCCTCGAAAATGGCTGCCTTGTGGGAACTTTAACTGGCAAAAGTTCGAAAAATTGAGCAACAAAGATTACTGATTCCGCTCACTCTTGGCTATACGAGCCTTCGACGTATCAGGATCACTAGGCATACCCTACACAGGTTGATGTTCAATGCATGACAACTGACAGCTTTACGATCACCAAACAGCAACTCCGCGGGTTTAATCAATCAATAATTTCTGGGTGTTTCTCAAGAAACTCACTTCGCTTGCTACGACTAATCACGGAACCAGAGATATACGAGTAGCCCTTCTTTTGCCACTTCGCGAGATCAGTCATGGCCGCCGGAACGACAGTGACCAGATCATAGAAATCCCCCGGCTTGTAGCCCCGGAAATTGGCCGCATTACGGCAGACGCGCAGCGTTACCCCTTGGTCGGTGAGTGCCTTGAGGCGGTCATAGATGTCGGGATAGGCGGCTCGATTTAGGCGTGACAACATGTGCAACTCATTGCCATGGGCCACTACAACGATATGCGAGTGCTTGATATCGCCAAATTCCTTCAAGCCGTTCAATTGGTTATTAACGTAACCCAATGCCTGATACAAATCTTCGGGTTTTTCAAAATTGAATTGATAAACCGTTTTTTGCGCACCCAGCGGGGAATCATCAAACTTTGACGGGGCATCAGGGCCGGCCCATGCGACCGTTGCACAAAGTAGAAGACTAGCCAGCAATTTTCTTAACATCGTTCTCTCCTTTAATCTCTCGTTGGTTCAATCTTGTCGCCTCCTGAGTCTAGAGCAACGCGCTCAAGTATAGGTGCAGTTCGCAGCCGGATGACAAGCGGAAATCCGCTGACAGAAAGCTGCCGTACCGTTCGGCATATCTGCAGGCAGGTTTCAAAGTAGAGCGGTCATTTAAATGACCGCTCAGAGAAAGCGATACAAGACCGTTCTTGGCCGGTATGGAGAATAGGCATCGTCGCCAGTAAGCCGACGTTCGCCCCGCACGGTACGGCCGACGTCATGGTGCCGGTCAGCGCGGCGCATGAAATCTACCCCAAGCGCCCCGGCGAGCTGCTCAAACTGCTATTGATGCCGGGCAGCCAAGATCAGTGCGAAGACATCGAGCGGCATATGGTCATGCTCATCGACTTTCTCAACACCGTCATGTCGCCCGACCGGACGGGCCTTTATATCTGAGCTTGCACTCGATGGGCGGCACATTCTTGCCAAAAATCGGCCAGCCATTCACGTCTCGCTCTGGCAGAGATCAAGCACGGCCTGGATGCCGCGGGTTCGATGCTTCTGGGCATGCAGCGCAATTCGCAACTGCCGCGACAGGTTAAGAAATGGCGTCGCCAACGGCACCAGCCAACCAGCCTGAAATGCATCGCGCAATTCGAGCAACGAAAGGCAGCCCAGCCCGAGGCCCAAGCGCACGCACTGGCGCACGGCTTCCGGCTGTTCGAGTTCGAGTACGATACGTGGCGCAATACTGGACTCTGCCATGGCCCGGTCGAAATGCTCGCGCGTACCGGACCCGGACTCCCGACAGACCCAACCGACTGAACGCAAGTCTTCCACGCTTACTTGCCGATCGACCAAAGGGTGATCCGGTGCCGCGAACACCTGCAACTCATCCCGGCGCCACGGAAAACAGGCGATATGTGGATCATTGACCGGCCCCTCGATGAAACCGAGATCGATCTGAAAAGTCAGCAAGCGCGCCACGACCTGTTCGGTATTGTGGCGCGACACTTGAATATGACTGGCTGGATAGCGGCGGTTCAAGTCGACGATCAGCTCGGGCAGCAGATGATTGCCGATGGTCACACTGGCTCCGAGATGAATGTCGAAA
The DNA here is from genome assembly GCA_018262245.1 of Pseudomonadota bacterium. Lineage (GTDB taxonomy): Bacteria > Pseudomonadota > Gammaproteobacteria > Burkholderiales > Rhodocyclaceae > Azonexus. Next base: position 1,601 of record JAGTRV010000262.1, on the reverse strand, counting down.
GCCGCCCCGCGGGTCTGAGCGACGGCTTCGATATCGCCCACCCGATCGAGCACTTCGCGGGCCAGCGGCAGGATTTCCCGACCGCTGTCGGTCAGTTGCCACTGTCGCCCCTGTCGATTGAACAGCGGCGTGCCTAGTTGCCCCTCCAGATCGGCCAGCGCCATGCTGGCCGCCGCTTGGCTCATGGCAACCGCCTGTGCCGCCCGTGTCACCTGAGCATGGCTGGCGACAGCGGCAAAAACCTCAAGCTGACGCAGGCTAATTTTCATAAGAAATTCCGATTATAAGTATAAAAAATATACGTTTTACTTATTAAATTAGCAAGCACTAACATTCCAGCACCACCTCCCGGAAGCGCTCGCCATGTTCTCAAGCAAACTTTTCCCCGGCCTCGGCCTGATCGCCCTGCTGGTTGTTCTGTCCGGCCTCGCGGCCCGGAGACCAGAACTTAGTGTGCTCGGCGCCTCGCCGCTGACCCTGGCGATCCTCCTCGGCGCCATGCTCGGCAATCTGAGGCCGACATTGGCCCACGGCAGCTGGCAGCCCGGCCTACGCTTTGCACAGAAAGTCCTGCTGCGCGGCGGCGTCGCCCTCTACGGCTTCAATCTAAATCTGCAGCAAATTGCCGAAGCCGGCCGTTCCGGCTTGCTGATCGATGTGCTGATGCTGTGTTCAACCCTGGCCGTTGGCTATTTCGTCGGTACCCGCTGGCTCCGAATGGAGCCTGCCTCGGCTCTGTTAATCGCCGCCGGCAGCGCCATTTGCGGCGCCGCCGCGATCGTCGCCACGGTTTCCGTGCTGCGCCTGGAAGAAAACGACAGCGTCAGGAAGGCAGCGGCCGCCGTCGCCACCGTGGTGCTCTTCGGCACAGCGGCGATGTTCCTCTACCCCCTGCTGTTTGCCTGGCTGGGCGGCAGCCGACCGCTGTTCGGCATTTTCATCGGTTCGACGGTGCATGAGGTCGCCCAGGTCGTTGCCATCGGCAACGCCATCGGTGGTGCCGCGGCGCACAACGCGGTGATCATCAAGATGATCCGGGTACTGATGCTGGTACCTTTCCTGCTGGGCCTGAGCCTATGGCTTGCCCGCGGGGAGCCAGAGGCTCAGCAGAGAAACATTGCCGTGCCCTGGTTTGCGCTGATCTTCGTACTCTTCGCCGCCCTCAACTCGCTGTTCGCCATGCCCGACAATCTGCTGCACGTCCTGCGTCAGAGCGGCGTCATCTGCCTGAGCTTCGCCATGGCCGCCTTCGGCATGGAGACCACCCTCACCCTGATCCGCCAGGCCGGCCTGAAGCCTCTGCTCCTTGGCGCCATCCTCTTTGCTTACCTGGTCATCGTTGGCAGCGGGGTCAATTTTTGGCTGGCCGGGTAGTGCGAAAGCAAACGTTGGCAACCCAAGCGGCATGATCGCAGCGATAAACCCTACAAATGTTACGGATATTTATGACTTTTGTTATATGTGGAATTACAATGGTTATTTGCTAATGTGCGATGAAATCAGGAATCTCTTGCGAAGGAAATTTCTACCGATAATGCGCCTGCGCCAGTACTTTCGAATGGCCGCCATGCTTAGGTGCAAGCAATAAAAACTCTAATCGG
>JAGTRV010000261.1 GCA_018262245.1 Pseudomonadota bacterium | reverse complement strand
GAGACTGCCGCCGCTGGTGAACGTCAGATTGTTGTCGGCCCGCACGGCGCCACTGCTGTTGTTCAGGAGGGGCGCGGTCAGCACCACATCGAGGCCTTCGATGCCCTTGTTGCTGCTGTTTGTCTGGTTGTTGTCGATCTGGCTGGCCTGGAGGGTCAGCGTGGCACCACTGCGCAGCAGCCCGCCGGTGTTGCCGAGGTTGCCGCTGGTATTGACCGTCAGATTGCCGGCGCTCTGAATCTGGCCGCCGCTGTTGTCGAGACTGGCAAGGGTCAGGTGGGTGCTGCTGCCGCCGAGCAAGAGGCCGCCGGCGTTGTTCACTGCACCGGCCTGCATGACCATGGGGCCCATTGCCCCGACATAGCCCGCACGGTTGTCCAGGCTGCCGCTGTGGATGGTCAGTGCCCCCTGGCTGACGATGCCGCCTGAGCCAGTGTTGCGGTTGCTCAGCGCCTGGCCCTGGGTATCGATGGTCAGGGCACCAGCCGCCTGGATCAAGCCGGCATCGTTGTCGAGTGCGCCGGTGGTCAGGCTCATGTCCTGGGCGCTCTGCAGCAGGCCGCTGGCGTTGTTCAACGGACCGGCGAGCTGGATCCCCATGTTGCCGGTGCCAGCATAGAGGATGCTGCCTTGGGTGTTGCTCAAGTCGTTGGCGTCAATCGACAGCGTGCGGGCGACCTTGATCTGACCGGCCGTGTTGTCGACGGTGGTGACCCGGGCCGCGAGATCGGTGACGATCAGGGTGCCCCCGGTATTGAGCAGGCGATCGCCGGTGACGGACAGGGTGTCGAGATTGACCGTGCCGCGGTTGTCCAGGCGGGTGGCACTGACCTCGACGCGACCGTTCGCAGTCAGTTGGCCACTATTGGCGAGATCGCCGCGTAGGACGATCCGGCCGTCGGCGAGCACTTCCGGTGTGGCCGGAAGACTGTTCACCTCGCCACCGGTCGCAGCAGAGCTTGGCGCATCGGCCGTGCCGGACGTGGTTGGACTGCTTGAACTCGATGGGGTTGGTACGGTGGCGCCGGACACGAGGTGGCCAAGCGTGGCGGCCGCTTGATTGGTGATGTTGCCGACGCTGAGCGCCAGGCCCTGGCTACCGGTTTGGCGGAGGATGCCGGTGTTGTCCAAACGGTCGGCCGAGAGATCGAGGCGCTGACCGCTCAGGGTGCCGCTATTGTCGATCGGGCCGACAACGTCCAGTTTGAGCTCACGGCCCGCATTGATCAGGCCGGCATTGACGACATCTCCCTGGCTCGTGATGGCGAGGTCGGCTTGTGACGTCAGCGTCCCAGTATTGTCCAGGCCGTGGCTGGCGATGTTCAGCGCCTGCGACGCGGCACTGAGGACGCCGGAATTGATCAGCCGGCCGTCGACGGTGACACTGACTTCACCGCTCGCGGCGCCGATCTGCCCGGCATTCCGGACACCAACGCCGGCTTCGGTACCGACCAGAGCGATCTTGCCGGCGTACATGCCGCCGAGTTGTCCGACGTCGATGGCGACGCTCGGGGCTGCTCCGACCCCACTGACCCGGCTGGCTGTCCCAGCTTCGGCATCGACCTGGTTGGCGCCGGCGACCAGCTTCAGGGTGTTGGCCCAGACGCCGGCATTGACCGTGATCGCCCGGGCGATCAGATCGGTGTAATCGGCCTGGCGGGTATCGAGACCATTGCCCTGGATCAGGAGCTGGCCGCGCTCGACGCGGAAGCCCTCGAGGTTGCCGCCGTTCAGGATTGGGGTGCCGGTGGTCAGGGTGACCCGGTTGGCATTGATGAAGCCGCAGCCATCGCAGGTGACCCCGGCCGGGTTGGCAATGACGACCTGGGCTCGGCTGCCGGCGACCTCGACGTAGCCCCGTAACTGGCTGGGATTGCTTGAATTGACTTCATTCAGGATGACCCGAGCCGAACCCGCGGCCAGCCACGGGTTACCCTGGACCCAGCCCCCTTGTTGCGTCTGAACGTTGCTGCGGGCATTGTTGAGGATGGCGCCATTGGCCTGCACGTCGAATTGACTGTAGGTATTGCGCGACACCCCGGCGGCACTGGGCGTCTGGATATTGACCACGGGCACGCCATTGGCCGCATTCAGGATGGTGGGTTGCTGATTCCGTGGGGCCGTCGGATCGGCGACGATCTGTGCTTCGGCGTAGGGGATAAAGCCTACGGTACCGCTAGTCACCAGCAATATGGCCAGGGCCGCTGGCCTGAGCAGCCAACTGGCAGCAGTTTCCACACCGATGTCGGCATTGCCTAGGGAAACGCGAGCATCGCCCCGGCTATGGCTGGATGCACACTCGGCCACCGCCATCAGGACACCACGCGCTTTATTGAAGATGATCCGATGGAGGTGCTTGTTCATGGCGTTACGCTCTTAAAATGACCAGTTGAGGTTGAACCCGGTCGTCGTACTGGCGGTACGGAAATGTTCCGGTTTATCGATGGGTTGGCCGGCAAAGATGTCGTAGGCGAGGCCCTTGTAGCCACCCCGCAGCCCGATCACTGCCCCAGCCAGTTGGTTGCCGACGAGGAATTCGGCGGTCGGACCGCCGACCCGGCCGTAGTCGAGGCCGATATAGGCTTCCTGCCCACTGCTGCCGAGGGCGATGGCGAGATCGTTGCGCACCAGCCAGCCGCGTTCGGCCGAGAGCAGGCTTTCGCCGTCGAAGCCGCGCACGGTGTAGCGGCCGCCGATGGCGAAGAGGTCCTTCGGCACGAGCGGGGTGTCGTTCCACTGGGCACGCCAGACGAAGGTGTAGCGCAGGCGCTGGCCGGCGATGGCGAACGGCTGGTTGAACTGGGTATCCGCCGTGATCAGGCGGGGACGCGCCGTGCCTTCGCCAAAGGCCTCTTCCGGTGCCGGCAACGACTGCCCGGCGCCCGTGCCGCGACGGTAGGCGATGGTGGCGTCGAGCGTCGCGTCCTTGATGAACAGTCGCTCGCTGGCATTGATTTCCCAGCCGGCCATGCGCCGACGCTGAACCTCGATCTCGGTATCATCGATGAAGTTGCTCGAACTGCGCTGCCAACCGCGCACCCCGACTGTCGTCTTGCTGACGGCATTGCGCCAGATCAGGCGCGACAAGCGGATTTCGTTGTTGCTGCTTTCGCCGCTGTAGATGTAAGCCTGATTGGCGCCGGCCACCGACTGGTGGTAGGTGTAGGTGCTGTGGGTCATGCCCAGTTGCCAGTAGCCGAACGGCACCGAGTAATGCACGGTGCGCCCGCGCGTACCGCGGGCGGAATCGTTGCCGCTCAGGTCGCGGTTGAGCGAAACATAGAACAGATCGTGCATCCCCAGCAGGTGGTCGCCGGAGAAGGTGACGCTACCTTGTTCCTTGCCGGTCGCCTTGCTCCCCGAATTGTCAGCGGACAGGCTCAGGCGCAGCGGGAAGGCTTGCTTCCAGCTGACGACCAGATCGCTGTCGCCCGGCCGGGCCTCGCCGCCTTCGCTCGGCACAATCTGGATATCGGCATCGGCGGTCGGCACCCGTTTGAGGTTTTCCAGGGCCTGTTCGATATCGCGCAGGTTGAGCAGGTCGCCCGCGCCCATCGGGAAGGCGCTCCATTGCGTCGCCCGCTCCCCGGCGTCCTCCGCAAAACGGATTGTCCGAATGCGGCCAGGGATCAATGTCAGTTCCAGGAGACCTGACTTGAGGTCCTGTGGCCCGGCCAGGACGCGTGTCGTGATGTAGCCCCGTTCGATGATCGCATTCTGGATGCGCTTCATGACCAGATTGATGGCTTCGCTACCGAGGCATTGGCCAATCGGCGAATCGTTTTCGCCATCGGCGGCACGCACCGCCCATTGGAAACGCTCGGCCTGGTCACCCTTCAGCAGCAGGCGATCGATGGTGAAGCACGGGCTTTCATTTCTTGGCAAACGGCCAACTTCAAGCGGTTTGGCCCCCTCCAGGCGAACATCGGGCGTTTGTTCCTGCTGGTTGCGCAGAACCTGTTCGCGCTGTTGCTGGCGGATCAGTTCGTCGCTGCCAGGTGTGGGTGGCGTGGCGCCATGACTTTTGAGTGAAATTACAAAAGTAACA
>JAGTRV010000260.1 GCA_018262245.1 Pseudomonadota bacterium | reverse complement strand
AGCATCGCGCCAATGATAGTGAGCTTACCGCTCGCGAAAGTAGGTCAACGCCAGACTCCCCATTCAAACCCCCGTTAGCATAAGCTAACGGGGGTTTGTGCTTTCAGATCAACAAAAAAGACTCTTGAAATTTGGCACTCAGGCCCCATCTCCTGAAACACATTTTTGTTTCATTGGGAGTTTCAAGCATGTCCGAGTCCGCCACTGCGAATAACACGCAAAATCGCGAGACCCTGGGTTTCCAGGCCGAAGTAAAGCAACTGCTGCAACTGATGATTCACTCCTTGTACAGTAACAAGGAGATCTTCCTGCGCGAGCTGGTTTCTAATGCCTCCGACGCCTGCGACAAGCTGCGCTTTGAGGCCTTGAACAACAGCGCGTTGTACGGCGATGATGGTGATCTGAAGATACGCATCTCCTTTAACAAGGATGCCCGTACGATCACCATTTCTGACAACGGCATTGGCTTGTCACGTGACGAAGCGGTCGAGCATCTCGGCACGATCGCCAAATCTGGCACCAAGGAATTTTTCTCGGCACTGACCGGTGACCAGGCCAAGGATGCCCATCTGATTGGTCAGTTTGGCGTTGGTTTCTATTCTTCCTTCATCATTGCTGACAAGGTGACGGTGGTTTCCCGTCGTGCCGGGTTTGAAGCCAACCAGGCAGTTTGCTGGGAGTCTGGTGGCGAGGGTGATTACACCGTCGAGATGGTCGAAAAGGCCTCGCGCGGTACCGACGTTACGCTACACCTGCGCGAAGGTGAGGAGGAGTTCCTCAGCGGCTGGAAGCTGAAGTCAATCATCCGCAAGTATTCCGACCACATCACGTTGCCTATTGTGATGAAGAAAGAGGAGTGGAAGGAAGGCGAGCAGGTAGAGAGCGACGAGGATGAAACGGTTAACCAGGCTAATGCGCTGTGGGTCCGTTCCAAGTCGGATATTACCGATGAGCAGTACAAGGAGTTCTACAAGCACGTTGCTCATGATTTTGAGGATCCCTTGGCCTGGACCCATGCGCGCGTCGAGGGCAAGCAGGAATATACGCAACTGCTTTACATCCCGGCCCGTGCACCGTTCGACTTGTGGGATCGCAATGCCCGTCATGGCATCAAACTCTATGTTCGCCGCGTCTTCATCATGGATGATGCCGAGCAGCTGATGCCACTTTATATGCGCTTCGTGCGTGGCGTGGTCGATTCTTCCGATTTGCCGCTGAACGTTTCGCGGGAAATTTTGCAGCAGAGCAAGGATATTGACGGCATTCGCAGCGGCTGTACCCGCAAGGTGCTGGGTATGCTGGAAGATCTGGCCGAGAACGACAAGGAAAAGTACGCGACTTTCTGGGGCGCCTTCGGTGCCGTGCTCAAGGAGGGTGTTGGCGAAGACTTTTCCAACAAGGAGAAGATCGCAGGCCTGATTCGGTTTGCCTCGACGCACAGCGATACGCCGGATCAAACGGTTTCGCTGGCTGATTACATCGGCCGCATGAAGGAAGGCCAGGAAAAGATTTACTTCGTTACTGCCGACACCTTCAATGCCGCCAAGAACAGCCCGCACCTCGAGATCTTCCGCAAGAAGGGCATCGAAGTCCTCCTGCTTTCCGATCGTGTTGACGAGTGGGTGGTTGGTCACCTGACCGAGTTCGACGGCAAGCAACTGCAGTCGGTAGCCAAGGGCGGTCTTGACCTCGGCAAGCTGGAGGATGAGGAAGAGAAGAAGGATGCCGAAAAGGCAGCCGACGAATACAAGGATCTGCTGGAGAAGGTGAAGACTGCACTCGGTGACAAGGTGAAGGACGTACGCGTTACCTACCGCCTGACTGACTCGCCCTCCTGCCTGGTGTCTGACGAGCATGACCCGTCCGGCAATCTGGCCCGCCTGATGAAGGCGGCTGGTCAGCCAATGCCGAACTCGAAGCCTATCCTCGAAATCAACCCGCAGCACCCGGCGGTGATGCGCTTGAAGTACGAGGAAAGCCGTTTCGACGACTGGGCGGCGCTGTTGTTCGAACAGGCAACCCTGGCCGAAGGTGGCCAACTCGACGATCCGGCTGGCTTCGTGAAGCGCATCAACGATCTGATGATGGCACTGTCCGCCAAGTAAGGTGCCGAATCTTGGGCAATGAAGATGGGGCCGCCTTCGGGTGGCCCTTTTTTACGAGTGGAAATTGGCATGAATTTCCGGTTGAACGTGGCACCGTTTGTCTGGTTTGGCGCCGCCTTCGGCGGCAAACCGGGTACACTATCGTCCTTGCGAGAAACTGATTTCAGGCTGGCGCTTTTTTCCGGCCTTTGACCCGCTGAATCCCCGCCGTTTCTCATTCCCCAGATATTCAAAGGTACTCCGATGCATCCAGTCCACGACGTTGACTCCCTTCTAATCCTCGCCACGGCGCTTTCTTCCAAGCGGCGGCCGGGCGAACTGGTCGAGATCGTCGCCGCGGCTGATCTGCTGCAGAACAACATTCCCAACGAGGCGAAGCTGGTCGAGGCTTTCGACCGGCTGGCCAAGCATGGCCTGATCAAGGCAGAGGCGGGCGGTTTCGTGCTGACCGCTGCGGCGCAGGAAATTGTCACTGGTTTGCCCCGCAAGGCCGAAACGCCGGAACGCCTGTTCGCCATCAAGGACCGGCTCTCGGCTTACAACGTCAAGGGCGAGCATGCTGGCGTTACTGTGGATCCAGCTGACGTCACCAAAGCCATTCTGGCTCATCGCGCTTCGGAAAAGACAACCGCCAAGAACCTGCTGGTTCCCAAGCCGAAGCCGGAGGCAGAAGTTCATAAGCCGGGCCAACGCCAACGCAAGCCGATGCCGGCGCGCAAGCGCAAGGATTAAGTCGGGCATGAGCGAAGACACCACTGCCGGCCAAGGTTTCGACACCTTGCCGCTGTCACCGGCCATGCTGGCCAATCTGGCGCAGCTTGAATACCTGAGCATGACGCCGATCCAGGCGGCCAGCCTGCCGCTGGCGCTGGCTGGCAACGACCTGATCGCCCAGGCCAAGACCGGTAGCGGCAAGACGGCTGCCTTCGGCCTAGCGCTGCTCAATCGCCTGAACACCAGTCGTTTCGCCGTGCAGGCCATGGTGCTGTGCCCGACCCGTGAACTGGCCGATCAGGTGACGCAGGAAATCCGGCGTCTGGCCCGTTTTGAAGAGAACATCAAGGTGTTGTCGCTGGTTGGTGGCTCAACGCTGCGCAATCAGGCGAACAGTCTGGAAAACGGCGTCCACATCGTCGTTGGCACGCCGGGTCGCATCATGGACCACATGGAGCGCGGCTACCTGAAGCTCGACGAATTGAACACGCTGGTCCTCGACGAAGCCGACCGCATGCTCGACATGGGCTTCCATGACGACATCGCCTACGTCGCCAAGCGCTGCCCGGCGCAGCGCCAGACGCTTCTGTTCTCGGCGACTTATCCGGAAGGCATTGCTCAACTGGCCAAGCAGTTCCTGCGTCAGCCCAAGGAGGTCAAACTCCTCGAGCAGCATGAAGAAACCAAGATCCGCCAGCGTTTCTACGAGGTCAAGCACGAGGAGCGCCTCGATGCCGTCGTGCGCCTGCTCAAGCATTACCGTCCGGTCAGCACGCTGGCGTTCTGCAACACCAAGCAGCAGTGCCGCGATCTGGTCAATGTGTTGCGCCACGCCGGCATCCATGCGCTGACGCTGAACGGTGATCTGGAACAGCGCGAGCGTGATCAGGTGCTGATCCAGTTCGCCAACCGCAGTTGCTCGGTGCTGGTGGCGACCGACGTTGCGGCGCGCGGCCTGGATATCGATCAGCTTGAAGCGGTGATCAATGTTGATGTGACACCCGATCCGGAAATCCACATCCACCGTATCGGCCGTACCGGCCGGGGCGACGAGGAGGGTTGGGCGCTCAGCTTGTGCAGTTCGGGCGACCGTCGCCGCGTGGCAACGATCGCCGAGATGATGAAGTGCAAGCTCGACGTGCTTGATCTGAAGACTCTCGAAGTTACTGACGATTCACCGCTGATCCCCCCGATGTCCACGCTGCTGATGCTCGGCGGGCGCAAGGACAAGATC
>JAGTRV010000102.1 GCA_018262245.1 Pseudomonadota bacterium | reverse complement strand
ATCAAGGACGCCGGCGCTTTCGCGGATGCTGTGCATGGCCCACATCGGCGATCCGACGTCGACGCTCGGCATGCCCAAACGTGATGCGACGATGGGGCCGATGGTGCTGCCGCAGCCTAAATCGGTACGGTGGGCGTATTGCTGGCAGGGCACCCCTGCTTTGGCACAGATTGCCATGAAGCGGGCGGCGGTATCGGCGTTGGTGCTGTAACGCTGGTTGGCATTGCTCTTGATGACCGGCCCGGCGTTCACCGTCGCGTGGTGGCACGGCTCGTAGGCGGCCGGGAAATTGGGGTGCCAGCCGTGGGCCATGTCGGCGCTGATGAAGAAGCTCCGCGCCAGCATCCGGCGTTGGTCTTCGCCATCGAGGCCGGCGTTGGCGGCCAGTCGGCTGATCACGTCGGAGACGAAACTGCCACCAGCACCGGCGGCGCTTTCACTACCGACTTCTTCATGGTCGAAAAAGGCGCACAGGCAGGTGGCGTTGGGTTCTTTGGTGGCAAGCAGGGCGCTCAGCCCGGCATGGCAGGAGGCAAGATTATCGAGCTGGCTGTTGGCCACGAACTCGCGGTCCACGCCCCAGAAACTGCCCTTTTGTGTGTCGTAGGCGTTCAGTTCCCAGGTCAACAGATCACCCGGTTCGACACCGAGCCGATCGGCAATTGGCTGGCGGAAGCGTGCCTCGGCTTTCGTGCCGTATTCGGAAACGCCCAGTAGCAGGGGTAGTTCAGTCTGTTTGTTGAACTTCAGACCATTCTCATTGACCTCGCGGTTCATGTGGACGGCAAGATTGGGCAGGCGGAGCAGCGGTTCGGTGAAGTGCACCAGCCTGGTTGTGAAGCCGCCCGGCGTGCGGACATTGACGCGCCCGGCCAGCGACAGGTCGCGGTCGGCAAAGGTGGCGAGGATGGGGCCGCCGTAAACCTCGACGCCGAGTCGGACCATGCCTGCCACATCCTCGGCCGGCTTCGGCTTGAGGCGCAGGCCTGGCGAATCGGTATGGGCGCCGATCATCCGCAGGCCGGTCTCGGCGGCCGATTGCCGGCCGATGATGAAGGCGATGATCGACGAGCCACCGCGCACCACGTAATGGCGACCACCCGCGCTCAGCGTCCAGCGATCAAGCTCTTCAAGCCGGCTGAAACCAGCCGCCTGCAGCCGGTTTTCACAGGTCTGCACGGCATGCCAGGGGCTGGGGCTGGCATCAATGAAGTCGAGCAGATCCTGTGCCTGGATGCGTGCGGAATCGGGAATATTCATAGTGATTTCTGTCTCAGCAATTCAATCAGCAGGTCAGCGATGCGTATATCATAAAGCATGGCGATGTGACCCACCGGCGGAAGTTCGACATCGCGCGCCCCAGGCAGGCGCTGGTTGTCCTGCGGCATGGCGTAATTGTCGTAGGCATTGCGCAGGCTGACGAACGGAATCTTGATCGCCTCGCTTGCCATGTCGCGCAACCATAGCGATCCCGGTTGCATTTCGCGAGCGTTCTTGCCGATGCCAATGCGGGCCAGCGCCGAACCTTGGTGCGGCGTGGCCAGCGTGAGTAGCCGGTCGACCCGATCGGAACCGTGGCGAGCTAGGTAGGAGCGGCAGATCAGGCCACCCATGCTGTGAGCGATCAGCGTGACCTGCTTGCTGCCGGTGATGGCACAGACTTCTTCGATACGTTGATTCAGTTGCGGGACCAGCTTGCCGAGGCTGGTATAGGGCGGGATCAGGCTGACCGAGGCGACCGTATGTCCGGCCGCTTCCAGGCGCCGGCGGAGCAGCCACCAGATACCACGGCTGCAGCCGTAACCATGAACGAGCAGAATCGGCCGGCTGCCGACAGGCAGACGGTCGGCCGGCATCCACAGCCGTTCGAACGGGATGACGAGCAGGAAGGTAAGCAGGAAGGCGAGGTATTCGCCGATCATGATTGCCAGCCGCTTGGCAAAGCCAAGGCGCGGGGCCGGTGAGGCGAAGGCCATGGCGAAGGTCCAGGTCGTGGCGTTCATCCAGAAGCGCAGGCCGAGCAGGCAGTTGAGGGCGCCGACGATGGCGAGCGGCCAGTCGAGATGCATGAAGTGGCGACCGATGTAGAGGTAGCCGGTGACTTCCAGAGAGATCCAGATGAGCAGGGAAATTGGCAGCATGTCGAAATCAGGCTGCTTCGGTTTCTGGCTTGGGCAACCAGATGCAGGCACCCTTCGATTCCTTGTCGATTGCCGCCAATACCGTTTCGTGCTCGGCGATTTCCTCCGGCGCGGCGCGGCGTACGCTGAGTGGCTTGCGTTCGCGAACCTGGCCGTCGGCGCCGATGTTCGGACGAGGCTCTGCATCGGGTTCGATCATCAGGCTGTTCTGGCCTCGGGTCATGGCCAGGAAAACGTCGGCCAGCAATTCCGTATCGAGCAGTGCGCCGTGCAGGGTCCGGCTCGAGTTGTCGATCTCGTAGCGTTCACACAGCGCATCAAGGCTGTTGCGCTTGCCGGGATGCAACTCCTTAGCCATGCGCAGGGTGTCGATGACGCCATTGCAGATGGTGCCGACCGGCACCCGGCCGAGCCGGTCGAGTTCGGCATTGAGGAAGCCGATGTCGAAAGGCGCGTTGTGGATGATTAATTCGGCGCCGTTGATGAACTCAAGAAACTCGTCGGCGATGTCGGCGAATTTAGGCTTGTCGGCCAGGAATTCAAGGGTGATGCCGTGCACTGCCTGGGCGCCTTCGTCGATTTCGCGCTCAGGGTTAATATATTTGTGCAGGTGGTGACCGGTAAAGCGGCGGTTCACCATCTCGATGCACGCCACTTCGATGATACGGTGGCCTGAGCGGGGGTCTAGGCCGGTGGTTTCAGTGTCGAGAACGATCTGTCGCATGGTGCTTCCTTAACCCTTCAATTCTTCGATGCCACGGTTGGCCAACGCATCGGCGCGTTCGTTTTCCGGATGCCCGGAATGCCCCCTGACCCAGATCCATTCCAATTTGTGCAACTTGACTTGGGCATCGAGTAGTTGCCAGAGATCGGCGTTTTTCACCGGCTTCTTGTCCGAAGTCTTCCAGCCATTCTTCTTCCAGCCATGAATCCACTCGTTGATGCCCTTCATGACGTATTGCGAGTCGGTGTAGATCTTGCCACCGATGGGGCGTTTCAGCGCTTCGATGGCGCGGATGGCAGCGGTCAGTTCCATACGGTTGTTGGTCGTTTCCTTCTCGCCTCCCCACAGTTCCTTCTCGTGTGGTCCGAGGCGCAGGATGGCCCCCCAGCCACCGGGGCCAGGGTTACCCTTGCAGGCGCCATCGGTGAATATTTCAACAGTTTCCTCAGCGGTCATGACGTTCCTTTTGAGCAATCGGGCGCAGTGCCTTGGCCCGTACTGCCTGTTTTTTCCATATTGGGGTGATCAGGCGCATGCTGTGTGTGCGCTTGATGGCCCGCAGCACATAGACGCCACCTGAGAAGTTCCACCAGCGGTTCGTGGCATTTTCGATAAAACGCCAGTTCTGCAACCATTTCAGTTGGTCGACGGGGGGGACATAGCATCCCAGGCTGCCGCGGTCGACTTCGAAGCCAAGTAGTTTCAGCCAGTCTTTCAGACGATTGATCGAAAGGTAAGTCCCGTTCCAGGGATACTCGCCATTGCGATCCAGTTTGCGTTTCAGGCCCCAGAGCGATAGCGGATTGAAGCCAATGACGATGACCTGGCCCTCGGGAATCAGGATGCGCTCGACTTCACGCAGGATCTGGTGCGGTTCGTCGCTGAATTCGAGGATATGCGGCAGGACAACGAGGTCGATGCTGTTCGAGGCAAAGGGCAGGGCGGTGTAGTTGCATAGCACGTCAACCTGACCATATTCACCGGCATGCTGACGTAGCGGGATGCGATTGGCGCGCAGAAAATCGCCCTGAGGCAGGCCGAGTTGCAAGGCGTTGAAACCGAAAATGTCAGCGACGATGCCATCAAGCTGGCGCTGCTCCCAATCCAGCACATAGCGACCGGGGGCCGAGGCCAGCCAGGCATCCATTCCGGGAATTGACATCCGGGGCGCATCCCTCGATAGTTCCGGCATGTTAGAAATTTCGTTCATTCCCGCGTTCAAGGATAATTACATCTGGCTGCTGACCCGGGGCAAGCGTGCCTTCGTCGTCGACCCCGGTGATGCTGCGCCTGTGCAGGCAAGGCTGGAGGCTGGCGGGTTGATGCTGGAAGGCATCCTGATTACCCATCACCACGCCGATCATCAGGGGGGCGTCGCCGAACTGAAAGCGCGCTGGCAAGCCGAGGTTTATGCGCCGGGCAACGAGTCTATCACAGGCTGCTCTCGTCCCCTGAGTGGTGGTGAAAGCATCGATGTGCTTGGTCAGAAAGTCACGGTTATGGCGGTTCCTGGTCATACACTGGGGCACTTGGCCTATTACGCGCCGGGGGTGCTTTTGTGCGGCGATACCCTGTTCGGTGCCGGTTGCGGTCGACTGTTCGAAGGGACGCCAGCCCAAATGTCTGCCTCACTGGACAGCATCGCCGCCTTGCCCGACGACACCTTGATCTACTGCGCGCATGAATATACGGAGATGAACCTGCGTTTTGCGCTTGCTGTCGAGCCGAATAATCAGGCGTTACAAGCTCGTGTGGCCAAGGTGGCTGCATTGCGTGCTGCCGGTTTGCCTAGTGTGCCGTTGATTCTGGCTGAAGAAAAGGCGACCAATCCCTTCCTGCGTTGCCATGAAGCGGCAGTGGTTGAGGCTGGTTTGCAGCACGCTGCTTCGTGCTTGCTCGGGCACGCTGCCCAGCAAGGAACGGATTTTGAAGATCGTTCAAAAACGGCAATTTTTGCGGCTATCCGCAGTTGGCGTAACACCTTCTAGGTTTTTTTCTGGCGGACTCGTCCGCTGACCTTTTCCAAGGTATCAAGTACGCGTGCCGCATTAAATGGCTTGATGATAAATCCGCTGGCGCCGTTCTGGATCGCTTCCTGAACCGTGCCCGGGTCCGAGTTGCTGGTGACCATGATGACTTCGGTATCCGGGTGCGCGGCCTTGATTTCACAGAGCGCTTCAATGCCGTTTTTTTCCGGCATCATGACATCCATGCAGGCGATATCGGGTTTCAGGCGTTCGACCAAGTCAATGGCTGACACACCATTACGTGCCTCACCGACGACGTCATATTCCTCGCCCCGCAGCATTGCCCGGAGAATGCCGCGCATCATGTCATTGTCGTCAACGATGATGATGGAGATGCGTCTTCTGGCCATGGATTGTCAGTTGCTAGGTGGCGTCGGCACGGTAGACGCGATCCCGACCTTCCTTCTTGGCCCGGTAAAGCGCCTTGTCGGCCGCAAGGATCAAGTCATCCGGCGGGTTGTCGAAGCCGGGGGCGGCCGAGGCAATGCCGATGCTCAAGCCAACCTGGCCTGTTGGCGACGAGGCGTGAGTGATGTTCAGTTCCTTGGTGGCCTGGCGAATTTTCTCGGCCACCATCAGTGCGCCGCCAATACTGGTTTCCGGCAGGATCACGGCAAACTTCTCGCCGCCATAACGGGCTACCGTGTCGGATGGGCGCTCCGTATGGCGACTGATGGCGGCGGCAATTTTGCGCAGGCATTCATCACCGGCCTGATGGCCATAGGTGTCGTTGTACAGCTTGAAATAATCGATATCGCACATTAACAGGGCGATGCTGTTCGAGTGCCGGCGCGCCCGGCGCCATTCAATGGACATTGCTTCGTCGAAATAGCGCCGGTTGGCGACACCGGTCAGGCTATCCGTGGACGAAATGCGGATCAATTCCTGATTGGCCGCATCAAGCTTTCGCGTCACGGCGAGCAGCGAGGCGCGCATCAGAACGATGCGCTGCATGGCGCGAATCTTTGCGCCGAGGACGATCTCGCTGATTGGCTTGTGCAGGTAATCGTCGCCCCCGGCAGCAATGCCTTTTTCAATATTGGCATCGTCGTCGAGTGACGAAAGAAAGATGATCGGCGCCCAGTCCCCCGGTTTTTCCATGGCCCGGATACGCTGCGCAACGACGAATCCATCCATGTCCGGTAGCAGGATGTTGAGCAGAACCAGATCGGGGCGGTTGCGTGAAAACAGATCAATCGCCATTTCGCCATTTTCGGCCGGAATGCTTGTCGCACCGAAGTGTTCGACATACTTGGTCAGTGTGGCAAGACTGGACTGGCTGTCTTCAACAACGAGAATTTTCATGGCGGCGACACGAACTCGATTGCCTCAGTCTAACGACAATAGCTGCTGAAGAAAAGCAGTGCGCCGACTGCAATGCTAACGGCCGTTATTCCCCAGCCGATACCCCAGGTTAGCGCTTGACGTGTCTGGTGGTGAGCGGCCTGTTGCTTGAATTGGAAATAGCGTTGAAATTCACCGAGGGTGAGCAGTGCTGTGAATAGGAAGAAAATCATTCCGCAGAACATGGCAATGATGGTGCCATTGGTCAGTTCTCGGCAGGCGCCGGCTGTGCGATGGAGATAGATCAGGATGTCATCGGTTCTGAAGGCAAAACTGACAAGCAGATAGGCCAGGCCGGCAAAAATTCCAATCAGACCAATCACTAACCAGGTTTGCCAGCGCTTGAGTTGCATAATGGCGCTGTAAATGTCGTCGATTATCCAGTTCATATGTTTTTTTTGCTGATATTGGTGCGGCGCCGGTGTGCTAAATTTAGCCGATATATAGTACTCGAGGCAGAATATCATGGCAGAGCAGACGGCAAACAAATCAGTATCAATGTCACATCTTTCTGCCGCGCTGAAATCCCCTCGTAGCATGAAGCTCGGCAAATGGCTGGGGATATTTCTGCTGGTTATTGGCGTTTTAGGGTTTTTCGCGGCGCCGCCGCTGCTTAAATCAATTTTGCAGAAGCAACTCTCGCTGCAGTTGCACCGTGAAGTCAGCATCGAGCAGATCGCCATCAATCCCTACGCCTTGTCAGCCAAGGTTAACGGTTTGTCGATCAGGGCCGATGGTGGCAAAGAGGTGGCCGGCTTCGACGAATTGTTCGTCAATCTCTCTTCGGCTTCAATTTTCAAGCTGGCGGCGGTTGTTGATGAAGTTCGTCTGCAGGGCCTGCGCCTCGCCGTGAGCCGGGTAGCCGAAGGTCGCTACGATATTTCCGATCTGCTCGACGAGTGGATGAAACCCAAGGATGAGCCGGAGAAGGACACGCCGCGCTTCTCGCTGAACAATATCCAGCTGATCAACGCGAAGATTGTCTTTGATGATCAGCCCAAGGGCAAGGTTCATACGATCAGCGACATCAACCTGGCCTTGCCTTTCGTTTCCAGCTTGCCCTATCAGGCGGAAGTCCTGGTTCACCCGGCCTTTTCTGCCAAAATTAACGGCTCGCCACTGGCGCTGACCGGCGAAAGCAAACCGTTTACGACAACTCATGAAAGTCATCTGAGCCTCGACCTGGATCGTTTCGATCTGGCCGTGCTGCAGCCTTACCTGCCGGAATCGCTGCCCTTCCGCCTTAATGCCGGAACGCTCGATACCGAAATGAAGGCCATGTTCAAGGAGGTCTCGGACAAGGTTTATTCGGTGACAGTGATTGGCGCGGCCCATGTGTCCGGCCTTGTGCTGGCGGAAAGTGACGGTCAGGCGCTGGTTGGCTGGAAGCGCCTGGATGTGGAACTCGACAGTATTGACCCGCTTAACCGCAAGGCTGCGGTCAAGCGGGTGGCCCTCGATGGGCTGGATGTCAGTCTGGCCGTGAACAAGCAGGGCGAGTTCAACGTACTGCGGCTGCTCGACAAACTGGCCAAGCCGGTTGCCACAGTCCCGGAGCCGAAGCTTGAGTCGGCCAAGCCCTTCGAATGGACGCTCGGCGAGTTCGCGTTGAGCAACGGTCTGCTGCGCTGGAAAGACGACTCGAACCCGACGCCGGTTACCGGCGAAGTCCGCAACCTGCTGGTCAGCGTTGGCAAGGTAGACGGCAAGCTGGTCGAGCCGATCGAGATCAACGAGGTCAGCTATCAGGTTGATCTCGGTGAGCGCTTTCGGGTCGAGAAGATGGCCATCAAGGGCATCAAGCTGGATCTGCCGGGGCGGCGTGTCAACATTGCCGAGGTGATCAATACTGGCGCTCGTGCCCGCATGCTGCGGAACAAGGACAGCAAGATCGAATGGGTCAGTTCCCCGGTGCTGAAAACTATTCGTGCCACTGATGCCAAGGCAGAGGCGAAGGCCAAGGAGGAAAAGCCATGGATCGGCAAGGTCGGCAAGCTGGCGGTTGAGGATCTCGCCTTCCGCTTCGAAGATCAGAGCATGAACCCGGTGGCGGTCCAGGAAATCGAGGCGTTCAGCCTGCACGGCGAAGGTCTGACCAACGAAGCAAACCAGAAGGGCAAGATCGCGCTACAGGGCAAGATTAACAAGAAGGGCAGCCTGAATGTCGACGGCAGTCTGCAGGTCTATCCGCTTGATGCGCAGCTCAAGGTCGAGACCGTCGCCATTCCGCTAATGCCGTTCGAGCCTTACCTGGGGCAGTTCCTGAACATCTCGCTGACCCGTGGCCAAGTCTCGAACAAGGGCGAGGCGACGGCCAAGCTCGATACCTCTGGCCTAAAAGCCAGCTACAAGGGCAATTTCACGCTCGGCGACTTCGTGGCCGTCGACAAGGCGAACAGCACCGATTTCCTGAAATGGAAGTCACTGTACTTTGGTGGTGTCGATTTCAAGATGGAGCCTCTGGCCATCAATATCGGCGAAATCGCCTTGTCCGATTTCTACTCCCGCCTGATCCTGAACAAGGAAGGCAAGCTCAATGTCGCCGACATCGTCAGGAAGCCGGACGGGGGGGAAACCCCGAAGGAGGCGGTGACGCCGGTTGCGACCAAGCCGGATGCCAAGCTCGCCGCCAAGGATGCCGCGCCGGTCAAACCGCCGGTGCCAATCAAGATCGCCAAGATCACGCTGCAGAATGGAACGGTTAATTTCTCCGATTTCTTCGTCAAGCCGAACTACACGGTCAACCTGACCAAGCTCGGCGGTCGGGTCAGCGGCCTGTCGTCGGCGGCAGATACAGTGGCCGATATGGAAGTGCGTGGCAAATACGCCAACTCGGCACCGGTACAGATCCTGGCCAAGCTGAATCCGCTGGCCGCCAAGACCTATCTCGATCTCAAGGCGGACATTACCGGCGTCGACCTGACCGGCTTCTCGCCGTATTCCGGCAAATACGCCGGCTATGCCATCGAGAAGGGCAAGCTGACGCTCAATGTGGCCTACAAGCTGGAAAATAACCAGCTGACGGCTGAGAACCGGTTGTTCATTGATCAATTCACTTTTGGTGACAAGATCGAGAGTCCGGATGCAACCACGTTGCCGGTCAATCTGGCGATTTCGCTGCTCAAGAACAATCGTGGCGAGATTGACCTCAATCTGCCGGTTGCCGGTTCGCTGGATGACCCGCAGTTTTCGATTGGTGGCCTGATCATCAAGGTCATCGTCAACCTGTTCGTCAAGGCGGTAACTTCGCCGTTTGCACTGCTCGGCTCAATGTTCGGAAGTGGCGAGGAGTTGTCGAACATCGAGTTCGCAGTCGGTCGTGTGGGGATCAATGACGCAGGAACCAAGAAGCTGGAAAGTCTGGCCAAGGCACTGGTCGAACGTAATTCGCTGAAACTGGAAATTACCGGACGAGCCGACCCCGAAGTCGATAGAGAGGGCGTCAAGCGCGTCGGTATCGAGCGTGCCATGAAGGCCGAAAAACTCAAGGATCTGAAGAAGGCGGGTGAAGGCAAGTCGCTGGAGGATATCGAGATTTCCCCCGAGGAGTACAACACCTACCTGACCCGCGCTTACAAGGAAGCCAAATTCCCGAAGCCGCGCAACGTGGTTGGCCTGCAGAAGGAGCTACCGGTTGAGGAAATGGAAAAGCTGATGTTGGCCAACCTTCCAGCCTCTGATGACGACATCAAGGCGCTGGCTGATCGCCGGGCCGAGGCTGTGCAGGGCTGGTTGGTCGAGCAGGGCAAGGTTCCGCCCGAGCGTGTTTTCCTGTTGCCGTCCAAGGTCGAGCATGACGACAAGGGCACGGGTAGCCGCGCCGATTTTTCCTTAAGGTAATTTTTAATGAGTGAAACGATGGGGCTGGCCCTGGCGGTCGGCACGGTGGTGGTCATCCTGCTGCAGGTGGCCTTGCTGTTGCGGGATAACCGCAAACAGGGCGATGCAGAGCACTTCCGGACGCTGCTGGACGCGCAGGAAAAAGGCTTGATGCGCCTTGAGCGCGAATTGCGCGAGGAGCTGGCCCGGGGCCGGCGCGAGGATGCCGAAGAGGCATTCCGCGACCGCGAGGAGCGAGCCCAATCAGCCAATCTGCTGGGGCAGGCGATCACCACACAGGTTGGCCAGTTCGGTACCTTGCAGGCCGAGCGCCTGGAGGCCTTTGCCCGTGAATTGAATCGTTTTTCGCTGGGGCTGGACGAGCGTTTCGAGCGCCTCAAAACGACCGTCGAGGGGCGCTTGACTGCCATTCAGACGGACAATGCCAACAAGCTCGAGGAAATGCGCCGTACCGTAGACGAGAAGCTGCATGCGACTTTGGAGCAGCGTCTTGGCGAATCCTTCAAGCTGGTTAGCGACCGATTGGAGCAGGTGCACCGTGGCCTTGGCGAAATGCAGACGCTGGCAGCCGGTGTTGGCGACTTGAAGCGCGTGCTGACCAATGTGAAGACGCGTGGTACCTGGGGGGAAGTCCAGCTCTCGGCGCTGCTTGAACAGTTGCTGACGGCC
>JAGTRV010000259.1 GCA_018262245.1 Pseudomonadota bacterium | reverse complement strand
GCCGCGAAGAAGTGGTCACCGAAGACTTTGCCTGGGCCGGGCGGATGTACGAGGACATGTTCGGCTAAACCGCCAGCGTCCCCGCCCGGCAAGGCGGGGACGTGCCAAAATACGGTTTTTGACGAAATCTTCAGCGCCATGTCCCACTTTCTTTTTCTCAATGCCAGCACCCGCGAACCCGGCCATATCGGCAATACCGAAACCCTGGCCCGGCGCGCTGCCGTCGGCCTGCCGGCCAGCACTGAGCAAACCTGGGTCAAACTGGCCGATCTGGAGATGCCGCCTTTCGTCGATCTGCGCCACACCTCGGGCACCTATCCAATGCCGATGGCCGACGCCAAGTCCATGCTCGACGCCACGCTGGCGGCGACCGATCTGGTCTTTGTCTCGCCGGTCTATTGGTTCTCGATTCCCTCGCCATTGAAAACCTACCTCGACCACTGGAGTGCCTGGCTGCGCGTTCCCGGTCTCGAGTTCAAGGAAAAAATGGCCGGCAAGCGCCTGTGGGTCATCGCCACCAGCGGGAACCGCGAAAAGGCCCAGCCCATGCTCGACAGCTACCGCCTGTGCGCCGAATTCCTCGGTATGCAATGGCAGGAACCGCTATGGGGCAAGGGCGGCGCGCCGGATGCCGTGCTGACCGACAACGCGGCGATGGCGGCCGCTATCAGCCATTTTTCAAGCCTCCCTGCGTAAATGCACGTCGAACGCCTTTTCCTCAGTCCGTCCCGTGGCGAAGCGCAGCAGGAATGCCGGCAAATCGAACTGCTGGCAGGAAAAGGTATTGTCGGTGATCGCCATTTCGCCAAGGCGGACTGGGCGGGACAGCAACTGACGCTGATCGAGGCCGAGGAAATCGAGCGTTTCTGCGCCCATACCGGGCGCGCCAACGATCTGTCCATTACCCGCCGTAATGTCGTCACCCGCGACATCCGCCTGAACGAACTGGTCGGCCGCCAGTTCCGGCTCGGCAACTGCCTGCTGGTCGGCGTCGAAACCTGCGAACCCTGCCGAACGCTGAGCCAGCGCCTGGCCAACGAAGCCCTGTCACCGCCCGAAGTCGTCAAATACTGGGTCGGCCGTGGTGGGCTGCGCGCCAATGTACTGACTTCCGGTCGGCTGGCTTGCGGCGATGCACTGGCTCCCGTCGAATCCGGAGAAGAAGCAGCATGATCATCGGCACCGCCGGCCATATCGACCACGGCAAGACCACACTGGTCAAAGCCCTGACCGGCGTCGACTGCGACCGCCTGAAGGAAGAAAAGGCCCGCGGCATCACCGTCGACCTCGGCTACGCCTACACGCCGACGCTGGGATTCATCGACGTGCCCGGTCACGAAAAGCTGATCCACAACATGCTGGCCGGCGCCACCGGCATCGATTTCGCCCTGCTCGTCGTGGCCGCCGACGACGGCCCGATGCCGCAGACGCGCGAACATCTGGAAATCATCGAACTGCTCGGCATCAAGCGCGGCGCCGTGGCGCTGACCAAGATCGACATAGCCTCGGCCGAACGCCAGCAACAGGCAAAAGCCGAAATCGCCGAATTGCTTGCCAGCACGGCCCTGGCCGATGCCCCAATCTTCCCGGTTGCCCCCATCAGCGGCGAAGGCGTCGCCGAACTGCGCGCATATCTCGAAGAGCAATCCAGCCTCCCCTCGCCCGAACGCTTGAAGAAAGCCGGCGGCTTCCGCCTCGCCATCGACCGCTGCTTCACCCTCTCCGGCGCCGGCACCGTCGTCACCGGCACCGCCTTCGCGGGCAGCGTCAAGGCCGGCGACCAGTTGCTGCTCTCGCCGCCCAACAAGCCAGTGCGTGTGCGCAGCCTGCGAGTGCAGGACGCCCCGGCCGAATCCGGCCACGCCGGGCAACGCATCGCCTTGGCGCTATCCGGCATCGAAAAATCCGACGTCGAACGCGGTATGTGGATCGTTGCCCCGGCACTGCATTTCCCGGTCCGCCGATTCGACGCCAAAATCCGCATCCTCTCCGGCCAGCCGGCGCTCAAGCACTGGACGCAGGTGCATCTGCACTTGGGCGCCGAAGACGTCCCGGCCCGCGTTGCTTTACTCGGCACAACCGAGATTGCCCCGGGCAGCGAACACTGGGCGCAAATCACCGTCGACCGCGAGATCGGCACACTGGCCGGCGACCGCTTCATCCTGCGCGATGCCTCGGCCCGTCACACCATCGGCGGCGGCCAGGTGCTCGACATCTTCCCGCCCAGCCGCAAGAAAGGCAGCCCGGAACGCCTGGCCATGCTCGCCGCGCTGGCCGACGAGAACCCCGCCACCGCGCTGCAACTCGCCACTGAACAACAAGCCGCCGGCGTCGAACTCGAGACCTATGCGCTGAATCGAAATCTCGATCCGGCCACGCTACAGACCATCACCGGCCAACTGAGCCTCAAGCGGGTCGGCAACACGGCCTTCTCGCCAAACCAATGGCATGCCCTCGAAGAAAAGCTGTTCGCCGCGCTGGCCGCCGAACACGAACGCGCCCCGGACATGCCCGGCGTCGAACGCGACCGCCTGCGCCGCCTAACGCTGCCCACGCTCTCCCGCCCGGCTTTTGATGCCTTGCTGGCCGAACCTTTGGCCAGCGGCCGCATCGCCCAGACCAACGCCTGGCTGCACCTGCCGGAACACCGCGTGCAGATGGCCGCCAGCGACCGCGACCTGTGGCAAACGCTGAAGCCGCTGCTCGATGCCGACCCCTATGGCCCGCCGCGCGTTCGCGATGTCGCCAAGGCCACCGGCGTCGGCGAAGACACCGTCCGCGCCCTGTTCAAGCGCGTCGCCCGCATCGGTGAAGCCTACCCGGTGGCGCATGACCACTACTTCACCGCCAGCGCCGTGGCCGCCCTCGCCCGCTACGTCGCCACGCTCAACACCGAACACGGTTTCGCCCGGGCTGCCAACCTGCGCGACCAGATTGGTGGCGGCCGCAAGGTCGCCATCCACATCCTCGAATTCTTCGACCGCATCGGCTACACTCGCCGGGTGCGCGACAGGAATCGTTCCCCGGTGGGACGGACGGTCTTCAAAACCGTCAGGGCCTGTCAAACAGGCTTGGGTAGGTTCGACTCCTGCTTCCTTCCGCCATTTTTCCTCTGCTAAATGGCCCACACCCCTTTCACCGGCAGCATCCCCGACGACCGCCTCTACAGCCCCCGCTACGACATGTGGGTGCTGCCCGGCGACAACGGTGAAGTCCTGATCGGCGCCACCAGTTTCGGCATTTTTCTGGCCGGCGAAATCATCGCCTTCACCGCCAAGCCCAACGGCGCCGAAATCGAAATCGGCCGCGGCATGGGCACCATCGAATCTCGCAAGACCGTGCTCGCCGTCCACGCCCCGATTTCCTTCGTCCTGCTCGAAGGCAACGAAACCGCTGAAGAGCGCCCGGCCGTGGTCAACAAGGCCCCCTACGACGCCGGCTGGATGGCCCGCGCCAGACCAACCAACTGGCCAGAAGACTCAGCCACGCTGGTCGATGCCAACGCCTACCGCGCCCACATCCTGAAAATCGAACCCGAGGCCAGCTTCGATGAGCCGCAATAACCCGCCCGCCCCGGAAAACCTCGCCTTCCTGATCTGGGCCGCCACCCCGGACCACCCGGAACTGATCACCACCCCGCTCGTCCACGCTCTCGCCGCCCGCGCCCTCGACTGTCAGGTCGAAATCCACTTCGCCGGCCCTGCCGCCCGCTGGCTGGTCGAAGGCATCGCCGCCAATAGCTACGCTACCCCAACCCGCGAAAAATCCATCCTCGCCTTCCTGCGCGAACTCGCCGCCGAAGACGTCCAGCTGCTCATCTGCAGTATGGCCAGGGAAGCCTGGATCAAACCCGAAGAAAAATTGATTGCCGAATGCCACGGGGCCGTCGGCGCCACCGCTTTTGTTGCACGGACACTGGAGCAATCCTGGCGAACAGCGGTTTATTAAATAACCGGCCTCAGAAACAGGAAAAGCCACCGATCCGGTGGCTTTTCCTATTACACCTATCAAGCACCAAAGGTGTTGAACCAAAGGGCCGGAGTCTTACAACTTAAATCCGTGATATCGGCAAAGAACTCAACCCAAAATTACCGTACTCTGGGTGGCGTTGTGCCCCCTCCCGACGATGACGGCGAAAGAGGTGTCGGCGCTGGCGAAGCCGGCGGGGGACTGGAGTAATCAGGAAGAATTGCAGGGCCTGTTGCAGCCCTTTCTCTTGCATTTTCGGCAGCTTGCCTTGCTGTGTACGCCTTTTGTCTTTCGAGCTCTTGCTTGGCAGTGGCGGGGTCACTATCCGATTCACTAGGGCTTATTTTTTCAATCACCGCGCCCTTGGCACAAGGGATATCCGAATAAACAGTTTCTCCAGATGACGTGTGACACGTAAACACATCTGCGCTGGATATATTGGAACAGAGTAGCAATGCGAAAAATACACTGTAGCGCATGGAAATCTCCTTTACGTTACCAATCTACTCCCCAAAGATTACTGCTACAAAGACTTTAAATCCATTTCCAAGACAAGCAAAACAAGAAAACCAAATTTCTGCGCAGAAAACAAAAAAGCCACCGCGAGGTGGCTTTTGCATGTTTTTAACTGGTGCGCCCGGAGCGATTCGAACGCCCGACCCCTTGGTTCGTAGCCAAGTACTCTATCCAGCTGAGCTACGGGCGCACTGTCAGAGCGGCGCATTATACGGACGCTGGCGTAGAATGCAAGGGTTTTCAGGAAAAAAAGCGATGTCTACTGTCTGCGTCCGAATGCCGAAGTACCCGGAGTGCTGGTCAAGTTGCGGTTCGTGTGCGAGCGGCAATGTGTTTATTCTCGAACTTTTGGTCAAGGTTGGTGATGTCGTGGAATGGGACGACAACATCCTGACACTGGAAACCGGCAAGGTGGCGCTGGACATCCCCTCCCCCTACGCCGGCCGGGTGCTGGAAATCCATGTCACCGAGGGCGATACAGTGGATGAAGGTGCATTGCTGGTAACGCTGGAATCAACCTGAACCAGCCTTGCTGACTGCCTGAATCGCCCCCGCCCTTCACTTTGGGCTATCGACTTCCATTCCGTTTCGTACCTCGCGCACACCGCGCACGCCACTGGCCAAATCCAGCGCCCGACGCAAGGCATGCTCATCAGGAACGGAGCCGGCCACCGTGACCACGGCAGCTTTCGAAAACACCCGCAATCTGGAGCCGGCAAGCCCGACGTCCGTACGCAGAACGGTCTCAACTTTATCGCTCAGCGCGCTATCGAGCACCTCGTTGTTAGCAACCACCGCAGCCAGCACTTGTGGGTCATCGGTGGCGAAGGCGGAAAGCGCCAGACCGATAAAGGTAGCGAAGGCGACCAGACTGGCGACGAAGAAGTTACGAATAAGCATGGCGAATCCCCTTTTTTGATGAATACCAATGCTTATTGCGAACTTCGTGCCAGCGCCTATTTATTACATAAAAATCAAATACATAATAAATACAAGACAAAACAATCCGCCTTGTCCAGTCGTGTGACGGCGACAGCCATTTTCTGGCTGCGCCACCGGCCGAACGTATAAAAAACATGCCGGATCAGCGTTCGGCGGCCACTTCGCTATCGCTGCGGAACATAGCCGGAGTCAGGTCATGTTTTTGCAGCAGGCGGTAGAACTCGGTGCGGTTGCGTTCGGCAATGCGCGCCGCATCGGCAACATTGCCATCGGTCAGCTTGAGCAGCTGGACGAGGTAATTGCGCTCGAAGCGCTGCTTGGCGTCAGCGTAGGTCAAGGCATCCATGGCCGGCACCCGCAGGGCGCGCTGGACTAGCGTTAGCGGGATCAATGGCGTCGAAGTCAGCGCACAGCTTTGTTCGACGACGTTGAACAGTTGCCGGACATTGCCCGGCCAGGCCGCGGTCGCCAAGGCCTCCAGCGCCTCGGGAGCGAAGCCGTTGACCTGCTTGCCGTATTTGCCGGCGAGCAATTGGACAAAATGCGAAGCGAGCAGCGGAATGTCTTCTCGTCGTTCATCGAGACGCGGCAGGGTCAGGGAAACGACATCGAGGCGGTAATAGAGGTCCTCGCGGAACTGGCCTTGCGCCATGGCGGCATCCAGATCGCGATGGGTGGCCGATAGCAGACGGACATCCACCGGCTCGGCCTTGGTCGTACCCACCGGCCGGACAACACGTTCCTGCAACACGCGCAGCAGCTTGACCTGCAAGGCCAGCGGCATGTCGCCGATTTCGTCGAGGAAGAGCGTGCCGCCATTGGCCGCCTGAAACAGACCAACGCGATTGGTTGCGGCGCCGGTGAAGGCCCCCTTGGCGTGGCCAAACAATTCCGACTCGAGCAGCTGTTCAGGAATGGCGCCGCAGTTGATGGCGATAAACGGCCCCTTGGCACGCGGACTGGCCCGGTGGATGGCTCGCGCCAGAACCTCCTTGCCGGAGCCGCTTTCGCCACGGATCAGCACGCTGGCATCAGAGGCGGCAATCATGCGGGCTTCGGCCATCAACTCGGCCATGCGGCTGCTACGGAAAATAACACCGGCCATCCAGGCATCGTCACCCTCGGCAGTGACGGGTGGCAGTTCGCCAACATGGGGCGTCGGTGCCGAGAGTTGCAGGGCGCGATCAATCTTTTCGAGCAGTATCTGGCTATCGAACGGCTTGGTCAGGTAGCCAAAGACGCCGCGGGAGGTGGCATCGACGGCATCGGGAATATTGCCATGGGCCGTGAGCAGAATGACCGGCAAGGTCGGCCGCGTGCGGCGAATCTCTTCGAACAGCGCCAGGCCATCCAGGCCGGGCAGACGAACATCGCTGACGACGAGCCGGGGCGGATCAACGGCGATCTGGGCCAGCGCCTGCTCGGCCGAGCCAACGGCAGACACCCGGAACCCCCTCGCCCGCAAGCGCATGGTCAGCAGGCGCAGAATATCCTCATCGTCATCGACCACCAGCACATGCGCACCGACCGCCTTGGATGGCGCCGCCATCATCGCTTGACTCCTTCGGGCCGGGTCGTTCGCGACCGCGGCGTCAGTGTCCGTTCGATATCAGCCAGGCTGTCGAGTTTTTCCTGGAGTTCGCTTGCCTTGCGCTGGCTATCCTTTAATTG
>JAGTRV010000379.1 GCA_018262245.1 Pseudomonadota bacterium | reverse complement strand
CGCCGGCATCAGCGACGGCCTCGGCTTCGGCCATAACGCCCGGGCCGCGCTGATCACGCGCGGGCTGGCCGAAATCGCCCGGCTCGGTGTGGCGCTCGGTGGGCAGCCGGCCACCTTCATGGGGCTGGCTGGCATGGGCGACCTCATCCTGACCTGCACCGGCGACCTCTCGCGCAACCGGCGCGTGGGCCTGGCGCTGGCGGCGGGCAAGCCGCTGGCGCAAATACTCGAAGAACTCGGCCACGTCGCCGAAGGGGTAAGTACGGCGCGTGAAGCGGCAGCGCTCGCGCAGCGCCTGAGCATCGACATGCCGATCACCCTGGCGGTAGATGCCATCCTGCACCGTGGCGAGTCGGCGCTTGCTGCGGTCGAAAGGCTGTTGAGTCGCGATCCGAAGGTCGAGTCGGCCTGATCTTCCGCGTTGTATCCCTTGTGATATTGGCGCAAGGGATATGGGGTGGTATGTGGCCTATCCCTGCTTTCTTTGTTTCTTCTTGCGGATTGGCTGTTTAACGACGGGTTGATGGATATTGACGGCAAGGTAATTTTGCATTGCCTTGTAGGGCATCAACCTACGAGTTTGCGAGGGCACGGCACCATGACCACATTGACTGTTACCGCAAGGGGGCAAGTGACGTTTCGGAAGGACGTACTGCAACACCTCGGCATCAGGCCAGGCGACAAGATCGAGCTGGACTTACTGCCAGATGGTCGGGGCGTACTCAAAGCGGCGCGGCCCGCTGGGACGATATCCGGCTTCGTCGGCCTGCTCGCGGGGAGGACGCAGAAGGTTGCCACCATCGAAGAAATCAACGAGGCGGCTGCGCAAGGATGGGCAGGCAAGAAGTGAAGGTCGCTGTCGATGCCAATGTCCTTGTGCGTGCTGTTGTGCACGACGATCCCGTACAGGCGAACGTTGTCGCCACGGTCTTGATCGAAGCCGAGTTGATCGCGATCGCGTTGCCGTGCCTATGCGAATTCGTTTGGGTGCTGCTCCGGGTATATGGCTTCCAGCAAGCCGACGCGGCCGGCGCGATCCGGGCACTACTTGCCGCTGCGAACGTGGAAGTGAACCGGCCCACCGTGGAGGCAGGCTTGCTGGTACTCGACGCGGGCGGGGATTTTGCCGATGGTGTTATTGCCTACGAGGGCAATTGGCTTGGCGGGGAAACCTTCGTTTCCTTCGATAAGAAGGCGGTGGCACTTCTCACGGCTCAAGGGCCGGCTTCGGCCATAACGCCCGGGCCGCGCTGATCACGCGCGGGCTGGCCGAAATCGCCCGGCTCGGTGTGGCGCTCGGCGGGCAGCCGGCCACCTTCATGGGGCTGGCCGGCATGGGGGATCTGATCCTGACCTGCACCGGCGACCTTTCGCGCAACCGGCGCGTCGGTCTGGCGCTGGCGGTGGGCAAGCCGCTGGCGCAAATCCTTGAAGAGCTTGGCCATGTCGCGGAAGGCGTCAGCACCGCGCAGGAGGCCGCGCAACTCGCCGAAAAACTGGGCGTCGAGATGCCCATCACGCAAGCGGTGGACGCCATCCTGCACAAGGGGGAACCGGCGTTGGAAGCCGTTGAGAAACTGCTCGGCCGCGATCCGAAGGTCGAGAGTCTCTAGAGCCTCTGGAGCACGCGGTTTATTGCCGCCGCGAATCCCAAGGCACATACCGGCGGCGTTCGAGTCATGGGTGGGGAGGTAACGCCGGGTTGTTGCAATTTAACAACACGAGCGCCCACGGATCTCCCGAATCAACGCGTCGAGGTTGCCGGAGGGAATCTTCATGCGCCACCGACCTTAACCCTAGAGGAGATTCACAAATGCAAAAGAAAATCATCGCACTGGCAGTTGCCGGTCTGGTTTCGGGCGCTGCCTTCGCACAGTCCAACGTGACCGTGTACGGCTCCCTGGACTTGAACTACACCTACAGCAAGGCTGATAACGCGAAGTTCAGCGGGATGGATTCTGGTGGTTTGAATGGAAACCGTGTTGGTTTCAAGGGCGAAGAGGCTCTGGGCAATGGCCTGAAGACCATCTTCACCTATGAATACGGTACCGCCCTGAATGAGGACGGTGGCTTGGCTTCGGTCCGTCAGGCTTTCGTCGGCCTGGCTGGTAGCTTCGGTTCCGTGACCCTCGGTCGTCAATACGCCCCGAGCGGCTCGTACCTCGGCGCTACCAACGCTAACGACATCACCAGCGTCAACCCGACCAACCTGATGCTCGGCACCAAGTTCAACACGCTGGAAACGGGCGGTGGTTCGCGCTGGAACAACTCGGTCTCGTACAACAGCCCGAACTGGTCCGGCTTTGACATGCGTGCCATCTACAGCTTTGGCAATAACGTCCGTGACAGCGCCGGCGATGCTACGACCGACGGTAGCAAGTTCGGTATCGGCGGTCGTTACGCCAATGGCCCGCTCTACCTGACCGCGATGTACCAGACTGTTTTGGACAACGACGGTACGACACCTGCTGGCGTTGAGCAAAATACCCAAGGCGACAAAGCTTGGGCGATCGGCGGCAACTACGACTTCAAGGTTGTTAAGGTTTTTGCCAACTACATTCGTGAAAAGAATGACGCAACCGATGTCAAGCAAACCTTGTGGTCGGTCGGTCTCGGCATCCCGGTTAGCGCGGCTGGCACGATCAAGGCCGAATACATGGATTACAAGTACGACAACAACAGCTCCGACAAGGCGAAGGGCTTCGGCATCGGTTACGAGCATGACCTTTCCAAGCGTACCCGTCTGTATGCCTATGTTTCGCGCATCGATAACGATGATGGCGTTGCTTGGTCCTACTCCAAGGTTGCCGGCTACGCTGACGGCGAAAACAACTCCAACGTGCAATTTGGTATCCGTCACTTCTTCTAATCTGAATTTTTCAGACTTAGAAACAAAAACGGGAGCTTCGGCTCCCGTTTTTTTTGCTATCTGATGAATCATTTAGCGTCTCGTCCCCACTCGCTCGGTGACCTGTTCCTGACCCTGACCTGGCTGGCCCTGCAGGGCTTTGGCGGCGTCCTGGCAGTGGTGCAGCATGAACTGGTCGAGCGCAAGCGCTGGCTGACGCGAGAGGAATTCATCGAAGAGTGGGCCGTGGCG
>JAGTRV010000101.1 GCA_018262245.1 Pseudomonadota bacterium | reverse complement strand
CCATGACGAGCCAGATAGTCCGGAGCGGCCACGACCAGCATCCGGCCGCTCCCGATCTTGCGTGCCACATCACCCGATTCCAGCCGGCGGGTAATGCGGATCGACAGATCAATGCCCTCCTCGATCAAATTGACCCGGCGGTCGCTGTAATCCATGTCGAGCACGACTTCCGGGTAGCGCTGCGAGAAGTCGAGCAGCACGGGGGCCAGTTTTTTCAGGCCGTAGCTCAGCGGCAGGCTGATCCGGATATTGCCACGCGGGGTCAGACGCTCTTCCGCGACGCCGGTTTCAGCTGCCTCAACCAGATTGAGGATGACCCGGCACTTTTCCAGATAGGCCGTGCCGCCCGAGGTCAGCGTCAGGCGGCGAGTACTGCGCGCCATCAGCTTGACACCGAGATGCGCCTCCAGCGCGGCGATCTGCCGGGTGACCACGGAACGGGCAACGCCTTGTTGCTGCGCCACCGCCGAAAAACTGCCGAGTTCGGCAACCCGAACAAAGAGGTGCATCGCGTCCAGACGGTCCATTGTTGCAATATCCGCAATAGTAATTTGCACATTGTCGGCTATTTCGTTCCAAATAACAGGCATAAAGTGCGTCCATCGACACAGGAGTTGCAGCAATGACACAAACCCCATCCGCCATTTTCGTCCCGCACGGAGCGCCGACCTTCGCGCTCAATCCGGGTGCAGCCGGCGCCGCGCTGTCCGCCTTGGCCGCCAAGCTCCCGCTGCCGCGCGCCATCGTCATCGTCAGCGCCCATTGGGATACCGCTGTGCCCACCGTCGGCTTCGCCGAACGTCCGGAAACGATCCACGACTTCTGGGGATTCCCGGAAGAACTGTACGCCCTGCGCTACCCGGCCACCGGTTGCCGTGAAGCCTCCGAGGAAGTCGTCGCCACCCTGCAAGCCGCCGGCCTGCCGGTCGCCACCGATCCCAGCCGCGGCCTCGACCACGGCGCCTGGGTGCCGCTGCGCCTGATGTTCCCCGATGCCGAAGTCCCGGTCATCCCAGTTTCCATCCAAAGCCGTGGCGGCCCTGAACAGGCCTACCAGCTCGGCCAGGCACTGGCTCCGCTAACCGCCAAGGGCTTCCTGATCATTGCCTCCGGCAATGTCACCCACAACCTGCGCGACTACCAGATGGCAGCCATGCGCGGGGGCCAGACTCCGGCCTATGTGCGCCAATTCACTGACTGGCTGGTCGAGCAGCTCGCTGCCAGCGACATTGATGCCCTGCTCGACTACCGTCGCCAGGCCCCCGGCGGCGTGCAAGCCCATCCGAGCGATGAACATTTGCTGCCGCTGTATGTCGCACTCGGTGCCGGTGGTGAAAACGCCAAGGCCGACCGCTTTCATGCCGGCATCGACAATTATGTAATCGCCATGGACGCTTACACCTTCCAGGCCCAATAAAGGAACCCGATCATGACCTACACCAAGACCGCCAAGGCCCTGCACTGGCTGATGGCCATCCTGCTCTTCGGGCTGTTGGCCCTCGGTTTCTACATGCATGACCTGCCGCTGTCGCCGGACAAGCTGAAGCTCTATTCCTGGCACAAGTGGGCGGGCGTCACTGCCTTTCTTCTGCTGACTTTCCGTCTGTTCTGGCGCATCACGCATCGCCCGCCAGCCTTGCCCGACAGCATGCCGAAGCTGATGCAGCTCGCTGCCCACGCCGGCCACCTGGTGCTCTACGGGCTGATGATCGCCATTCCGCTGTCCGGCTGGCTGATGAGTTCGGCCAAGGGCTTCCAGACCGTCTATTTCGGCTTGCTGCCCATCCCTGACCTGCTCGACAAGAACAAGGAACTGGGTGACCTGCTGGCCCTGGTGCACAAGAGCCTGAACCTGCTCTTCGTCGCCGTGCTGGCCGGCCACATCGGCGCCGCCCTGAAACATCACTTCATCGACAAGGACGACATCCTGACCCGGATGCTGCCCAAGCACTGACCCCTAGGAGAACCCAACATCATGAAAAAACTCGCTCTCGCCCTGACCTTCGCCAGCCTGATTCCCGCCGCCCACGCCGTCGAATACACCCAGGTCCAGCCTGAGAAAAGCGCCGTGACCTTTGTCTACAAGCAGATGGGCGTTGCGGTTGATGGGAAATTCAAGAAGTTTTCCAGCCAGCTGAATTTCGACCCGGCCAAGCCGGCTGCCGCCAAGGCCACCTTCGATGTCGAACTGGCCAGCGTTGACACCGGCGCCCCGGAAGGCGACCAGGAAGTGGCCGGCAAGCCGTGGTTCAACACCAAGGCCTTCCCGACCGCCCGTTTTGTCTCCGGCAGCGTCAAGGCGCTCGGCGGCAACAAGTACGAAGTCGCCGGCAAGCTGACCATCAAGGGCCAGACGCAGGATGTCGTCGTTCCCGCCACCTTCACCGCCCAGGGCAACACCGGCGTCTTCGACGGCGGCTTCACCATCCGCCGCGCAGATTTCACCATCGGCGAAGGCGCCTGGGCCAAGTTCGACATCGTCGCCAACGACGTGCAGATCAAGTTCCGCATTACCGCTTCAACGAAATAAACCCCAATCCACAACAGGAGAATCACCATGAAAAAGCAACTCGCCACCCTCGTCCTCGCCATCGCTGCAGCCGCTCCGGCCCTGGCCGCTCCGCAAACCTTCACGCTGGATGGTACCCACAGCTTCCCGCGCTTCTCGTACAGCCACTTCGGCTACTCCACCCAGCTCAGCCGCTTCGACAAGACGACCGGCACCGTCATCCTCGACAAGGCTGCGAAATCGGCCAAGGTCGATATCGTGATCGATACCAAATCGGTCGATACCGGCTACCCGACGTTCAACGAGCACATCCAGGGCGAAGACTTCCTGGACACCGCCAAGTACCCGACCGCCACCTTCAAGTCCACCAAGGTCGTGTTTGAAGGCGACAAGCCGACCAGCGTTGAAGGCAACCTGACCCTGAAGGGCGTGACCAAGCCGGTTACCCTGAAGGTCACCAGCTTCCAGGCCATGCCGCATCCGATGATGAAAAAGGATGCGATCGGTGCCAATGCGACAGTCACCGTCAAGCGTACCGATTTCAACATGGGCAAGTTCGCACCTTACGTTGGCGACGACGTGACCATCGACATCGCCCTCGAAGCCATCGCACAATAAGCCAGCACCATCCCGGGCGGCAGCCCGGCATACGACAGCCCGGCCGCCGCTTTCCCTGCCCGTTTCATCTATTCCTGATCAGGAGCACGCCATGACCCAACTGAACGTCCTCGGCATTTCTGGCAGCCTGCGCCGCCAGTCCTGCAACAGCGGCCTGCTCCGCGCAGCGCTGGCCGAATTGCCAGCAGGCATGCGGATGGAAATTGCCGACCTCACCGATATTCCATTCTACTGCGCCGACCTTGCTGAAAAGCCTGCCAGCGTCGTTCGCGTTCTTGCCCAGATTGCTGCCGCCGACGCGCTTGTCCTGGCCTGTCCGGAATACAACTATTCCATCGCCCCGGCGCTCAAGAACATTCTCGACTGGGCCTCACGCGAACCGAACAACGCCCTGCTCGCCGGAAAAGCCATTGCCATCATGGGGGCTGGCGGCGGCATGGGTACCTCGCGCGCCCAGTACCATCTGCGCCAGGTTTGTGTCTTTCTTGACCTGCATCCGCTCAACAAGCCCGAGGTCTTCGCCAATGCCTTTGCCGGTGCCTTCGATGCCGACGGCAACCTGACCGACCCCAAGATCATCGCCCAGATCGCCCAGCAGCTTCAGGCCCTGGACCAGTGGAGTCGCAAGATCAAGGCCTGAGCCTGACGACGGCAACACCGCCGGAAGCGTCTGCCGGGAAAACCCCCGTCCTTTTTCGGTCGGGGTTTTTTAAAAGACCCGCTTAACGCTTGCCGGCTCGACCGGGAACTTGATTGAATTCAAGCTCCGGAAATTCAAGCGCGGTTCAATCAGCGCTTGAACAATTCTTTCAGGAACTTCTCGACGTAGGCCGGTCGAACCGGCTTGACGATATAGCCGCGGGCGCCAAGCCCGGCTGCCTGCTGGACGATGGTGCGCGAGGTATCGCCAGTCACCATGACCACGGCAGTCTCGGGGCTGGCCTCGAGTATCCGCGGCAATGCCTCCAGTCCGGAGAGGATGGGCATATTGACGTCGAGAAACAGTACGTTGGGCTGGTGCGTCATGGCGGCGCGGATGGCTTCCTCACCATTGCCGGCCTGACCGACGATATGCAGCCCCAGTTCGCTGAGCACCCCCTTGAGCAGCAGCCGGACCGAACTGTTGTCATCGGCAATGACGACCGTCGGCCGCGGGCCAATGCTATCTTTGGCTGGCTTGGCATCCCCCTGCCCGGTATCTGGCGATTTCGGAGCGGCCTCAGGAAGGTTTGCTCGTGAGGCCTGCCGGCGGGTTTGGCAAACCTGGCGCAATTCGTTGATGACCTGCTTCTGGCTGAATGGTTTGCGCAGAAAGCCCGCAGCGCCGGCATCAGCGGCCTGTTCCTCGATCCCGGGGCCTTCCGAGGCCGTCATGAACAGTACATCGATCTCCGGGAGCGTCGAATTGATCTCTTGCAGGATGTCGAGACCGTCCCGGCCCGGCAAACGATAATCGAGACAGACGATATCCGGCGACATCTTGCGGATAGCCTCCATCACCCCGTTGCCATCCGGTAAAGTGCCAACCACCTCATAGCCCTGACTACTCAACAACACACTCAGCAGAGTTCGCATTGAGGCATTGTCATCAACGATCAGGACACGCATTCGAACTCTTTCATCGGTTTTCTTGAGGGTGACATTTTCTGTGTGGCTGGGGCAAATCGCTTGCGGCCAGTATGTTAACTGCGAAGCGGAGCTGCTTGGCATTCTTTTTGGAGCAAGCAGCCTCCCTCCATAGCCCGGCTGTTTTGCTGCGCAGTCACATACCGAAGTGCAGGCGCACCCGGCCTTGTAGCAGTATGCGGGCCTGCTCTTCGTCACAGTCGGCCAGGCGATCATAAATCTCGCGCGCCATGGGTTGGAAGATCGCCATCACGCTCGGGTCGAAATGGCTGCCGGTATCCTTTTCGAGGATGGCCATCGTTGTATCGAACCCTATTGCTTCCTTGTAAGGCCGTTTGGAACACAGGGCATCGAACACATCGGCAACGGCGAAAATGCGGGCTGACAGCGGAATATCCTCGCCCGCCATCTGCCGCGGATAACCTGAGCCATTCCATTTTTCGTGGTGCCCGGCGACAACAGCATGGGCACCGTCCAGCCAGCCCATGCCGCTGACGATTTCCTCCCCCTGACTGACATGGGTACGCATGATCGCGAACTCGGCATCATCGAGCTTGCCCGGCTTGAGCAGGATGGTGTCCGAAATGCCGATTTTGCCGACATCATGCAGGAAGCTGCCGGCGATCAACGATTGCATTTCGTAACCCCGCAAGCCCATTCTTTCGCCAATCCGGGCGGCAATCCACGCCACGCGGTAATTGTGGGTTCCGGTATCCGAATCCCGTTTGGCGATGGCTCGGCCGAGTGCTTCCATCATCGAGAGGTGCGAATCGAGGACTTCGCGGGCCTTGCGTTCGTTGTCCGCCGACAGATGCACGACCACCGGGTAAATGGCTGCGCCACAAAGCAGCGAAGCAAGTACCACCATCAGCGCTGCCGACAGGGCATTTGCCGCGATCTGCTCACGTTGCCAGGTGGGAACGACGCGAACCCCTTCAAAATAGCCATTGATGCGCCCGTCGGCTTCGGTCCTCAAGGGAACGAAAACCCGCATCACCCAACGTCCATCGGGAAGCTTCAGACTCTGATAGGAAGCCGTCGAATAATCCGGGCGCCCGTGACTCGGCACCTTCGCCTCGACTGCTTCGCCCTGTGCAGTCATGGCTTCGGTCAGCTTCTCGCCATTCCGGTCGTAGATTTCAGCGATATCGAACAGGCCACCGACAATCGTGCGCACCGCCTCGACAGCACGTGCCCTGGCAACTGAATTATCCAGCGCCAACGCATCGAAAAAACCCAGCAGGCGCCGCGACTCTTCCATGGCCAGGGAAACCGTATTCTCCTCAGCGTTTTCCCTAGCCACGAACCAGGCAATCGGGCTGGCAAGCGCGGCCAGCAGGATGCTGACTGCAGCAATCCGGACAGCTGTCCGTTGGTTGAACGGGTTCATGCGTTGCTCATCTTTTTTGTCGTCTTTCCATCTATCACCTGAAAGCTTAATTCAAACCAACGGTGTCGCGGAACGATTCTTTAAGGCTGCCTTAATCATTTCCATCTAAACTAAAAATTCGGTTAATTGTGAGTAAAGTCATGCCAGTATCCTATCGTTGCTTGCTGCTTCCCCTCTTCGCTTTCATCGGCTGCGCCTCGGCGGGTGAAACGCTCGTCCTTCAGGCGGCGCAGATCAAGGCGCTGGGCGTCGAGACGGCCATCGCCAGCCAGGGCGGCTCGGCCGGCGGCCTGTTGCCAGCCCGCGTCCTGGTTCCCAATGAGCAGATGCGGGTCGTTGCTGCCCCCGTCGGTGGCATGGTCGAAATGCTGGCCGTTGCCCCCGGTGCTACCGTCAAGCGCGGCCAGGTAGTGGCCCGACTGGCCAGCCCACAAGCGCTGGAATTGCAACGCGACGCGCTGCAGGCCGGTAGCCAGGCTGCACTGCTGCAACAAAGCCTGAAGCGCGACGAACAGCTGTTTGCCGAAGGCCTGATTGCCGAATCCCGCCTGCAAGCGACCCGTGCCGCGTCAGCCCAGGCATCGGCCCAGGCCAGCGAACGCCGCCAGGGCCTCGCCCTCGCCGGGGTTGCCCCGGGCAAGCTGGGTGGCCCGCTGGCGCTAACGGCTGCCATCGATAGCGTGGTACTCGAACAAGGTGTCCAGCTCGGCCAGCGCGTCGAAACCTCGGCACTGATCTACCGGATCGCCAAGCTATCCCCCCTGTGGCTGGAAATCCAGGCGCCGGTGGAGCTTGCAGCGACGCTAAAAGAAGGAAGCCCGCTCAAGATCGCGCGCAGTGAAGTGGTCGGCAAGCTGATCGCCATTGGTCGTGCCGTCGATGCGGCCAGCCAGACCGTGTTGCTGCGCGCCGAAGTTGGCAAGGGGGCCGAGATGCTGCGGCCCGGACAGGTCATCGAAGTCGAAATCGCCGCGCCAGCCGGCCAGCAGCAACGCCTGCCCGCCTCGGCCTTGGCTCGCAATGAAGGGACGACCGTCGCTTTCGTCCAGACCGCCAGCGACGACAAGGG
This sequence comes from Pseudomonadota bacterium, assembly GCA_018262245.1. Taxonomy (GTDB): domain Bacteria; phylum Pseudomonadota; class Gammaproteobacteria; order Burkholderiales; family Rhodocyclaceae; genus Azonexus. The sequence continues at coordinate 3,599 of JAGTRV010000101.1, read as the reverse complement.
AACGAGCTTCGAGGTGCGCCCGGTCCGCATCATCAGCCAGGGTGGCGACAGCGTCACCGTCGACGGCATCAAGGCCGATGAAAAGATCGCCATCAAGGGCATTTCCGGCCTGAAGGCCATGTTGACGGGCGTAGGAAAGTAACGATGCTCGCCGCCCTGATCCGTTTTTCGCTGACCCAGCGCCTGTTGCTGCTGGTCCTGACGGCCATGCTGATCGGTGCTGGCGTCCAGGCTTTCCTCGGCCTGCCGATCGACGCTTTTCCGGATGTCTCGACCACACAGGTCAAGATCATCCTGAAGGCACCGGGTATGACGCCGGAAGAGGTCGAAACCCGGCTGGCCGTGCCGGTCGAGCAGGAGCTGCTCGGCATACCCCACCAACGCCTGCTGCGTTCGACCTCCAAATACGCATTGACCGACATCACCCTCGACTTCGAGGATGGCACCGACATCTACTGGGCACGCCAGCAGGTCGGCGAGCGCCTGGCATCGGCCATGGGTAACCTGCCCCCGGGCGTTACCGGCGGCATGGCGCCGATCACCACGCCGCTCGGCGAAATGTTCATGTTCACCATCGAGGGCGACCTGTCGCTGGCCGACAAGCGCGCCCTGCTCGACTGGGTAATCCGTCCGCAATTGCGCACCATTCCTGGCGTTGCCGACGTCAACAGCCTGGGCGGCGAGGTCCGCACCTTCGAAGTGGTACCCAACCCACAGTTACTGGCGGCGCGTGGCCTGGCCCTGAAGGATTTGCAGGCGGTCCTCGAAACCAATAACCGCAACGACGGCGCCGGCCGCCTCAATGACGGCGAAGAAGCACTGCTGGTCCGGGCCGAAGGAGCGATTGCGACGGTCGACGATGTCAAGGCCATCGTCCTGCAGACCAAGGATGGCAACGTGGTACGCATCGCCGATGTCGCCACGGTCGGCCTCGGCGCGCTAACCCGCTACGGCGCGGTGACCAAGAGCGGCAAAGGCGAGGCCGTCGAGGGTCTGGTCCTCGGCCTGCGCGGCGCCAACGCGCAAAGCGTGGTCGACGGCGTCAAGACGCGGCTGGCCGAAATTGCCCCGAGCCTGCCGCCGGGCGTCACCATCGAACCCTTCTATGATCGGAGCAATCTGGTCGAACGCGCTGTCGGCACGGTATCGAAGGCGCTGCTTGAAGCCATCGTGCTCGTCGTGCTGCTGCTCCTGGCCTTCCTCGGCAACCTGCGTGCCGCGCTGGTCGTCGCCCTGATGCTGCCGCTGTCGGCGCTCGCCACCTTCATCCTGATGCGCTCGGCCGGGCTGTCGGCCAACCTGATGAGTCTGGGCGGCCTGGCCATCGCCATCGGCATGCTGGTCGATGCCGCAGTCGTGGTCGTCGAGAATGTCGAAAGCCAGCTCGCCGAGGCCCCCGACAACCTGCCGACGCTGCACCTGATCTTCCGTGCCGCCCGCGAGGTCGCTTCACCGGTCACCTCGGGCATCGTCATCATCATCATCGTTTTCCTGCCGCTGCTCACCTTGCAGGGTCTGGAAGGCAAGATGTTCGGACCGGTAGCGCTGACCATCGTTTTCGCACTGGCCTCGTCGCTGCTGTTGTCACTGACCGTGGTGCCGGTACTCGCCTCCTACCTGATCAAGCGCGGCGTCCATCACGAGCCATGGCTGGTCAAGAAACTGGCCGCCCTCTACGACCGCATCCTCACCTCGGCACTGGCCCACAGCCGGACCTACCTGATCGGCGCCACCATTGCCCTCGCCGCCGCCGCTGGCGCCTTCATGCTGCTCGGCAAGAGCTTCATGCCGACCATGGACGAGGGCGACATCATCATGCAGCTGGAAAAACTGCCTTCCATCGGCCTCGATCAGACCATCGCCATCGACAGCGCGGTACAGAAGGCCATCCTGGCGCAGGTGCCGGAAGTCAAAGCCATTGTCGCCCGGGCCGGTGCCGATGAACTGGGCCTCGACCCGATGGGTCTCAACCAGACCGACACTTTCATGGTGCTGCAGCCCCGCGACACCTGGCGCAAGCCGAACCCGGCCTGGCTGGCCGACCAGCTACGCGGCGTGATGGCCGATTTCCCCGGCATTGGCTTCTCCTTCACGCAACCGATCGACATGCGTGTTTCCGAAATGCTGACCGGGGTGCGTGGCGAGCTGGCGATCAAGGTCTTCGGGCCGGATTTGCCGACACTGAACAAGCTGGCGGTCGATATCGAGAATACGGTCAAGAAGGTCACCGGTGCCGAAGACACCTTCACGCTGAAGAACGATGGCGTGCAGTACCTGAAGATCGTCATCGACCGCCTGGCGGCCGGCCGTTTCGGGCTCAACGTCGATGACATCCAGAACGATCTCAAGGCCCTGCTCGAAGGCCGCAATGTCGGCACCGTCATCCAGCAGAACCGCCGGGTGCCGGTCGTCCTGCGCGGTCCGGAAAGCCTGCGCTCATCGCCGGCCGATTTCGAAGCCCTGCGTCTGACCCTGCCATCCGGTGGCAGCGTGCCGCTGTCCAGCGTCGCACGCATCCAGCGCATCGACGGGCCGGTCAAGGTGGACCGCGAAAATGCCCAACGCTACGTGGTGATCCAGTCCAACGTTCGCGACCGTGACCTGGTCGGCTTCGTCGACGATGCCAAGGCGGCCGTCGCCCGTGACGTCAAGCTGCCGCAAGGCTATCGTCTGGCCTGGGGCGGCCAGTTCGAGAACCAGCAGCGGGCAGCGGCACGCCTGATGGTGGTCGTACCGGTGGCACTGGCACTGATCTTCTTCCTGCTCTTCTCGACTTTCCGCTCGGTGCGGCAAGCCCTGCTGGTCTTGTCCAACGTCCCGTTCGCCATGATCGGCGGCGTCTTCGGCCTGCTCATCTCGGGCGAATACCTGTCGGTGCCGGCATCGGTCGGCTTCATCGCCCTGCTCGGCATCGCGGTGCTCAACGGCGTGGTCATGGTCACTTACTTCAATCAGTTGCTGGCCCGTGGCATGGCAGTCGCCGACGTTGTCGTCGAAGGCGCCAAACGCCGCCTGCGCCCGGTCATGATGACCGCCAGCATCGCCGCCTTCGGCCTGTTGCCGATGCTCTTTGCCAGTGGCCCGGGTTCGGAAGTCCAACGTCCGCTGGCCATCGTCGTCATCGGCGGGTTGGTCACCTCCACCGCCCTGACGCTGCTCCTGCTGCCCATTCTGTTCCGCCGCTTCGGCATCGAACCCAACCTCAGAATTACGGAGGACAAGCATGCCTGATGTCCTGCTCACCCTGATCATGCCCGACGATATCGCCCAGCATGTCGAGGATTTGCTGCTCTCCCGCCCGGACCTGGTGCCCGGTTTCACCGTCAGCGCGGCCGAAGGCCACGGCTCGGTCGTGCCCCTGGTCGAAGACACCGAGTTGGTGGCCGGCCATGCACCTCGTACCGTCATCCGCACCGTCGGACCGGAAGCCGCCAAACGCGAAGTGCTGGCACTGATCAAGCGCGAAATGCCGAATGCCAACGTTTTCTATTGGCTGATCCCAATCATCGAAGCCAAACATATATGAAACTTGCCCCGATCTTGCTGCTGGGTCTGGCCTTCAGCGCTTTCGACACCCTGGCGGCCGAAGCCACCCCGGA
>JAGTRV010000100.1 GCA_018262245.1 Pseudomonadota bacterium | reverse complement strand
CCTTGATTTCGATCGTGTCGCCGGAGGCGGGTTCGGCGCGGACAAGCTTGGCCGAGACTTCGGTGACGACGGCCGAGATCAGGTTGTCGCTGGCGGGATGCCTGGCCAGGATGCGGTCGATGGCTTCATCCTGTTCGTCCGCATTCGCCGGCAAATCGACAAAGGCTTCCGGCCCGCGGTAGCCGTGGCGCTGGTCGTAGGCCTGCACATTGCGCCGGACCGAGTCATAGGCGGCGTTCTGCTCGGCCTTGTCGAGCGTGGTATAGACCTTGAAGCCCTGGGTATAGGCATCCCCCTTGTATCGCGCATAGAGTTCCTGGCGCACCAACTCGGCGACATGATCGGCATGCGCCTCGAACTGCAGGCTCCGGCTGATCTTGAGTGGCTGACTGATGGCCTCGGCATATTGCGCCTGATCGATCTTGCCCAGCTGCAGCATGCGCTTCAGCACCAGTTCCTGGCGGGCCTTAGCCCGGACCGGACTGACCGCCGGATTGCGCTTGGCCGGGTTTTGCGGGATGCCGGCCAGCATGGCCGCTTCCGCCAGGGTCAGATCCTGCAGGCGCTTGTTGAAATAGGTGCGGGCCGCGCTGGCAAAGCCATGTGTGCGCTGTCCGAGGTAGATCTGGTTCATGTAGAGCTCGAGGATCTGGTCCTTGCTCAACGCCGATTCGATGCGGTAGGCCAGCACCACCTCGGTCAATTTGCGCTTGACGGTTTTTTCCTGCGACAGGAAGAAGGCACGTGCCACCTGCATCGTGATCGTCGAGGCCCCCTGGCGGAAACCGCCGGTCAGATCGGCCGCCAGCGCCCGCAGGACGCCTCGGTAATCGACGCCACTGTGCTCGTAGAAACGCGCATCCTCGATCGACAACAGGGCATCCTTCAAGACCGGAGGGATGTCCTTGATCGGCGTGAAGTCCCGGTGTTCGTCGCCGAACTCCCCCAGCAGCGCGCCATCAGCCGTATAAATCCGCAAGGGAATCTTCGGGCGATAGTCGGTCACGACATCGAATGCCGGCAGGCTGGGCAGAACAGTCAGCAGCATGGCGCTGACCAGCACCAGCAGCATCAGGGCAGCATCGGCGCTCAGCGCCAGGAGGGTGCGCCGCAAATCATTGCGGTAACTGGCTGTCGCAAAGGGTAAAGCAAGAAAATTGACGGCTGTTGAGAATAAGCTCACGTACTGGTCCTGGCTGAGGCGCCACCTCGGGCGCTTGAAGGTGCTGGCAAGCCAGTCACCGAAAGGCGTAGTTTAGCTGCAACGGTGGTGAGAAAGCTGCCCCGACGGGCAGCCTCGAAAACGGGGTAGCGGTGTGGCGCACCTGCAAGGCCGGTTCAGTCGCCACCGCTCGCTCATGCCACAGCGCTCAGGCAAAATAACCAAAAAGGCACTTGCCTCATCCGACGCACCGTATACTTTTTTACCAGCCAACGAGCAGCCGACAATTCCGATGCGACGCCTCCGCCCAGCAACAAGCTTTGACACGCTTTCCCAACGTTATGGGGAACGCTACAAATGGATGGTGCTGTTCATTCTCGCGCTGGGTACCGTGGCCGGGGTTCTTTGTACCTCCAGCTTCAATGTGGCCGTCCCGGCCCTCTCCCGGCACTTCCGGCTTGGGCAGGACCAAGTGCAATGGGCCATGACCGGATTTCTGGCGGCGATGACCGTCGGCATGCTGCCGACCTCGTGGTTACTCGACCGCTTGGGCTTTCGCATTGTTTTCCTGCTTTCCCTGGCCGTCCTGACACTGGCCAGCGTGGGTGGTTACTTTGCTCCCAGCTTTACGCTCGTCGTCGCGGCCCGCATTTTGCAGGGCCTGGCTGCCGGGGTGCTGCAACCGATGGGCGCATTGGCGCTGATGCGCCTCTTTCCGCCGGAGATTCAGGGAAGAGCTTCCGGAATACTGATCTTCAGTATCGCCCTGACCCCGGCCATCGCGCCCTCGTTGGGCGGCGCCTTGCTGGATCGCTTTGGCTGGGAGTCCATTTTCCTGCTGGGCACGCCATTTGCCGTCATTGCGGCGCTGTGCGCCATTTATCTGTTACCGGCACCACGGGAGATCAAACGCAAGCCGTTCGACTGGCTGGGGCTGGGCTGGCTCACGCTGGGCGCCATCGCCCTGATCGAAAGCGTATCGAGTCTTCAACACAGCGGCCTGGCCTCGCCGTGGACAATGGGCCAGTTCGCCCTGGCTTTCGTCGCGTCGGCGCTGTATTACCGGCACGCCAGGCAGCGCAGCGACCCGCTGATCAACCTGGATTTGTTTCGGCAACGCACCTTCGCCATGGGAACGCTGGTCTCCTTTGCCTATGGCTTTGGCCTGTACGCATCGACCTACCTGATTCCTGTCTTTCTCCAGAATGCCTTGTCGTTCAAGGCGGGTGCCGCCGGCATGGCCTTGCTGCCTTCCGGGATCGCACTCGTCGTGATGCTGCCATTGGCCGGGCGCATGGCGGACCATTACTCGCCCAAATGGATCACCTTGATCGGACTCGTCGCCTTCGGTGCCTCCTTCCTCATTTTTTCCATACGGGGCGGCGCCATTCAGTACGCCGAAATCATCGCGGCCACCATCATCGGCCGTATCGGACTCGGCATGATTCTGCCGGCACTCAACCTCGCGACGCTGCGTCACATGGAACCCCACCAACTGGGTCAATCCTCGGTCGTGACCAGCTATGCCCGGCAATTGGGCGGTGTCATGGGGGTAGCAGTGCTGGCGGTCTTTGTCGAATGGCGCGAAACCGTTTACGGCACAGTACCGCCGGGGATTTACTCGGCGTATTCCCAGGGCTTCCTGCTCCTCACCGCCGTTTTTTCGCTTGCCGTGCTGGCAGCTTGTTTCATGAGGACAGAAGGTAGCCGTCCTTCCCCAAAATAACCGCTATCTGGAACACCCACGTTCAGACTGGGCGCGCGCTACCGGCCACTGGCAGAGTGCTCAGTCAATCCCTTGCGGCGAGATTCGCTTGCAACATGTTGCAGAACAGACGCCCCTGCTCAATCGCATCATCCAGTGCAACGTGGGTATGCGGCGCCGGGTCGAACCACGCAGTCGGCATCGACTGTTTACCGCAGGTTCGATACGGCTGGCGCAACAGCGCCATCGCATAGGTCTTGATGTCGATCGCCGAATAGCCGAAAGGGTTTTCGCCGGTGAATTCCAGCAGGTACCAATAGACGAAGGGAAAGTCGAAGGCACTGGGATAGGCCACGAAGACCGGTTGCCCGGGGAGCGACCTTAGCCAGTCAAGGTAGTGCTTCATCGCGTTCTGCGGTGTCTCCAGGTTCTGCCGACACGCTTTCCAGGCCTCAGGCTGCGTTGCCCACCAGGCGACCGTCTTGGGATCGGGGAGCGCCCCCGGCAACGTCTCGAAATTAGCGGAAAATGTCCCCAGCAGTGTCTTGTCAGGGCTGAAAGCGGCTGATCCCAGGCTCAGCATGGAGTGCTTTCCGGCCACGGGGCCATCCGTCTCGACATCGGTACTGACGTAAATTTCCTGCATTGCCCTATCGCTCCAAATTCAGTCCTTGAGCTTACCGGGAAGACGGACGTTCTGCATCCCATCGTCAAGGCCACCGCACACCGCACGCCCGGGAAATTGCTCAACAAGCAGCCTGGCCTGAAATCCGCATCAATAATTCGCCCGCTGGCCTAAGTATTGCTCTGAAAAGGTCGTAAACAATGCTGAACGCCCTGTCGTTCATCGGAGCCAATCATGAAATATCACTGTACCCAGGCAACTGATCTTGAAGAGCTGATCGGTCATGAACTATCTGCCGCCAGTGGCTCTACCTTTGCTTACGGCCCCGTGCCGCAGGCCATGCTCAACGATGAGGTGCTGGTGCTGGAAAACAGTGCGGCCCTGCCGGTGATGATGGCCGCCAAACTGAAGGCGATCGGGGTATCGCTGTTCATCGCCGAGGCGGCGACCAGTATTCAGGCCGGAGCGCATTTCCGGCTGATATTGCAGTAGGCGTTACGGCAAATTTTGCCCTCCCCTGCCACCTAGTCCGTCGTGGGCATATCGCGGCAAAACGCCACGGCCCTGGCAGCGAAGACCTTTTCCAGATAGAGGACGAATTCGGGTGAGTAGGCGACACATGAAAGCCGCTGCTCGCGGATAAAGCGTCCGTGTTTTTCCAGCGCCCAGCCGATGGTGGCCTCCCATTCCCGGTTGCCGCGAGTCAGGCTGAACAAGGACTCGAGAAGATTGACCGCCAGGTTTTCTTTCCAGTAGCGGGTTTCCTTCCTGGCGTTTCTGGCAATCGGCGCATTGACCTGCAGCAGCAGGTCGTTGTAACGCAGGAATAGTTCGACAGCCCGCGCATTCACCTCGGCGGTTTTCGCATCCCGTGCCTGCAATAGCGCGTATTTCTGGGCGGCAATCAGGTCGCGCTGACGATTTTGCGTCTCGATGAATTGAGCCCCGCCAACGGCCAGCGCCAAGACAATGGCCAGCGATGCGGCGATGGAGCCAATCTGTACGCCAATCCGGAGGCGATTTGATCCGCTTGCGGCCTGGCCGGCGGCTAGCGGATCAGCGGCCTTTTCGGGGACAGCCGAGCGCAGCCCGGCAGGCGGACGCGGCGCGGCGGTGATGGGGGGCGCCACCGCTGCCGGGGCTGCGGCCGGTTCGCAGTGGCTGTCCGGGGTAGCGGCAGCTTGCGCCGGCAGCGGTTCGGCGAAACCTGAACCGTGGGGCATTTCGACAGGAACAAGGATGCTTGCCTGCGCCACGGCAGGCGCCAGCGAGGCTTCGGCGGATTGGCCAACCAGGACCATGGTCGGTTTGGCTACCCGCTTGCGTGGCGCCTTGCGGGCTTCGCCTTCGGGCTTTGCCGGCTCGGCGACCGGCGACAGTGCTTCGACGGAAATTTTCGTCGTCTCACCATCAAGAACGGACTCGGCAACGAACAGTTCAAGTTCGGGCAGCGTGAGTTGTTCCTGTTTTCTGTTCGATCGTCTGGCCATCGCGCTCAAGGCTTGTTGCCCAGGGCGGTTGGTGCGCATTTCTCGCACACATCCCAGGGCAGGCAGTCGCAGACGCGGACAGACTCGACATAGGCACTGCCGACGAAGACCTTGCCGCTGGCCAGTTGCATCGGAGCACCCGCCTTGGCTTGCGGAGCGGGCGCATCCGGCCCGTCATGCGGCGTCGGCGACCATTTGGCGAAGGCGGCCGGATCGGCATCGGCGGCGATGTACCAGAGCTTGCGGGCGGCATCCCAGCGGGCACCGAGCTTTTTCGCCTGGTCCTTTTCGGCAAAGGGGACCTTCAGATTCATGCGCATTTCATTTCCCCTTGGGTAGTCTTTTCGCCGGCGTTGCGGCGCGTCGGCCAGCGACGAAGGGCGCGCATTATAGTGAAACTTGGACCAAACTTGATCAACCCCGTCGTACTCAGGCAAGCCAAGCGCCTGCCCAGGTCGGAAAACCGGATTTTGGCGTGGTGCACGAAAGCCGTCACCCGGCAAGGAAAAGCCGGCTCGCAGGCCGGCTTTGTTCCTTCAGTGGATCATCTTTCAATCAGCGAATGGGTTCGGGTCGTGTAGGTTTGGTCGCCATCATCACGCCAACTTGCGCGAGTTGGCTCTGAGCCGACACACCATTCTGGTCCTTGGCTTCGACGAAGTACGAAGCACCATCAGCAGTCTGGATGTTGCTGATCGTCAGCTGCGCCGTAGCCGATCCGGCGATACCGGAGCGCACACCGAACTGGCTGGCCATACCCCGACGGTCGATCACCTGCACCTTGCCGCCAGTAACCGGCATTTTGTACCACTGATAAGCCAGCGTGCCATTGCCCTGGGCGATTGCCCTCAGGGTAATCGTCCGCCCCGGGAAGACCCTGAGGCTCGCCGGATTGAGCACGAAGACCGGGCCATTACCTGCCGCGCAACTGGCGCTTTGGCCATTGAACGGCCCGCAGGTCCAGCTCCACGGACCGGTGCCCGTGACCGCCGATGCAGAACCGACGAGACACAGGTTGGCGGCGGGGGCCGCGGCAAAGGAGCGCCCACTGGCACTGCCGCAGACCGGTCCTGTCGCCACGCTGCCGACATTGATCTGTTCGGGCGGCACCGTACGGTATTTCGGGCTGTTGCAATCGCCCCCCCACTCCCAGACCGTGCCGTCATTCTTGATCGCCACCGAGCACGACTTGGCTGCATCAATCGCCGTGATACCGCTCAGGCCGGCAATCTGGAGTGGCACGAGGCTGCGTATCACACTGTTGTCAGCCGCCAGGGCGCCACTGCCGTTGAAACCCATGCCCCAGACCGTGCCATCGGACTTGAGGATGGTCGTGTGGCTTTCCCCCATGGCCACAGCGGCGACTCCGCTCAGATTGCCCACCTGTTTGGGCAGTCGCTCGCAAAGAACGCTGACGTGCGAGCCTACCGGAATGCCTTCACCCAGCTCGCCCGCCTGGTTGCACCCCCAGACCCACAGGCTGCCATCGTTCTTGACCGCCGCCGACTTGTATAAACCGGCAGCCAGACCGGAGACACCATTGATCGCCGTCATCGCCGGCCAATCCTTCCAGGACCATCCGTTCCAATACGGATTGGCGCCCTTGCCATAAGCGCCGGTACCACGCTCACCATATTCGCCGCCCCCCCAAGCCTTGATATTTCCGTCATAGAAAAGAGCCAGGGTATGCGTATCACCCGAAGTCATCGCCAGTGGCGGCGTGGCTGGTGGCCAGGCACCGGCGGCAGCCTTCAGATGATCGACCTGCAGCGGAACGGCAATGTTCTGTACAGTCGGCCCCGGCTTGGGCGTGCTGGTCGCCTGCACGGTGCCATCGGTTCCCAGCTTGTTCATCTCGTTGTTGCCCCAGGCCCACAGCGAGCCATCGGACTTGCGGGCAAAGAAACTGCCCGACCGCGCCCAGATAGCGGTGATATAGGCCAACGGGCCGTTCGCATCAGCCACTTTCGTCGGCGCACTGGCAATGGAACCGGCAGGGCAAGTGGCGAGCAAGGCTGCATTCAAGCCCCACTGCCAGACCGTTCCGTCACTCTTCAGGGCAATGCTTTCCCTGCCGGTCGCTGCCACGGCAATGATGCCGCTCAGACCACTGACCTGAGCCGGCGCGGCCTTGGACGAATCCACGGCATAGCAACTACTGCCCGGCGAACTTCTGGCTCCGACAAAGTCGACAACGCCCCAGTGCCAGACCGTACCGTCAGCCTTGAGCAACACGGTGTGTTCCGGCGCCATGGCAACCTGCGGCGTGGCACCGATAGCCGCCGCAGAGAACAGGGCAATGGCTGACAGTGCGAACAGACTTCGGCCAGCGCGTGGTTGGCTAGACATGATCATTCCTCCCGGTCGTTTATGCATGGACACAGGTCGAGAATCGGACTTCTAGCGTAACGGAAATGCCGCCTCCCATCCGACTCGCACCTTATGTTTTGAGCATAGTCCGCAATCGGCGAATTGCCAGATCAGATGAGGAATCAACCCAAAGATGCGTCCTGCCGGCTAGCTCGGCAGGCAGCGCAACAGGGCCGCGAAGAGCAAATCCGGCTCGACCGGCTTGGCGACAAAATCGTTCATGCCGGCATCCCGACAACGCTGGCGGTCATCGTCAAAGGCATTGGCGGTCATCGCGATGATGGGAACCGAGTCGAACTGCGGCATGGCCCGTATCTCCCGGGTCGCGGCAAGACCATCCATGACCGGCATCTGCATGTCCATCAGGATCAGGTCGTAGCGCTGATTGCCAATCGCCTCGACAGCCTGCCGGCCATTACAGGCAATATCGGCGGCCAGCCCGACATCGTCGAGCATGGAAAGGGCAATTTCCCGGTTGAGCGCATCGTCCTCCACCAACAGCACTCGCTTGCCCGGACTGATTGCGGCAAGGCGGCGTACCGTCTCGCCGGCTTCAAGGACGGGGGGAAGTGTTTTGGCCGCATGGTCGATCCAGAAACGTGCGGTAAACCAGAAGCAGCTGCCATGACCGGGCTCGCTGCTGGCGCCGGCATCGCCGCCCATCAATTGGGCAATTTTCCGGGTGATGGCCAGGCCTAGCCCCGTACCGCCATGGCGCCGGGTCGATGAATTATCGACCTGCTCGAATTCGGAGAACAGCGTGGCCATACCCTCCGCGGTGATACCGATACCGGTGTCCTCGACCTCGAAACGCAACAGGACATCATCGCTGCCCGCCTCGATCAGGCGGACCCGCAGCAAAACACGGCCACTATCGGTAAATTTGAGGGCATTGCTGACGTAATTGAGCAAGGCCTGCTGCAGGCGAACGCCATCGCCGATCAGGTGTTCGGGGATAGCCGGGTCGATCTCGGTTTCCAGCTTCAACTGCTTGGCGGCGGCACGTTCGTGCTGCATGGAGACCAGATTGCCGACGATGACGGGGATCGACAGCGGCAAGCTGGCCAACTCCAACTTCCCTGCTTCGATTTTCGACAGGTCGAGCACCCCGTTGATCAGGTCGAGCAAATGTCGACCGGCCGTATCGATCTTGTCCAGATGCTCCGCCTGCCCGGGAAGCAAACCTTCGCGCCGGATCAAGTGCAGCACCCCGGTGATGGCATTGAGTGGTGTACGTATTTCGTGGCTCATGTTGGCCAGGAAGCTGCTCTTGGCATGATTGGCCGCTTCGGCGGCATGCATGGAACGGGACAAGGCGGCGGTCCGTTCGACAATCTCCGACTCGAGCTGGTCCCGATGGTTTTCCAGCGCCACCTGGGCCCGATCGCTCGCCTTCGCCCAGTTGGCCCCCAGCCAGTTGCCCCAGGCGATGCCAGCCAGGCCAAGCAGCCAAATGACGAGATGGGTGAGACCGAGCCCGACCCTGGAACTGGCCACCTGCTCCAGATAAGGCGTCAATGGCAGGTTCAGGCCGGTCGCGCCGCGCATGTCGCCGGTCTTGTAGCCGAGGATGCCGTGGCATTTGTCGCACCCGGGATCCATGAACATCGCCCGCAGATAGCGCAGATGGGGTTTGCCTTCGATTTGCGTCACCGCCCAGACTTCGGTCGCTTCGCCGCGCGTGAAGCGCTCCAGCTGTTCGCGCTCCCAGGCATCCGGCGCATTGCCGGGATTCAACTGGCGCAAACCGGTAATGCGACCGCGCACACCGTAATCGGCGGCATACAGGTCCATCATCTGGCGCAGCATCGAAGCCGGATTGAGCAGGGTCAACTGCTTCCCGTCCGTTGTCCTCACGTCTCGCCCGGGGACATGTGAGAGCCAGGGTATGGATTTCTGGGTCTCGGTGACCGGTACGTAAACACCGCCATGCAGTGTTCCCCAGCGCCGGAAGGAAATGTCCTTGTTCAGGTTGGCCTGCGCCTCGGTATAGGCCAGCTTCATGATCTGCTCTTCTGAGTTATGAAAATTCCAGAAAACAGAAAAACCGATCATGACAGTCCACAAAAAGACTGCCATGAACAAAAGACGCCGACGCAGATGCTGACTTGCCATTTGGCTTACCGGAAAGACTCCGCCCCTAGAAATCAATCAAACAGAATAAATTTAGCGCACTATCTCACGAATACCAGATACATATCAGGAACTAATACCCATTGTCACAAACGCCGGCACAGAGTCACTGCTCCATAAATGAACACCTGTATCGCTTCAGCACATTCAAGATCTGCCCTTGAGCCCGGAAAAACCTGGCCAACCGATGGCAACGCAATGATTTGTATGTAAATTCTCCGATTCTGGCAGGTCGCAACCCGGGCTGGCATGAGGCCTGCAACTAAGGTGGCACGAGTCACGGCAGGTCAATCACAAGCAACATGAACCTGCCGGCCTTGAGTTACCCGTTCGCAACTTCATTCAAGAACACAGGAGACAAACATGCTCTACGCAGCCCCCGGTACCGCCGGCGCCAAGATCGCCTACAAAGCTCAATACGACAACTTCATTGGCGGCAAGTGGGTCGCCCCGGTCAATGGCCAGTACTTTGACGTCGTCACCCCGATTTCCGGCAAGCCTTACACCAAGGCTGCCCGCTCCACCGCCGAAGACATGGAACTGGCGCTGGACGCCGCCCATGCTGCCTTCCCGACCTGGGGCAAGACCTCTGCCGCCGACCGCGCCAACGTGCTGCTGAAGATCGCCGACCGCCTCGAAGCCAACCTCGAACTGCTCGCCTATGCCGAGACAGTCGATAACGGCAAGGCCATTCGCGAAACCCTGAACGCCGACATCCCGCTCGCCGTCGACCACTTCCGTTACTTCGCCGGCTGCCTGCGCGCCCAGGAAGGCGGCATTTCGGAAATCGACGAAAACACCATGGCTTACCATATCCATGAGCCCCTCGGCGTTGTCGGCCAGATCATCCCGTGGAACTTCCCGATCCTGATGGCGGCCTGGAAACTGGCCCCGGCCATCGGCGCCGGCAACTGCGTGGTGCTCAAGCCAGCTGAATCGACCCCGATCTCCATTCTGATCCTGGCCGAACTGATCGCCGACATCCTCCCGGCCGGCGTGCTGAACATCGTCAACGGCTATGGCCGCGAAGCCGGCATGCCGCTCGCCACCAGCAAGCGCATCGCCAAGATCGCCTTCACTGGCTCAACCTCCACCGGCCGCGTCATCGCCCAAGCCGCTGCCAACAACCTGATTCCGGCCACCCTGGAACTCGGCGGCAAGTCACCGAACGTCTTCTTCGCCGACATCATGGACAAGGATGACAGCTTCCTCGACAAGGCCGTCGAAGGCATGGTGCTGTTTGCCTTCAACCAGGGCGAAGTCTGTACCTGCCCGTCACGCGCCCTGATTCAGGAATCCATCTACGACAAGTTCATGGAACGCGTCCTGAAGCGCGTTGCTGCC
>JAGTRV010000258.1 GCA_018262245.1 Pseudomonadota bacterium | reverse complement strand
GGAGTTCTGATATGGATCACGTCGTTGAGATGCTCAACATCAGCAAGCAGTTCCCCGGAATTCTTGCCAACGATAACATCACGCTGGCGCTGCGCAAGGGCGAGGTCCACGCCCTGCTTGGCGAAAACGGCGCTGGAAAATCAACGCTGATGTGCATTCTTTTCGGCCTTTACCAGCCGGATTCCGGAAGTATCAAAATCCGTGGCGAAACGGTCCGAATCGACAACCCAAATATCGCCAACGAACTGGGAATCGGCATGGTGCACCAGCATTTCAAGCTGGTGCACAACTTCACCGTGACCGAAAACATTGTCCTGGGCATTGAACCCTGCTCAGGACCGATGCTTAGTCTGAAAGGTGCGTCACAGCGAATCAAGGCCCTCTCCGAGCAATACGGGCTCAATGTCGAACCGGATGCGAAGATCGAGGATATCTCGGTGGGCATGCAGCAGCGAGTCGAAATCCTGAAGATGCTGTACCGCAACGCCGAGGTCCTCATCTTTGACGAACCGACCGCCGTGCTTACGCCACAGGAAACGCTCGATCTGATGAAGATCATGCGTAACCTGATCAAGGAAGGCAAATCGATCATCCTCATCACGCACAAGCTCAAGGAGATCAAGGCCATCGCGGATCGCTGCACGGTCATTCGGCGAGGAAAGTTCGTCGGGACGGTCGATGTCAAGGAAAGCGATGAAGCCCGGATGGCTGAAATGATGGTCGGGCGCCAGGTTTCCTTTGAAGTCGAAAAGGCCGCGCGTGAACCTGGCGAGACGATCCTTAAACTCACTGACCTGCGGATTCCCTGTCGCCGCAAGGGCGATCCGATCCGCATCGACAATCTTGAGGTTCACGCGGGCGAGATTCTGGGAATCGCCGGTGTGGAAGGCAACGGGCAGACCGAACTCGTTGAAGCCATCACCGGCTTGCGCCGTATCGAATCGGGCAGCATCACCGTCAAGGGCAAGGAAATATCGCAGTTACCCATCCATGAGCGAATCATGGCCGGTATGGCGCATATTCCTGAAGACCGCCAGAAGCGCGGTCTTGTGCTCGACTACTCGATCGAGGAAAACCTCATTCTTGAGACGCATCGGGACGAACCTTTCTCCACCCACGGTTTTCTCAACCACGAAGCGATACGGACGCATGCCGACAGACTTATCTCGGCTTTCGACGTGCGCTCGGGTGAAGGGGCAATTTCACAAGCGCGAGCAATGTCCGGCGGGAATCAGCAAAAGGCGATCATCGCCCGGGAATTTGACCTCGATCCCGAAATCCTGATCGCCGTCCAGCCGACCCGGGGCCTCGACGTTGGCAGCATCGAATACATCCACAAACGTCTGGTTGAGCAGCGGGATTCGGGCAAGGCCGTGCTGCTTGTCTCGCTCGAACTCGATGAAATCCTCGACCTTTCTGACCGGATCGCGGTGATCAGCCACGGCGAAATCGTAGGCATTGTCGATGCCGCGAGTACCAACGAGAAGGCGGTCGGCTTGATGATGACCGGTGTGAAGGCGGAGGCCAGGGCATGAGACTCCACATCAATACAGAATTGCTGGTCGGCATTGTCGCCGTCGTCCTCGGCCTGATTGCCGGGGCCATCCTGATGGTTGTCGGCGGATACGATGCAGTCGAAGGTTATCGCTTCCTGTTTGCTGGCGGCCTGATGAATCTGGAACGCATCGGCAATACGCTGGCCATGGCGACGCCGCTTATTCTTACTGGCTTGTCGGTCGCTTTTGCCTTCCGCACGGGACTGTTCAACATCGGCACGCCCGGACAAGTGCTGGTCGGTGGTCTTCTCGCTACCATCGTCGGCTTGACGGTCAATATCCCCAAGCCGCTGTTGCTGAGTCTGATGACGATCACCGCGATTGCTGGTGGCGCGATTTGGGGCATCATCCCGGGATTGCTCAAGGCCCGTTTCAACGTGCACGAAGTGGTGTCGGGCATCATGATGAACTGGATTGCCTACTGGATTACCTACTATCTGGTTCCCTCCCATTTCAAGGGGAGCTATGAAACGGAATCCCGCCAGATCCCTGTAGCGGCTTCGCTTAAGGTCACCTGGCTTACCGATCTGTTCGCCGGTTCCTATATCAATATCGGGCTTTTCCTGTCCCTGATCGCCGTCGTGATCGTGGCCGTGATTCTGAATCGCACCGTGCTCGGCTACCAGCTCAAGGCGGTCGGTTTCAATCGTCATGCGGCTGAATACGCCGGCATCAGCGTGAACAAGAATATCGTGCTCTCCATGATGATCGCCGGTGGCTTGTCCGGTCTCGGTGGAGCAGCGCTGTACACGGGCTATGCCTCGTCGATCCAGATCGGCGTCATGCCCAGCCAGGGTTTCGACGGTATCGCCGTGGCTTTGCTCGGCGCCACAACACCGATCGGCGTGGTCGGCGCGGCCGTGTTCTTCGGCCTCCTGCAATCAGGCAAAGGCTTCATGAGTGCGATGACTGACATTCCACCCGAGATCGGCGACACCATCATCGCGTGCATCATTTATTTTGCGGCGACCAGCGTCCTGATTCGCAAGCTCATCGAAGATTTCAAGCGCCGTGTTGCGCAAGGAGGGAAGTAGCATGTGGCATATCATCGTTCACATATTCCCCTATGCCATCGCCTTTGCCATGCCCCTGCTCATTACCTCGCTGGGCGGCTTGTTCAGCGAACGCAGCGGCGTCGTCAATATCGGTCTGGAAGGGCTCATGGTCGTCGGTGCCTTTGCCAGCGCGGCGAGCACTGTGGCCTTGTATCCCAGCATGGGCGCTGGTGCGGTCTGGGTCAGCCTTCTTGTCGCCATGGCCATCGGCGCCCTGTTTTCCCTGCTGCATGCGTTTGCCAGCGTCAGTCTGAACGCCAATCAGGTGATCAGCGGCACCGCCATCAACATGATCGCCGGCGCGCTAACGGTGTTTCTGGCGCGAACCTTTACCGGTTCGGGAAATATCCAGTTGACCGAAGGAGCCCCACGCTTCGATGTACCGATGTTGATTGACGTACCGGTTATTGGGCCCTTGTTCTTCCATCAGACCTACGGAACGACCTGGCTCATCCTGCTGATTCTGGCACTGGGAACTTTCGTGCTTTATAAAACGCCATTTGGCTTGCGTCTGCGCGCCTGTGGCGAGCACCCGCACGCGGCGGACGCGGCGGGTATCAACGTGTTCCGGATTCGTTACGCCGCCGTGATGATTTCCGGCGCATTGGCCGGACTCGGCGGCGCCACGATACTGGTCACCTATTCGGGCGAGTTCAACGGGTCGGTCGCCGGGATGGGCTTTCTGGCCCTGGCTGCCCTGATTTTCGGGCAATGGAAGCCGCTCGGCATTCTCGGGGCGACCTTCTTCTTCGGTTTTGCGGCGACGCTGGCCAATGCTTCGCAGGCCGAGCCGTCATTGCAGGTCATACCCGAGGTCATTCTCAAGATATTCCCTTACGTGGTGACTCTGCTGGCGCTGGTCTTGTTCTCTAAATCGACGCAGGCACCGCGAGCTTCCGGCGAACCGTTTGAAAAAGGGAAACGCTAGCCCTCAACGATCTTCAGGCCGGATAGCGCCGGTCTGAAGAATTTCACGCTGCCCTTCGGGCGCAACTGACAAGGAAAAAGATATGAAACTCAATCAATACATCGACCACACCGTTCTAAAAGCCGCCGCAACGAGCAAGGACATCGAGCTACTCTGCTCAGAAGCGAAAACACACGAATTCTTCTCGGTTTGCGTCAATTCGTCGTGGGTGCCGCTGGCCAAAAAACTCCTGGCCGGTTCGGCGGTCAAAGTCTGCTCGGTGATCGGTTTTCCGCTTGGCGCCATGTTGCGTGAGGCGAAAGTCTTCGAAGCGAAGACAGCGGTCAACCAAGGTGCGGACGAGATCGATATGGTGATCAACGTGGGCCTGTTGAAAGGCGGCAAGACCGACGCCGTTCGCGACGAGATCCGGGCCATCAAGGAGGCTGTTGGTAGCAAGGTGCTCAAGGTCATCATCGAAACGTGCTATCTCAGCGACGATGAAAAAGTTCTGGCCTGCACTCTGGCCGTCGCGGCTGGAGCCGACTTTGTGAAAACGTCGACCGGCTTTGGTACCGGTGGTGCCACGTTTGAAGATGTGCAGCTGATGCTGAATACCGT
>JAGTRV010000099.1 GCA_018262245.1 Pseudomonadota bacterium | reverse complement strand
ACCGCGCTCTTCACCGAGCACGCGCGCCATGACGCGGGCGTTGTTGATGACCTGTTCCTGGTAGTTCTTGAACTCGGGCGTCGCGGCTTCCTTGAAGGCCACAGCCTTGGCGGCGATCACATGCTCCAGCGGACCGCCTTGCAGGCCCGGGAAGATGGCGGAATTGAGGGCCTTTTCATGCTCGGCCTTCATCAGGATGACGCCACCGCGCGGGCCGCGCAGGGTCTTGTGCGTGGTCGAGGTCACGACGTCGGCGAAAGGCACCGGGTTCGGGTAGAAACCGGCGGCGATCAGACCGGCGTAGTGGGCCATGTCTACCCAGAAAATGGCGCCGACTTCCTTGGCGATCTTGGCGAAGCGTTCCCAGTCGATGCGCAGGGCGTAGGCGGAGGCACCGGCGACGATGATCTTCGGCTTGTGCTCGCGGGCCAGCGCTTCCATCTTGTCGTAGTCAATCTCTTCCTTTTCATTCAGGCCGTAGGAGACGACGTTGAACCACTTGCCGGACATGTTGAGCGCCATGCCGTGGGTCAGGTGGCCACCTTCGGCCAGGCTCATGCCCATGATGGTGTCGCCCGGCTTGGCAAAGGCCATCAGCACTGCCTGGTTAGCCTGCGAACCGGAATTCGGCTGGACGTTGGCCGCTTCTGCGCCGAACAGCTTCTTCAGGCGGTCGATGGCGATCTGCTCGGCGACGTCAACGTATTCGCAGCCACCGTAGTAGCGCTTGCCCGGGTAGCCTTCGGCGTACTTGTTGGTCAGCTGGGAGCCCTGGGCTTCCATGACAGCCTTGCTCACGTAGTTTTCGGACGCGATCAGTTCGATGTGGTCTTCCTGACGCTGTACTTCGGCCTGAATGGCCTGCCAGAGTTCAGGGTCAACTTTTGCCAGGGTGTCTTTCGCGGAAAACATGTCAAATGCCTCAAGCCATTGAAAAGGGGTGAAATTTTATCACGCCGGAAGCTCATCAAGGGCGCCCGGCTCCAGATGGTCCGTTTCGCCCCATGTTTCGAGGTGCCAGGTGCCATCCGCCAAAGCAATCCAGTTTATGCCCGCATTGGGAATCAGAAAGTCACGGGGCATTTCCAACGGGTTGCCACGCACAAAACGATTGATGACATCGAGTACGCCGCCATGCAGGACAACCGCGATCACCCCACCCGAATGCCGCGCGGCAAGCTCTTTCAGTTTGCCGGTGACACGCTCAAACATGACATGAAGGCTTTCGCCGTTTTCGAAATTGTAATCGGCGTTACGCCCCTCGAAGGCGGCATAGCCAGCCGGATGCTTCGACTTGGCCTCATCGTAGGTCAAGCCCTCGAAAACACCATAACGACGCTCGCGCATTTCCGGCACGGCGCTCGGCTGCAGGCCGAGCTCAGCCCCGATCGCCAGCGCCGTCGTCCATGCCCGTTTGAGATCACTGCTATAGAGCGCGATAATGCCCGCCTGCTTCAACCAGCGCCCGGCTGCCACGGCCTGCCGCTGGCCGGTTTCGTTGAGGCCGATATCGATCTGGCCCTGGATGCGCCGTTCGGCATTCCACTCTGTCTCGCCATGGCGCACCAGACAGATGCGAGTGAGTCGGGTTGTAGGGATTTCCACCATTTTCCACCTATGCCCTTCGCTGTAAATTTGGCCCACTGGGATTTCAATTAACCCCGACCACTTCAAGAAGTCGGGAATTCTATCAACCGAGGAGGAATTTTCGTGACCCTTCTGCTCAAGCTCTCGCAGCTGATCGACTGGCTCAACGAGCGTGTTGCCAAAGGCGCATTCTGGCTGGTTCTGGCAATGACCATTGTCAGCTCCGGCAACGCGGTCGTGCGCTTTCTTTTTGACTACAGTTCAAACGGCCTGCTGGAAATCCAGTGGTATCTGTTTGCGGCGGTTTTCCTGCTCTGCTCTCCTTACACGCTGCAACGTAACGAGCATGTCCGCATCGACGTTTTGTCCGGCAAGCTCTCACCACGCGGCCTGGCCGTCATCGACATCATCGGCAGCCTGTTTTTCCTGTTGCCCATGGTCATCACGATCCTCTGGCTGTCGCTGCCGCTGATCGCCGACTCCATCAAGATCAATGAAATGTCGGCCAATGCAGGCGGCCTGCTACGCTGGCCGGTCAAGATCCTGCTGCCGATCGGTTTCACGCTGCTGGCGCTGCAAGGCATTTCCGAGCTGATCAAGCGCATTGCCTTCCTGGCCGGAATGATCGACGACCCGAACGACAAGAAAAAAGGCCCGACGGCCGAAGAAGAACTGGCCGCCGCCATCGCTGCCGCCAA
The DNA here is from genome assembly GCA_018262245.1 of Pseudomonadota bacterium. Taxonomy (GTDB): domain Bacteria; phylum Pseudomonadota; class Gammaproteobacteria; order Burkholderiales; family Rhodocyclaceae; genus Azonexus. The sequence continues at coordinate 8,625 of JAGTRV010000099.1, read as the reverse complement.
AGCCAAGGAGGCCAAATAATGGAATGGGTCATCGCCAATATGGCGCCGCTGATGTTTGGCGCCCTCGTGCTATTCCTGCTCTTCGGCTACCCGGTTGCCTTCGCACTGGCGGCCAACGGCATCGTCTTCGGTTTGCTTGGCATCGAACTCGGCCTGCTCACCCCGGCGCTGTTCCAGGCCCTGCCCGAGCGCATCTTCGGCATCATGGCCAACGACACGCTGCTCGCCATCCCCTTCTTTACCTTCATGGGGCTGATATTAGAGCGATCCGGCATGGCGGAAGACCTGCTCGACACCATCGGCCAACTGTTCGGCCCGATGCGTGGCGGTCTGGCCTACGCCGTGATCTTCGTCGGCGCCCTGCTTGCTGCGACGACCGGCGTGGTTGCCGCCTCAGTCATCTCGATGGGTCTAATTTCGCTGCCGATCATGCTGCGCTACGGCTACGACAGGCGACTGGCGTCCGGCGTTATCGCCGCTTCCGGCACGCTGGCCCAGATCATCCCGCCGTCTCTGGTGCTGATCATCATGGCCGACCAGCTGGGCCGTTCGGTCGGTGACATGTACGAAGGCGCCATGGTGCCCGGCCTGGTCCTGACCAGCATGTACGTCGGCTACGTCGCCATCCTTTCGATCATCAAGCCCAAGACCTGCCCGGCCCTGCCGCCGGAAGCTCGCACGCTGCGTGGTGCCAAACTGTTGCTGCGCGTACTGACCACGCTGGTGCCGCCACTGGTCCTGATCTTCCTGGTTCTCGGCACCATCTTCCTCGGTATTGCAACGCCAACCGAAGGCGGCGCCATGGGTGCAGCCGGCGCGCTGATCCTGGCCCTGGCCCGCAAGCGGATTACCTTCAGCCTGCTCAAGCAAGCCATGGAAACCACCGGCAAGCTGTCGTCCTTCGTGGTCTTCATCCTGGTCGGTTCGACGGTATTCGGCCTGGTCTTCCGCGGCGTCAATGGCGACCTGTGGGTCGAGCACCTGCTGCTCGGCCTGCCCGGCGGCCAGGTCGGCTTCCTGATCGTGGTCAATATCCTGGTCTTCGTGCTCGCCTTCTTCCTCGACTTCTTCGAACTTTCCTTCATCATCGTGCCGCTGCTGGCACCGGTCGCGGACAAGCTGGGCATCGACCTGGTCTGGTTCGGCGTACTGCTCGCGGTCAACATGCAAACCTCGTTCATGCACCCGCCATTCGGCTTCGCGCTGTTCTACCTGCGCTCGGTCGCCCCGAGTTCGGTCAAGACAACGGACATCTACTGGGGAGCCATTCCGTTCGTCTGCATCCAGATCATCATGGTCGCGATCATCATCATCTTCCCGAACATCGTCAGCTACGGCGACCCGGCGGAGAAGGCCCGGATCGAGCAACAGGGCGATGTCGACCTTAGTACGATGATGCAGGAGGGCGAAGGGGCCAAGGCGCCGACCGAAGACTCGGCGGCCGATCTGCTGAAGAATCTGCAAAGCAACGAAAACAAGTAACACGCCATCGACATGAAACCAATCTCAACGGGGCTTCGGCCCCGTTTTTTTTTCGCCATCAATTGCGACTATGATTGCCATCGGCATTGCTCATTGGTACCGAGCACTCCGCTGGCGCACAATGATTTCATCAACTCACCGCATCAGGAGACCAACATGGATATCGGAATCAGCAAGAAAGACCGCGAAAAAATTGCCGAGGGACTCTCCCGACTTCTCGCCGACTCTTTCACTCTCTACCTGAAGACCCATAACTTCCACTGGAACGTCACCGGTCCGATGTTCAACACCCTGCACGTGATGTTCATGGACCAATACACTGAACTGTGGAATGCGCTGGATTTGATCGCCGAGCGTATCCGCGCGCTGGGCGTCGCCGCCCCCGGCACCTATCGCGAATTCGCCAAGCTGACAGTAATCAAGGAGAGCGAAGGCAAGGTCACCGCCGAAGAGATGATCAAGCAGTTGGTGGCTGGCCAGGAAGCCGTCACCAAGACCGCGCGCAGCATCTTCCCGCTGGTGGACAAGGCCGGCGACGAACCGACCGCCGACCTGCTGACCCAGCGCATGCAGATTCATGAAAAGAATGCCTGGATGCTGCGTAGCCTGCTGGAAAACTGAGGCCAGCGAGCCACCATAAAAAAACCCGCGGAATCCGCGGGTTTTTTGTTTGAGCGAGGAACGCTTACTTGTGCGTTTGCAGGAAGCGGTCCATGCGCATTTCAGCCACGCTGAACCAGGCATTCTGCGTCTTGCGGTACTTCTCGTATTCGGTGTAAATCTTCTTGAAGGCCGGGTTCTTGGCAGATTCATCGGCGTAAAGCTGCTGCGAAGCCTTGTAGGCCGCTTCAAGAATTTCGTCCGAGAAAGCATGCAGCTTGACGCCGTTTTGCAGCAGTTTGGACAGGGCGATCGGGTTCTTGTGATCGTATTCGGCCATCATGGTGACGTTGGCTTCGTAGGCAGCGGCCTGGAAGGCCTCCTGATATTCCTTCGGCAGCTTGTCCCATTCCTTCTTGTTGACGAAGAAGTGGATGGTCGGACCCGGTTCCCAGAAGCCCGGGTAGTAGTAGTTCTTGGCAACCTTGTAGAAGCCGAGCTTTTCATCATCGTACGGACCAACCCACTCGGCCGCATCAATGGTGCCCTTTTCCAGCGCCGGATAGATGTCGCCACCGGCGATCTGCTGCGGCACAACGCCGAGTTCGGAGAAGACAGCGCCGCCCAGACCGGCGATACGCATCTTGACGCCCTTGAGGTCGGCCAGGGTTTTCACTTCCTTGCGCCACCAGCCGCCCATCTGGGTACCGGTATTGCCGCCAGCGAAGGAAACAACATTGTAGTTGGCGTAAAACTCGTCGAGCACTTTCTGACCGCCACCGTAGTAGATCCAGGCGTTCATCTGGCGGGCATTCATGCCGAACGGCACGGCGGTACCGAAACCGAAGGTCTTGTCCTTGCCAACGTAGTAATAGGAGCAGGTGTGACAGACTTCAACCGTACCTTGCTGCACCGCATCGAGCGCCTGCAGGCCGGGGACAATCTCGCCGCCGGGAAATACACGGATGTCGAACTTGCCGCCAGTCATCGCGCGCAGGCGATTGGCCAGCACTTCGGCACCACCGTAAATGGTGTCCAGGCTCTTCGGGAAGCTGGAGGTCAGGCGCCACTTGATGCTCGGGGACGACTGGGCGATGGCTGGAGCAGCCAGCGTGGTCGCGGCACCGGCAGCGGCACCGATAGAAGCCTTTTTCAGAAAATCACGACGTTGCATATTGTCTCCTTCGTTAATCGTTGGGCACGTCAGAATGTAGCTATTCCATTCTAGCCAAATCTTCAACGATAACGACTTGCGGAAAACCCTAATGCACGCGCTTATTCGCCAGCGACCGTCATCCGGTTGATCATGATCGAACCGGTAATCTTGCTGCCCCGTATCTGCACGTCGTTACCAACCGCGACAATGCCGGCCAGCATGTCCTTGAGATTGCCGGCGATGGTGATTTCCTCGACCGGGTAGGCGATCTTGCCGTCCTCAACCCAGTAGCCCGCCGCACCGCGCGAATAGTCGCCAGTCACGTAGTTGATGCCCTGGCCGAGCAGCTCGGTAACCAGCAGTCCACGGCCCATCTGGGCCAGCAGGCCGTCGAGATCAAGGTTGCCGGGCTGGATGATCAGATTGTGGCTGCCGCCAGCATTCGCCGTCGTCTGCATGCCCAGCTTGCGGGCGGTGTAGGTACTCAGGAAATAGCCTTGCAGGATGCCGTTGCTGACCACCTCGCGGTCGCGCGTCGCCACACCGTCGCTGTCAAAGGAAGCGCTGCCCAGGCCGCACTTGATATGCGGCCGTTCGGCGATCTGCACGAAGTCCGGCATGATTTTCTTGCCCAACTGGTCGAGCAAGAAAGACGACTTGCGGTAGAGCGCCCCCCCGCTGGCGGCATGCACCAGGCTGCCGAGCAGGCCACCGGCCAGTGGCGCTTCGAGAATGATAGGGAATTCGCCGGTCTTGACCTTGCGGCCACCCAGACGGGCAACGGCACGCTCGGCGGCAATGCGGCCAACCTGCGCCGCGTCATCCAGCCGGCTGGCGTCGCGATGCGTGGTGTACCAGTCGTCGCGCTGCATCGCATCCTGCTCGCCGGAAATCACCGAGCACGAGATGTAATGGCGTGAGGTCGGATAGCCCCCCATGAAGCCCAGGCTGTTGGCCGAGACAAAATGGGCCTGCTGCGTCGAAATCGATGCGCCTTCCGAATTGCTGACCAGCGGACTGGCATCGAAAGCCGCCTGCTCGCAGCGACGAGCCGTCTCGATCGCTTCTTCGACGGTCAACGCCCAGGGGTGATACAAATCGAGATCGGGGAAATCCTTGGCCATCAGCGCTGCATCAGCCAGCCCGGCGCAATCGTCCTCGGCCGTGAAGCGCGCAATATCGAGTGCCGCCTCGACGGTTTCACGCAGCGCTTGCGCCGAAAAATCGGACGTGCTGGCGTAACCCTTTCGCTGGCCGGAGTAAATCGTGATGCCGATACCCTTGTCGCGGTTGAACTCGATGGTTTCAACCTCATCGCAACGCACCGTCACCGATTGCCCGAAGCCCTCGGAGACATCGACTTCACAGGCCGTCGCCCCCTTGACCTTGGCGTGCTTGAGCACATCGTCGGCAAGTTGCTGCAGGGTGGCAAAGGGATAGGAAAATGCGGCAGTTTCGGACATGGAGGGGGCATCAGGGCGGGAAAGTCGCTATCATAACAGCCCGTTATTGCCCGCACCGGACGCAAACCATGCATGAAGAAGATTTCACCGAAGACACCGGCCGTCCTTCCAAGACCAAGAAGAAGGAGGCGATGCATGAGTTGCGCGATCTCGGCGAAGAACTGGTCGAGCTTTCCGTTGGCCAGTTGAAGAAGATCAACCTGCCCGAAAATATTTTCGAAGCCGTCCGCGAATGTCAGAAAATCACCGCACACGGCGCCCATCGCCGGCAGGTGATGTATCTCGGCAAGCTGATGCGCGGCGTCGACGACGAACCGATCCGGGCTGGCCTGGCCATGCTGCGCGGCGAATCGTCGGCCGAAACGGCCCGTCTGCATCGGCTGGAGCGCTTCCGCACCCGGCTGCTTGAAGACGAGTCCTTCCTGGCTGAAATCGCCGCCATCTGGCCCTCGCTCGATCTCCAGCACATGCGCCAGTTACGCCGTAATGCGCTGAAGGAGCAGGAAAACAATAAGCCGCCGAAAAACTTCCGGGCCATCTTCCAGGTGCTGCAGGAGCTGGACAGGCAGGGCACGCCTGAGGCGGAAGAGGAAGCCGGCGATGAATGAGGAATTGGTCGTCGGTCTGGTTTCGATCAGCGACCGCGCTTCAACCGGCGTTTATGAGGACAAGGGCATCCCCGCGTTGCAGGAATGGCTCTCGTCGGCCCTGACCACCCCGTGGCGCGTCGAAACCCGCCTGATCGCCGACGATCAGCCGACGATCGAGCGCACGCTGGTCGAACTGGTCGATGAACGCCAATGCCATCTGGTGCTGACCACCGGCGGCACCGGCCCCGCCCGGCGCGATGTGACGCCGGAAGCGACGCTGGCCGTCGCCGACAAGGAGATGCCGGGCTTCGGCGAGGAAATGCGGCGGATCAGCCTGAACTTTGTGCCGACTGCCATCCTGTCGCGGCAAGTCGCCGTGATCCGCAAGCAAGCGTTGATCATCAACCTGCCAGGCCAGCCGAAATCGATCAAGGAAACGCTGGAAGGCGTTCGCGACGCCGACGGCAAGGTGACGCACGTTGGCATCTTTGCCGCAGTGCCTTACTGCATCGACCTGATCGGCGGCCCTTACGCCGAAACCAACGAAGCCGTGATCAAGGCCTTTCGGCCCAAATCGGCGATTCGGGCCAAACAGCCGTAATCAGCCGAGCACGCTCTGGCGGTAACGGACCAGTTCGAAATCGCCGGTCTGCTCGACCAGCGCTACCGGGGTCAGCACATAACGCCGCCCCTCGCTGGCGTACTCCATGCTCTCGCGGGCATCGAAGGTCATGGGTGGCAGAATCACCCGTAGCTCACCCGGCTCATTGCCATCGAGCAGCATCAACGCGGGAATACTGGCCGCAGACGCATAGCTGGAAGCCGTCCGTATCCTTAATTCCACCGAAACCGCCTGGCGGGCAATCGCCTGAATGCCAATGCGCGATTCACTCTCCGAAGCCCGGCGATAGCGCCTTATCACGCCAACCAGCCAGTTTTCACCACCCTCGGGCTGCATGGCGATCAGGGCTCCGACCTTCAACCATTCGCCAGGCACATTCCCGAGCACCGCGCCGAAACCACCCCGGCTAACGTTCTCCACCACCCAGCTTTCAACCGGCAAGCCGGCCGGCCGACCGCCGAATTCGCCGGAAAACACCACAAAGGCATTGACCAGACCGTGCAGCACCGACATCCGGTGCTTGACCCGATGCCGATCGAACTGGCGCTGCGGCGGGATGGGGGCAAGATACGCCGCAAGATGGCGTAGCACCTTGACCAGCAGCTTGACCTGATACTGTCCGCCAAGGTCAATCTCCGGAGGCATGTCTCCTCCGCGTTCCAACTCGCCAAGCAAGGCGAGCATCGCTTCGTGCGCCACACCGGGCTTGAGGAAACGCTGGGTCGGCACGGCTTGCGCCGGCATCTGGGCCAAACGCAAAGGCGGCTGCGGCAACACCAGATCAGACCAATAGACGCTGTCGATATGAACATGGGCGCCAAAGACGAATCCCGGCAGGAAATGCGCAATCAGACGTTCGGCCAGTTCGATTTCCAGCGGCAGCAGGCTATCCAGCGATGCCGCCTGAAAGACCATGGCTTTCTGGTACTCGAGATCGGCCGATGTCGTTCCGCTTTTCCCTGGCAGCGAGACTGCACGGCTCGCCTGTCCCGCCTCGTCCGCTGACAACAAGGCAAAGCCCAGACGGCGCCAGAGTTCGCCGCGCGATGGGCCGTAGTGGAACTGCTCCCATTTCAGCATCTGACGCAACGCGGCGATCAGACGAATGGGCAAGACAGGCAAAACGGTCTTTGCCAACTCGCTCGGCCGCGGTTTTTCTGCCACGGACAGCAAGCAACGCTCGTACGCTGCCGCCAGCAATGTCCAGAAACCGTAGTTGATCGACCACAGGCGCTGCTCTTCCGAGCGCGACAGGCGTGTCTGGAAATACTCCCGCGCCAGGCGCTTCAGGTGCGGCTGAGCCGCCTCGTCCAGTTGCAGAACGACTTCATAACGGCGATCCGCCGGAAAACCATCCACCCCGGCCAGGGATTCCAGCCAGCCGGCCAGTTCATCAAGCGCCTTGAACGCATTGTCCTTGGGAATTTCGCTGAGAACTTTCCGCAATTCGCGCAAATCCGCCAGCGGATGATCCGCTTTCTGGGCAAACAGCCCGCCAAGATTGGCCACCTTATTCAGCACTATCACTCCGCTAAAAAACTTTTTCGGCAGTTTAGACCGATATATCAACTCCTGGCGTGAGCTATTTCCTGATCGCCCCAATCGCTACGGCTCCCGCCCCATGGGCCTCGGTCCACCATGTAAAATAAGACGATTAATTGATCGCCTGAAAGACCGACCCGATGCAGCCCTACCTCGACCTGATGCGCCACGTGCTGGACAACGGCAATGACAAATCCGACCGTACCGGCACTGGCACGCGCTCCGTCTTCGGCTGGCAGATGCGCTTTGACCTGAGCAAGGGCTTCCCGGTGATGACCACCAAGAAGCTGCACCTGAAATCGATCATCCACGAACTGCTGTGGTTCATCCAGGGCGACACCAATATCAAGTACCTGCAGGAAAACGGCGTCAAGATCTGGGACGAATGGGCCGATGAGAACGGCGATCTCGGCCCGGTCTACGGCAAGCAGTGGCGCCGCTGGGAAACGCCGGACGGCCGCGTCATCGACCAGATCACGCAACTGGTCAACAGCCTGAAGAACAACCCGGATTCCCGCCGCCACATCGTCTCGGCCTGGAATCCCGGCGACGTGGACAACATGGCCCTGCCGCCCTGCCACTGCCTGTTCCAGTTTTACGTCGCGAACGGCAAGCTGTCCTGCCAGCTCTACCAGCGCAGCGCCGACATTTTCCTCGGCGTGCCGTTCAACATCGCCTCCTACGCCCTGTTCACGATGATGCTGGCCCAGGTTTGCGGCTACCAGCCAGGCGAATTCGTCCATACCTTTGGCGACGCTCATATTTACTCGAACCACTTCGAGCAGGCCAAACTACAGCTTTCCCGCGACACCCGCCCCCTGCCAACCATGTGGATCAATCCGGAAGTGAAGGACCTGTTCGCCTTCCGCTTCGAGGATTTCCGCCTCGAAGGCTACGACCCGCACCCGCACATCCCGGCCCCGGTGGCCGTTTAAGCAATGCTGCTCGGCGGCGATCTCGGCGGCACCAAGACGCTGCTGGCACTGGCCGAAGTAATCGATGGCCGCATCGAGATTGTCCGCCAGCAACGCTACGCCAGCCTGGATTACGCCAGCTTCGACGACCTGCTGGCTGAATTTCTCGCTGGCCACCCAGCCATCAATACTGCCTGCTTCGGCGTCGCTGGCCCGACCGATGGGCGCCATGCCAAGCTGACCTACCAGCCCTGGC
>JAGTRV010000257.1 GCA_018262245.1 Pseudomonadota bacterium | reverse complement strand
TTTCGTTACGAACGGCGGTAACCCGGGAACCGCGCAAACCGACGCAGGTACCGATTGGATCAACACGGGGATCGTTCGACTTGACAGCGATTTTGGCGCGCAGACCGGGGTCACGGGCACAGGCCTTGAGTTCCATCAGGCCATCGGAAATTTCCGGTACTTCCATGTCAAAAAGCTTGATGACAAATTCCGGAGCGGTGCGCGAAAGGATGATTTGCGGACCACGGGCATTGCGATCGATGCGCAACAAATAGGCACGAACTCTGTCGCCGACACGCAGATTTTCCTTGGGGATCATCTGGTCGCGCGGCAGCATGGCTTCAATTTTACCAGCCTCAATAATGGCGTTGCCACGCTCCATGCGCTTGATGGTACCGGAAACGACATGCTCGCCGCGACCAAGAAAGTCAGCCAGAATCTGCTCGCGCTCGGCGTCGCGGATCTTCTGCAAAATAACCTGTTTGGCAGCCTGAGCACCGATACGACCAAAATCGATCGGCTCAAGCGGCTCTTCCAGAGAGTCACCGGGCTCGATTTCAGGATCATCCTTCTGGGCATCGGACAACGGAATTTCAAGGAATTCGTTGACGTATTCGTTATCCGGTACAACCTGCCAGCGACGGAATGATTCGAAACTACCAGTGTCGCGATCGATTGAGATACGAACATCGGCCTCGTCATTGATGCGCTTTTTGGTCGCTGACGCGAGCGCCAGCTCAAGGGCGCCAAAGACGATCTCCTTGCTGACATTTTTTTCGCGGGCCAGAGCATCGACCAGCAGCAAAATTTCACGGCTCATGGGCTAAAACCTCCTAGTCCTTCAGTCGAAACGAGGCACCAGACGTGCCTTCTCGATATTGGTGAATTCCAGTTCCACATCATCTTTTGCCAGGCGCAAACCAACCTTGCCATCTTTCAGGCCAAGCAGTTCACCCTGGAAATTGCGGCGCCCCCCCTGGGGAATACGGACCTTTATTTGAATTTCCTGGCCGGAAAAACGCTCGAAATCTGCAGCCTTCTTGACGACTCGATCGAGCCCCGGCGAAGAAATTTCAAGGCGATCAAAATCGAAATTCTCGACTTCGAAAACACGCGTCAGCTGATTCGAAACCTTGGCACAATCCTCAACATCAATACCGGTTTCTTTCGCCGGCGCATCGATGAAGACGCGAATCGTACGACCGCGCGGCGACATCTCGACATCAACGAGTTCATAACCCAGACCAACAACAGTCGTTTCAAGCAGCGTGTTTAAATCCATAGCCACAAATAAAAAATGGGCGAAACGCCCACATCACAATAAAAAGATGCCCGCCAGAAACGACGGGAGGAACAAACCCGTGAATTATAACGAGTTTATTCCCCCCAGTAAATCGATTTACGTGCCTTCAGGGCCTTTTCGCTGAGCCGATGGCATGTTTTCGAGTTCTCGCATCAGCATTTTGATTTCCGCCTCTTTCAACTCGCGGGCCATACCTCGTTTCAGTTGCGGCGGCAGGATGAACGGGCCGTAGCGAACGCGGATCAATCGGCTGACCGTGCAACCGACAGCCTCGAACATGCGACGGACTTCACGGTTACGCCCTTCGGAGATCGTTACTCGGTACCAGTGGTTCGCCCCCTCGCCACCACCGTCGTGCAGCGAACCAAAGTTAGCCCGACCATCTTCCAGTTCGACGCCGTGCAACAGCTTCTGTTGTGCATCCAAGGTCAGTTCACCAAGAACACGCACGGCGTACTCGCGAACCAGCTCCGAACTCGGATGCATCAGTTTGTTGGCCAACTCCCCAGAAGTAGTGAATAACAACAACCCGGAGGTATTGAAGTCGAGGCGACCGACATTGATCCACCGCCCACCGCGCATCCGTGGCAGCGCAGCAAACACCGACGGACGACCATCAGGGTCGTCGCGCGAAACGATTTCGCCTTCCGGCTTGTGATACATCAGGACGCGCGGCGGACGTGAACTGCCCGTAAAGCGGATATTGATCAGGCGGCCACCAATTTTGACCTTGTCGGAATTCACAACCGATTGCCCTACAGTCGCCACGACGCCATTGACGCTGACCTTGCCCGCAGCAATCCACTCTTCCATTTCGCGACGCGAACCGACACCAGCCTCGGCCAGCACCTTCTGCAAACGCACTGGCTTGGCCTCAGCAAGCGGCCGTCCGTCGCGGGCGACGCTACCACGATTGGCTCTTCCGCCGGTATTGGGTGCCGGCTTTCTGCGCGGCGCAGGTTTCGCCCCCTGAGCATCGCCTGGCACCTGGTCACGCTGCGCGGCCGCGCGTCCACGCGACGGTGCGCCGACACGTGGACCTGCATCTTCCGGTCGGCGCTCGGCAGCCCCCTCGGATTTGTTCGACGATTGACGGAATGGTGTGCGTTTATTTTTCATTGTTCCAGCTCCAGTGTCTGGCTGATTTGTTCTAACGGCGGCAGTTCGCTGACGCTTCTGAGACCGAGATCATCGAGAAATTGCTTGGTCGTGGCAAATAGCGCTGGCCGCCCCGGTGTATCACGATGGCCGACAACATCTATCCAGCCGCGCTCTTCAAGGGTTTTGACGACGTTGGTATTGACCGCGACACCACGAATCTCTTCGATATCACCCCGCGTTACCGGCTGACGATAGGCGATGATGGCCAAGGTTTCAAGGACGGCGCGCGAATATTTTGGCGGCCGCTCGGGGTTCAAACGCTCGATGTACGGCAGGTATTCGGCCCGCGTCCGGAAGCGCCAGCCGGACGCGAGCTGGATCAGTTCGACCGGCCGCTCGGCCCACTCCTCGCGGAGCTGGTCGAGCAGCTTGCGCAGGGTTTCGGACGAAAATTCCTCGTCGAACATCTTTTTCATGTCGCTGGGCGTCATCGGCTCACGCGCGGCGAGCAGCGCCGCCTCAAGCACTCTCTTGATCAGGCTCGGTTCCACCTTGATGCACTCGAACGTAAATGGGTTGAAAAGCTTCGCTCTGGGTAATTTCAATCAGTTTTTCCCGGCCGAGTTCAAGCATGGCAATGAAATGAACGACCAGGCCAGGCACGCCCATTTCCGGGTCAAACAGGGTTTCGAACTGCACAAAACCACCCTTTTCCTGCAAGGCACGCAAGATGATGCCCATGTGCTCACGCACCGACAACTCCTCACGACCAATCTTGTGGTGCTTCTTCAAACCAGCCTGGCGCACCACAGCCATCCAGGCATCCTTCAGATCATCAACCGAGACTTCTGGCTGGCGCACATAGAGCGATTTTTCAATCAGCGTCTCGACCCAGAAAAACTCCCGCTCGGCTTGTGGCATTTCATTCAGCTTCTGCCCGGCCAGCTTGATCTGCTCGTACTCCATCAGGCGGCGAACCAGCTCGGCACGAGGATCTTCTGCCTCATCACCCTCACCCAGTTTGGGACGCGGCAACAGCATGCGCGACTTGATCTCGATCAGCATGGCGGCCATGACCAGATATTCGGCCGCCAGTTCTAGATTGCTGGCATGCATGGACTCGATGTAATCGAGATACTGCCGGGTTAGCGGCGCCATGGGAATGTCGAGGATATCGACATTGGCCTTGCGAATCAGGTAAAGCAGCAGGTCAAGCGGCCCCTCGAAGGCATCGAGCATGATGGCCAGCGCATCGGGTGGGATATAAAGATCCTGCGGCAGATGCTCCATGGGCTCGCCATAGATGCGGGCAACCGGCGTGAAAAGCTCCGCCGTCTTGCCAATTTCAGGAACATCAAGCTCGGCAATCATCTCAGGAGGCCGCGGCGCGGCCCTTGCCCTTGTAGTGCAGATGCAGGTTGCGCAGGTAGATCACCACCGGCAACGCCTGCCCGAAAATAAATACAGGATCCCTGCGGTGAATAGCGTAGATCACCAACACCAAACTTCCTGCCAAACTGAAATACCAAAAGGCAACCGGGATCACGACCCGCTTGGCCTTTTCACTGCTCCACCACTGGATAACGAAGCGCATCATGAACAGCGCCTGGCCGCCAAAGCCAATACCGATCCAGATCAGCGCTTCCCAGTCGTAACCGAACATCAGTGGTATTCCAGCCCCATCGACTCGCGGACATCGCGCATCGTTTCACGGGCGTATTCACGGGCCTTCTCGCAGCCATCGGCAATGATGTTCTTGACCAGCGTCGGATCGTCCAGATA
>JAGTRV010000256.1 GCA_018262245.1 Pseudomonadota bacterium | reverse complement strand
GCCGGGCTTGACGAAATTGATCTGCCTTGCCGTGACTGGATGGCCGGCGCTTCCAGTTTGCGTCAGGGGAAGGCCAGCGGGATTCCAATGGCCCTCCCATTTGTCGTGGGAATCAGCGGAAAAAGCGTCCCAGCAAGCCGGCCATGAAACCTGAACGGGCAGCAGGCATGGCTACATTGCCTTCGTGGTGTGCTGCCTCGGAGCCGACCATGTTCTTGACTGTCTCGGAGTAATCTCGGTCTTCGTTGGCGATGTGGTTGAGCAGCCATTTGGCCAGCATCGAGTGCAATTCATCAGCAATGTCTTCACCTTTGGCGGCACGCATCGTGAATTCGGTGACTCGCTTGATGAACAGTTCGTGCACCTTCTTGTGCGGCTTGAGAAATTTGTAGCCGGCTTCCTCCAGCATCGATTCTTCAAAGCCAAAATGCGACTGTGTGTAGTCGATCAACTGTTCGATCACTTCCATCGTCAGCACCTTGTCGCCCTTGATCTTGGCGATTTCGAGATCGTTGATGTAATCGACGATTCGTTTGTGTTGGGCGTCGATGACATCAATTCCTGTATCCAGCCTGCTATCCCAGGTAATCGGCATTTCTATTCTCCATGAATCAAGCTATGGTTGGCGTCCGCGTGTGCCTTGTTTCTGACTTTTTGCGTGTTGTGAAAACTCTGTCTGGGCACGCCATTGAAGCTAGACGTCTGTATAGCCTCGGTGCTGAAACAGTGTTAACGGAAAATAGGCGTCACTTTCCGTTACTTTGATAATAGCTATGTTGATCTGGGTCAAAAGCTCAAGAGAAGCTTGGCTCGAATGGCTTCAGGCTTTTTGTCCGATGCAGATGTCGGATATTCCTTAACCTGGTTTTACGATGTCATCTGCGTTTTACCTGTGCGTGACGAAGCAGAGCGTGGGAAAATATTGACCCGATAGTCCGCTGGAGATTTTGTCGTGAGAGAACGTCGCCGCGCCCCGCGTGTATTTTTGAAAGGTCACGTCAGCCTGAGTATTGGCGGGCATAACCTTGAGTTGCCGGCGGCGGATATATCGGTGTCTGGCGTCGGTGTGCTGATCGATGCCGCCATTCTGGGAACCAAACCGAGTGGCGAAGTGGGCGTCTGCCGGATCGAATCGCCGGATCTGGGCGGCACAATTGAGGCTTACGTCAGCGTGATGCGGATCCGTCGTTTGGGTGAGCGGCGCCTTGTCGGTCTGCGCTTCGAGTCGATCAGTGACGACGAACTGGAACTGATCCGTGAATACAAGCGGAAGTGCCGGGAAAACCCGGCAGCTTCCTGATCGTCATTTTCAGGGGCGGAAGAAGCTCTCCAGATCCTGGAACACGGCATGGTCTGCGTTGTGCCGGCGTATGGCGATCACATCTTCGAGCTTTTCCACCTGCTTGATCATCTGCGGCAGGCGATGGTCTTCGATCAGCATTAGCCAGATGCGGCTCTGGCTACCGTCACCGACCGGCAGGCAGAGGATGCCCTCGACGTTGTAGGCGCGCCGGGAAAACAGGCCGACGACGTGTGACATCACGCCCGGGTGGTTATTGACGTTGATTTCCAGCACTGCCCGGGCAAGGGCATCGTTTTCATTTTTCGTTATGGCGTTCATGTCAGGCTCCAATCATGTCGCGGTTGGCGGCACCAGGTGGCACCATGGGGTAGACCTTCTGCTCGGCATCGATACTGGCGTGGATCAGGCAGGGGCCGGGGCGGGCGATGGCTTCCATAAGGGCTGCACAAGGGTTGGCGGCCAGATCGAGGTCGACCGCTGCTATACCGAAACCTTGTGCGATCTTGATGAAGTCCGGCGAGGATTTGAATTGCGAGGCGAACAGTCTTTCGCCGTAGAACAGTGTCTGCTGCTGGTGCACCAGACCGAGCGTCGCGTTGTCCATGAGCACAATTTTCACGTTCACGTTTTCCTCGGCGGCGGTGACCAGTTCCTGGATGTTCATCAGGATCGAACCGTCGCCGGTGAAGCAGACCACGGTACGATGCGGTTCAGCCAGGGCGGCGCCGATGGCCGCAGGTACACCAAAACCCATGGTGCCCAACCCGCCAGAAGTCAGCCACTGGCGCGGCCGACGCAGCGGGTAGGCTTGGGCAACCCACATCTGGTGCTGGCCAACATCGGTGGTGACAGTGGCTTCATTGTCCAGGCAGGCAGCGACAGTACGAATCAAGCCGAAGTGGGAGCGGGGGTTGTCGAGTCCCGGCATCTCGAAAGGAAATTCTGCCTTCAAGGTATTGTTACGATCCACCCATACTTGTCGGTCGTTGTCAGATACGGCCGGTAGTAGTTGCGTGAGCGCTTCCTGGACATCAGCAGCGATGCCGAGATGAGCAGTCTTGATCTTGTCCAGTTCAGCAGGGTCGATATCGATATGGATGATTTTCGCCTGTGGACAAAAGGCGGCCACCTTGCCTGTGGCACGGTCATCGAAGCGGGCGCCGACGGCGATCAGCAGATCGCATTCTTCAAGTGCGAGGTTGGTGTAACGAGCAGCGTGCATGCCCAGCATGCCGAGCGACAGCGGGTGATCAACCGGCATGGTGCCGAGCGCCATCAAGGTCATGACGGTAGGTAAATTGGATTTTTCGGCGAGATCGACTGCCGTCGTTGCTGCGCCGGAATGCACAACGCCACCACCGAGGTAAAGAATCGGGCGCTCGGCAGCATTGATCATTGCTGCAGCCTGCGCGATCAACGCCGGGTCTGTCGGAGTGGTTGGCTGGGCGCGACCAGGCTCTGGCCATTCGCCAATTTCGATCGCCTGGGTTTGTACATCTTTCGGGATGTCGACCAGCACCGGACCGGGGCGGCCCGAGGCGGCAATTTCGAAGGCGCGGGGAATCACCGCCAGCAATTCCTCGGCGGAGGAGACGAGAAAATTGTGTTTGGTGATCGGAATGGAGAGTCCGTAAGTGTCGACCTCCTGAAAAGCATCGGTACCAATCATCGCCTTCGGCACTTGCCCAGTGATGGCAACCAACGGGATCGAATCGAGCTTGGCATCGGCAATGGCCGTCAGCAGGTTGGTCGCGCCTGGGCCAGAGGAGGCGAGGCAGACAGCGGGCTGGCCGGTAGAGCGGGCCAAGCCCTGGGCCATGAAGCCGGCCCCCTGTTCGTGGCGGGCCAGCACATGGTGGATGGCGCTTGACTGGCCGAGGGCATCGTAGATTGGCAGGATGGCGCCGCCGGGAATGCCGGCAACGGTACGGATGCCTTGGCGTTCGAGCAGGCGAACGGTGATCTGCGCGCCGGTGAGAGTTTCTGTCATGGAGGTTTCCTTTGGGTTGGTGGCTCAACCGGTGGGGCTCCAAAACAAAACCCCCGCCGGTTTGCGCCGGCGGGGGTTGGGGTTCTGTGCTGCTTCTGTTTACCCGATCCGCGACGGCGTGTCCGTAACGACGCTTACGACGACTACACGTACGACGACCGGCAGCACTGCGCGGGCAGTGTTGGAGCGGTGGGCGGTACGGGGAGCGTTCATGCGGATTTTTGGGGTGTGAAATTCAGAAGAGTGCTAACTATCGCTGAGTTAAAACTGAAAATCAAGCCCGTTCACAATAGGGTTATTGGGCTTGAGCAAGTGGATACGTGGCGTCTAATAGGTGGTTCTCAAACGGCGGCGGGCAAGATCACCTTATGCCGCGATGGCTAAGCCATTTACTGTGTTACGTGCCAAGCGGCGTAGTTCCGCACGCAGAGCGACTTGCTGGCCAGCAGTGATCATGCGTTGTCCGGCGCTTCCGTTCCATTCGAACTGAATGTCTCCGACCAATACGCCAGCCCGATGTAAGGCATTGGCCATTTCGCGGAGATCGGACTGCTCGATACGGTGCCCATCGCTCAATGATGCAATGAATTCGTTCTTGAACAGCACAATGGTTGCACTAATTGTCATATCAATACCTCCTGCATGTACGGTACTGCAATGTCGCTTGGGTATCCGTGGCAAATTACACACTTCGTCCGAAACAGCCCGGCTCGTTGCAGAAAGCCAAGACTGCCTGGGGGCTTTCACGCGACTGAAGAGCGCAGTAGATGGGGCGATGTGCGCTATTTTCTGACTATTTACTTGCTTGTAGCCAGTAGCTGATTTTTGCCAGAAGTACCTCGCCATTGAATGGTTTTCCCAGGAAATCGTTCATCCCGGCTCCTTCGGCCTGTGCCTT
>JAGTRV010000255.1 GCA_018262245.1 Pseudomonadota bacterium | reverse complement strand
TGGCAGCCTGACCTCAATGACTCCAAACAACAAAAAGGCAGGATGGCCAAACGGTCTTCCTGCCTTTTTAATTTCCGGATTCAGAAATTGGCTGTTGAGACAAATTAGGGGGATGACGAGAGAAGCTGGCACGCCATGTTGCATGGCAGCAACGTGCCCAAAGCAGCAGTTGCGAAAGTCATCAGTATTCGGCGCAAATTCACCTTTTTGCTGCCGTTTGTACATCGACTTGGGAACACTGAAAATTGCGTTCTATTGTGGTTTTGGAGCCTGTGACTGCTGCGCTTTGATGATACTTGGCAGGTTGTGTTCAATCCAGTCAGTTAGTGCTTCGACATGAAGACCTATTCCATCGCCCAGTGGGGTCAACGAATACTCCACATGCGGGGGCACCACCGGATACGACACGCGACTGACGAACCCATCCTGTTCCAATTGTTGCAGCGTCTGCGCCAACATTTTTTCACTCACCCCGCCTATTTTGCGGCGCAATTCGCTAAAACGATGCGTTCCTTCCATTAGCGCCATCAGCACCAGTATTCCCCACTGACTGGTCACGTGTTTGAGGATCTCACGCGAAGGGCATTGGGCGGCAAGCACGTCTCCACGACGCATGGCCTCCGCAAGTTTGCCGGTATCTGTTTCAAGCATATAGCTTACCTTTTGGTGCGTACTTACGAATAGTTAGTATAGCGGGTATTCTTTATTCACCCTATCAAACCACGAAAGAAAAGGCAGCCACAATGATTGCAATTACAGGAGCTACCGGCCAACTCGGCCGCCTCGTTATCACCTCGCTACTCAAGAAAATTCCAGCAGATGGCATTGTCGCCATTGTGCGCAGTGTGGAAAAAGCGAAGGAAATCTCCGCGCTCGGCGTGAAAGTTCGTCAGGCAGACTACAACCAGCCCGCCAGTTGGGATGCTGCACTGCAAGGAGCGGAAAAAGTCTTACTTATCTCCTCTAGCGAAATCGGACAGCGCGTCCAGCAACATCGTGCAGTTATCGATGCAGCGCAACGCGTAGGTGTAAAGCTGTTGGCTTACACCAGTGTTTTGCATGCCGACACATCCGTACTCGGACTTGCCGACGAACATCGGGAAACAGAAGCGGCCATCAAAGCGTCAGGAGTGCCATTTACGCTTTTGCGCAATGGCTGGTACACCGAGAACTATGCCATGGGGATTGGTGCAGCGCTGTCGCTAGGCGCCCTATACGGTTGTGCTGGCGACGGACGAATTTCTTCCGCCAGCCGCGCTGATTACGCAGAGGCTGCTGCCGTCGTGCTGACCAGCGACCATCAGGCAGGAAAGGTATACGAACTCGCAGGAGATGCCTCCTACACGCTGAGTGAATTTGCTGCAGAGATTTCACAGCAAAGTGGCAAATCAATTCCGTACATCAACCTGCCGGAAGCGGAGTACAAAAAAGCGCTATTAGGCGCAGGCTTGCCTGAATCGCTGGCCGAACTTCTGGCGAACTCCGATACCGGCGTATCCAAGGGTGCGCTATTTGATAATGGTCAGCAATTAAGCGGGCTCATCGGCAGGCCGACATCGCCATGGCAAGTAGCAGTAAGAGATGCGCTGAATTAAGACCTATCCCGAGGGGCCGATGATAGTCGGCCCCGATTGCACAGACTGGACGCGTACTCGCTGGATGCGAAAGCTCGCACCAATTGGCAATTCGGTCATTGGAGGATACTAATATCGATTCCTCGCACCCGTGCGTCAGCTCCAAAACTAACTTCAGCCATTCGGAACGCGTATAGCAACTGGCAACTCAGGCCGATCTCTGCCTGATGATGCCTAAATAACTTGGTAGTGGCACGCACATCCCAAAATCAGATGCCGTCCGGGTTACGCTGGTGGCAAACCCAGCCACGTTCTCGCTTCAGCCATGGTGGTAAAAACTCGAGCCGTATAGGTAGTGAGTGGGTCATTAGCATAAGCATTCGCTGCTGCCACAACCTCAGGGAGTGTAGCCACCATTGCAATACGGATGTTTGGGTTGATTAGCGCTGCGGAGTAGTCGATGGCGGCAATCTCCTCGATCTCGGGAAGCGATACAGTCAGCCCGGTGCAACCAAGGAAATCGTTGATGACATACCGAAGGTGGTCAAAACGCGAATCTGATTCAACTTTGGTATTGGCCGCCAAGACCTCAGCGCCAGTGACCTGATCGAAGTAGCGCTTGACAACCCCTTGTGGCGAATCCCAACTAATTTTGTACGCCATGAGCGCCTGGTCATATTGATTCCAATGTGACGTGATATTACGTACCAAATGTTCAACGCACAATTCAACGAACGTTGTCAGCAATAGTCAGCTTCTGGTTTTCCATGAAAAATCGTTCCTGCGCTTCCACGCAACATTCCGGAGAGATGTGCTGTGTTCGCAGGACAGCGCGGTCTAACAGGGCACTCAAGACAGCTTTTATATTGGCTTGAGTTCCTCGGCCTAGGATTTCGTTTCCGAGCGCCCGCCGCTCGCCGGCTTGCCTGACTTGTCGTCAACAGCCGCACGACTCCGCACTTCGCGTGCCACGACCTTTTCTCCTGCCATCAGGACATCGGCCGGGCTTTGCACCAGGGTGTCACCTGCCCCGACGCCATCAAGGATTTCGATCTCGCGGCCCAGATCGCGGCCCAGCTTGACCGGGCGGAAAACCAGCCGGCTGTCGGCATCAACGGTCACGATGCGCGGTCCGTCCTGGCCGCTGACCACCACGTTGGCCGGCACGATCAGCGCGTTGATGCCGTTGCTCAGGCTGATCCAGGCTTCGACATAGGTGCCGGGCAGCAGTTTTCCGTCCGAATTGGGCAGGATCAGGTCGACCTGGCGCGAGCGATTGACCGGATCGATCGCTCCGGCCACGTTTTCGATGCTGGCCGTGAAGCGTTTGCCGGGGAATTCGCTGACCTTGATGTTGACCTCCTGCCCGACCTTGATTTCGCCGGCGTAGCTCTGCGGGACCCAGATGGTCAGCCGCAGGGCATCGGTCTGGGTGATGGCGAAGAGTTCCTTGCCGCCGGCGCTGATCAGGTTGCCGACTTCGGCGCTGCGCCGGGTAACGACCCCTGAAAAAGGCGCCACGATCCGGCGAAAGCCCTCCAGTTGTTCGAGGCGCTTGACGCTGGCATCGGCCGCCGCCAGATCGGCTTCGGCCAGGGCCCGGGCGCTGCGCTTTTCCTCCATGTCCTGCTGCGACACGCTGTCGGTCTGGCGCAGCGTCTCCCAACGGGCCTCTGTTTGTCTGGACAGCGCCAGGCGGACCTTGATCTGCTCGCGGACTGCCTTTGCCTGAGCCAGCTCCTGCTCTTGTTCCGGTGCATCGATCAGGGCCAGCAACTGGCCTTTTTCAACATGTTCGCCAATGGTCTTGTACCAGGCTTTCAGATAACCGGCGCTGCGGGCATAGACCACCGTTTCGTTGCTGCCGCGCAAGGTCGCCGGCAGCAACAGACTGCGCTTGAGTTCTCCCGTCCTCGGCTTGACCGTTGCCACGGTCCGCTCGGCGCTGATCAGCGTGTGTTGCTGCAAGGCATGTGCCTCGTGGTAGTTGAAGGCGAGGCGTAGGCCGCCGCCGACCAGCAGCAAACCAAGGCAGACTGCGCCCAGACGGCGCGCCTGCGGCAATGAGTTCGGTGGCGGCTTGACGGCCAGTGGATGGAGAACGGATTCGTCGGAATGGCTCATGGGAATGACTCAGTCGAAAATCAGGCCGGGGCAACGCCCAGGCTGGGGCTCTGCCGGGCCTGCTTCTGGTGCAGGCTGGCAAAGACGAGAGGAACGAAAATCAGCGTGGAGACGGTGGCGAAGAGCAGGCCGCCAATCACGGCCCGGCCCAGCGGCGCATTTTGTTCGGAGCCCTCGCCAAATCCGAAGGCCATCGGCAGCATGCCAACGATCATCGCGACCGCCGTCATCATGACCGGGCGCAAGCGGGTCGCTGCCGCTTCCAGGGCAGCCGTCACCGGCGGTATGCCGCTACCCAGCCGGCTGCGGGCGAAGGACACCATCAGAATACTGTTGGCGGTGGCGACGCCCATGGTCATGATGGTCCCGGTCAAGGCCGGTACGCTCAGCGTCGTACCGCACAGGAAGAGCGTCCAGGCAATACCGGCCAGTGCCGCTGGCAAGGCGCTGATGATGATCAGCGGATCAAGCCAGGACTGGAAATTGACGACCACCAGCAGGT
>JAGTRV010000254.1 GCA_018262245.1 Pseudomonadota bacterium | reverse complement strand
ACGAAACATGCAAATCATTCTGCTCGAAAAGGTTGTTAACCTCGGTAACCTCGGCGATATCGTCAAGGTCAAGGACGGCTACGCCCGTAATTTCCTGATTCCGCAACGTATGGCCAAGCGTGCTACGCCGGCTGCAATGGCTGAGTTCGAAGCTCGTCGCGCCGAACTGGAAAAGCTGGCTGCTGAAAAGCTGGCTGCTGCCCAGGCTGTTGCTGACAAGATGAACGGTACCGTCGTTACCGTGGCTCGCAAGGCAGGTATGGACGGCCGTTTGTTCGGTTCCGTTGGTAACGCCGACATCGCCGACGCCCTGAAGGCTGCAGGCTACGTGGTCGACAAGTCTGCCGTCCGTATGCCGGAAGGTCCGCTCAAGGCAATCGGCGAGTTCCCGCTCGACGTTGCCCTGCACACCGACGTGCTGGCAAACATCACCGTGGCGATCGTTGCCGAGTAATTCCGGCAACGTCTCACGACAAAAGGCCTCGCAGTAGCGAGGCCTTTTTACTTTAAACTTCAGAACATGAACCAACGTCCTCAGAAACCCCGTATTCCCGATTCCACGCTGGACCACTTGCGCGTGCCGCCGCATTCGATCGAGGCCGAACAGTCGATCCTTGGCGGCTTGTTACTCGACAATCAGGCCTGGGATCGGATGGGCGATATGCTGACCGATGCCGATTTCTATCGCGATGAACATCGGCGTATCTTCCGGCAAATTCGTAATCTGCTCGAAAAGGCCAAACCGGCTGACGTGGTTACGGTGGCCGAGGCATTGGATGCGGCGGGGGAGGGTGAGCAGACCGGTGGCTTGGCTTATCTCGGTGAGCTGGCAGCGAATACACCATCGGCGGCCAATATCAAGCGTTATGCCGAAATCGTTCGCGAGCGCTCCGTATTGCGCCAGTTGGTGGCAACAGCTGACGAAATTGCAGCCGATGCCCTGAATCCGCTTGGGCGGGATGCTGAAACGCTGCTCGACGAGGCAGAGTCAAAAATCTTCAAGATTGCCGAGGCCGGGGCTGGTCACAATGAAGGCTTCGTGCACATTAACCCCTTGCTCACTCAGGTGGTCGAGCGTATCCAGGAGTTGCATGATCGCGACAACCCTTCCGATATCACCGGGGTGCCGACCGGATTTATCGATCTGGATTCGAAGACCTCCGGCTTTCAGCCGGGCGATCTGATTATCGTTGCCGGGCGCCCGTCAATGGGTAAAACCGCCTTTGCCTTGAATATTGCCGAGAATGTGGCGGTCGACTCCGGTTTACCGGTTGGTGTCTTCTCCATGGAAATGGGCGGCGCCCAGCTCGCCATGCGGATGCTGGCCTCGATCGGGCGTCTGAACTCACAGAGCCTGAGAACGGGTCGCATGAGCGACGAAGAATGGTCCAAGTTGTCGTTTGCGCTGGGCAAGTTACACGAGGCGCCGATCTATATCGATGAAACCGGCGGCTTGAGTCCGGCTAACCTGCGGGCCAGAGCACGGCGCCTGGCGCGCCAGTATGGCGGCAAGCTTGGCTTGCTGGTCATCGACTACATCCAGCTGATGTCGGGTAACCGCCAAGGCGAGAACCGGGCGACGGAAGTGTCCGAGATTTCGCGCTCGATCAAGTCGCTGGCCAAGGAATTGCAGGTTCCAATCGTGGCGTTGTCGCAGCTTTCCCGGAAGGTCGAGGAGCGTACCGACAAGCGCCCGATGATGTCCGACTTGCGCGAATCCGGCGCTATCGAGCAGGATGCCGACGTGATCCTGATGATGTACCGCGATGAGTACTACAACAAGGATAGCAACGATAACAAGGGCTTGGCCGAAGTGATCATCGGCAAGCAGCGTAACGGCCCGACCGGGACCGTACGCTTGGCCTTCATTGGCGAATACACCCGTTTCGAGAATCTGGCCAGCGGCGGTTTTGTCGATTCCCAGAACTAGTCAGACTAGAGGGCGACCTGACGGGTTTTGATGCTGTATTGAATGGCGGTCTGATTGCTTCCATCATAACGGGTGCCTGAAGGCTCCATCTGAGGAAAGAGCAGGAAGGGCATTGCGGAGTTTTTCCCAGGAAGGACGACGTCCGCTCCAAGATTGAAGGCAATCCAGTTCATTTCCCAGACGCCGAACAGGATTTTTCTCAAAGAAATCAGTTTGCTATCCCGGTCGGACAGGCCTTCCGTGGCAATCGTGCGTCGCACATCGCTGGGATCGACCGGAATCCAGCCGTAACCAGGGACGTAGAATTCGGCGCGGACGTGCTGGCCGTGGGTCGCATCATCATTACTCAGCCCCAGGCTGCGGAACAGGCGGGAGGAGCCTGTGCGCAGACCGTAGACACAGCGCGCTGGAATGCCGATGGCGCGGCAGATGGCGACAAATAGCCCGTTGATGTCAGCCGAGCGCCCGCCGTATTGTCCCTGGATCAATTGACGACGAACGTCGCCGGTGCCACAGCCTGGCAGGCTGGGGTCATAAATCGAGTTGTCGACGACCCAGTCGTAAATGGCCTTGGCTTGGGCGACGGGATCCTTGATCCGGCCAAGGATGCGCTCGCCGAGCTGGAAGGCCAGGCCATCGTTGGGAATCAATTGAGATGCCTGCAGGTTGCGGCGCAGGATGTCTTCGCGTTCCGGCGCCACCGTGCGCTTGGTGACATCAAAATGTCGGTCTGCGGTGGTCACCAGCGTGGTCAGTTGCAACTTGGCATCACCGCCGTCCGGCCATTCGCAATAGAAGACCTCCAGATCGCCATCCGGCAGGCGACGCATGCCGGCGTTGGCCGGATTTCCTGCCCAGGAGTGGCCGAGCGTGCGTTGAAAGAGGGTGTCCTGATTGAGCGGCAACGGCAGCCACAGCTTGCTGGAGCCGCTCTTGTTTTTCAGGCTGACCGTTGTGGTGATCTCGTAGGTACGCCAGTCCGATGGCGGTTCCGGCGCTCTGACCGGCGGGAGCCTGGAGGCTGTTGTCCCTTGCGGCGGCCGTTCGATGACCGGGTCGTCAGCCGTATGGGTGACCGGTTCCTGTGGCCGGTAAGTGATCTTGCCCTTGTGGTGGCGATCAGGTTTCGCGCCCGATTTTCTTGATGCTTTTCCTGACGAAGCCTTCCCGGCAGCGCCCTTTTTCTTGGCGCCCCCCGTGGAACTTTTGGCTGCGCTGGCCTTGGCCTGCTTCTTGGCAGCCCAGGCGTCAGAAACAAATAGCGAGAGTGCGGCGGCTGATGCTAGAAAGTCGCGACGTTTCAAGTGACTCCTCCGGCGGAATTAATCCGTGGCTGAAACGAAAAGGCCGTGTCACTGACACGGCCCCTTAATTGAAGCGTCGATTATAGCACTTCGGCGGCGTGGTCGGCCAGACGGGAACGCTCCCCGCGTTGTAACGTAATGTGACCGGAGTGCGGCCAGCCCTTGAAGCGGTCGACGACATAGGTCAGGCCGGAACTGCCTTCCGTCAGGTAGGGCGTGTCAATCTGGGCGATATTCCCGAGACAGACCACCTTGGTGCCGGGGCCGGCGCGCGTGACCAGCGTTTTCATCTGCTTTGGCGTCAGGTTCTGCGCCTCGTCGATGATCAGGTACTTCTTCAGGAAGGTCCGGCCGCGCATGAAATTCATCGACTTGACCTTGATCCGCGAGCGGATGATGTCGTTGGTTGCTGCCTTGCCCCAATCGCCGCCATAGGGGCCGCCGTTGTTTTCGTCGCTATGGGTCAGGACATCCAGATTGTCTTCAAGAGCCCCCATCCATGGCGCCATTTTTTCTTCCTCGGTGCCGGGCAGGAAGCCGATATCTTCGCCGACCGGGACCGTGACGCGGGTCATGATGATTTCAGCGAAGCGCTTGCTTTCGAGTACCTGCGTCAGTCCGGCGGCCAGGGTCAGCAGGGTCTTGCCGGTACCGGCCTGGCCGAGCAGGGTGACGAAGTCGATATCCGGGTTCATCAACAGGTTCAACGCGAAATTCTGTTCGCGGTTGCGGGCGGTGATGCCCCAGATGGCATTTTTCGGATGGGTGTAATCGACCAGCGTTTCCAGCACCGCAGTCTTGCCAGCTGTCTCCTTGACGATTGCGGCGAAGCCATCGCTCTCCAGCCAGACGAATTCATTGACCAGCAGTTGCGGACCGAGCGGGCCGGTCACCTTGTAATAGGTCTTGCTGTCCTTCTTCCACGACTCCATGCCCTTGCTGTGCTTGTCCCAGAAATTGTCGGGCAGGGCGCGGGTGCCGGTGTAGA
>JAGTRV010000253.1 GCA_018262245.1 Pseudomonadota bacterium | reverse complement strand
CTCTTCGGCAACATGTATGCCGGCGAAATGGTCTTCATCCTGATCGCCCTGCTCGGCATCTGGCAGCTTCCGCTGGCCTTGCCCTGGGCGCTGTTCCACATCCTGATCATCACCCTGCAAGCCTTCGTGTTCATGATGCTGACCATCGTGTACATGTCGATGGCTTCCGAGTCGCACTAGGTTTCAGCAGTATCCCTTCGTTTTCAACCTTAACCGCAACAACCAACCTTACTGAGGAGCAAACATGGAACTCGCAACCGTTCTCGCCAACACTGCCATTGCTGTGGCCATCCTGATCGGGGCCGGTGCTCTGGGCACCGCCATCGGCTTCGGCATCCTCGGCGGCCGTTTCCTGGAAGGCGCTGCCCGTCAGCCGGAAATGATCCCGACGCTGCAGGTCAAGATGTTCATCGTCGCCGGCCTGCTCGACGCGGTGACCATGATCGGTGTCGGTATCGCGCTGTTCATGCTCTTCGCCAATCCGTTCATCGCACTGGTCAAGTAATCATCCGCGCCCCTGAAACCCTTATCACCAGGAGGTTAGCGTGAGCATTAACGCTACACTGATTGGCCAGGCCATCTGGTTTGCGATCTTCATCTGGATCACGATGAAGTATGTCTGGCCGCCGCTGCAAAAGGCGATGGCCGACCGCCAAGCCCAGATCGCCGATGGCCTGGCTGCTGCCGAGCGCGGCAAGCACGAGCAGGAGCTCGCTGCCAAGCGTTCCGCCGATGCGATGCGCGTAGCCAAGGAGAAATCCGCAGAGCTCGTGGCACAAGCCGAAAAGCGAGCGCAACAGATCATCGAGGAAGCCAAGGGCAACGCCAAGGTCGAGGCCGACAAGGTCGTCGCCGGCGCCAAGGCGGAAATCGATCAGGAAGTCGAACGCGCCAAGCAGCACTTGCGCGAGCGCGTCGCCGAGCTGGCCGTTGCGGGTGCCGAGAAGATCCTGCGCAAGGAAATCAACGCGTCCGTGCATGCCGAAATGCTCGGTGCCCTGAAACAGGATCTGTAGGCAATGGCTGAATCCGTCACTATCGCCCGTCCCTACGCCGAAGCCCTTTTCCGGGCGGCGAAGGAGAGCGGCAATCTGGCCAAGTGGGCCGGGCAGGTCGCTCTGCTCGGCCAGGTGGCTGCCAATCCCGAAGCCTGTGCGGCCATCGGTGATCCCAATGTGGCGGCCCCGCAACTGGTCGACCTCTTCCGGTCTGCCTGCGGTACGGCGGTAGATGCGGAGTTGTCGAGCTTCATCCAGTTGCTGTCGGACAACGATCGTCTGGGGCTGTTGCCGGAAATTGCCGGCTTGTACGAAAGCTACAAGCAGGCTGAGGAAGGCACCAGGCAGGCCGAGATCATCTCGGCTTTCCCGATCGATGCCGCGCAGGTCAACGCGCTGGTACCCCAGCTCGAGTCGGTCTTCAAGACCAGGCTCGAAGCTTCGGTCTCGGTTGACCCGGAACTCATTGGTGGCATCAAGGTCGTCGTCGGCGACCAGATGCTGGATGCTTCGGTCCGCGGCAAGCTCGACGCCATGGCTACGGCGCTGAATAACTAGGAGAATTTCATGCAGTTGAATCCTTCCGAAATTTCTGAACTGATCAAGAGCAAGATCCAGAACCTGCAGGGCGCCTCGGAAGTGCGCACGCAGGGCACGGTGGTTTCCGTTACCGACGGCATCTGCCGCGTGCACGGCCTGCAGGATGCGATGCAGGGCGAAATGCTGGAATTCCCGGGCAACACCTTCGGCATGGCGCTCAACCTCGAGCGTGATTCCGTCGGCGCCGTCGTTCTTGGTGAGTACGAACACATTTCCGAAGGCGATACGGTCAAGACGACCGGTCGCATTCTGGAAGTCCCCGTCGGCCCCGAGTTGCTCGGTCGCGTCGTCAATTCACTGGGCCAGCCGATCGATGGCAAGGGTCCGATCAACGCCAAGCTGACCGACAAGATCGAAAAGGTCGCGCCCGGCGTCATCTGGCGCAAATCGGTTTCGCAGCCGGTGCAGACCGGCCTGAAGTGCGTCGACTCGATGGTCCCCATCGGCCGCGGCCAGCGCGAGCTGATCATCGGTGACCGCCAGACCGGCAAGACTGCCGTCGCGGTCGACACGATCATCAACCAGAAGGGCAAGGATCTTTTCTGCATCTATGTCGCCATCGGCCAGAAGGCATCCACCATCGCCAACGTCGTGCGCAAGCTCGAGGAACACGGCGCGATGGAATTCACCATCATCGTCGCGGCTTCGGCTTCGGAATCGGCAGCGCTGCAGTACATCGCTCCCTACTCGGGCTGCACGATGGGCGAGTACTTCCGCGACCGCGGCCAGGACGCGCTGATCATCTACGACGACCTGACCAAGCAGGCTTGGAGCTACCGCCAGGTGTCCCTGCTGCTGCGCCGTCCGCCGGGCCGCGAGGCCTATCCGGGCGACGTCTTCTATCTCCACTCCCGCCTGCTCGAGCGGGCCGCGCGCGTTTCCGCAGCGTGGGTCGAGAAGCTGACCAACGGCGAAGTCCAGGGCAAGACCGGGTCGCTGACCGCGCTGCCGGTGATCGAAACCCAGGCGGGTGACGTGTCCGCCTTCGTTCCGACCAACGTGATCTCGATTACCGACGGCCAGATCTTCCTGGACACCGACCTCTTCAACGCCGGTATCCGTCCCGCGATCAACGCCGGTATCTCGGTGTCCCGCGTCGGTGGCGCTGCGCAGACCAAGCTGATCAAGAAGCTCGGCGGCGGTGTCCGTCTGGCCCTCGCCCAGTACCGCGAACTCGCTGCTTTCGCCCAGTTCGCTTCCGACCTCGACGAAGCGACCCGCAAGCAGCTTGAGCGTGGCCGCCTGGTGACCGAGCTGATGAAGCAGCCGCAGTACGCTCCGATGAGCATTTCCGAAATGGCCGTCACGCTCTATGCGGCAGACAAGGGTTATTTCGACGATGTCGAAGTCAAGCGGGCGCTGGAGTGCGAAAAGGCCATGATCGGTTACCTGAAGACCCACTGCGCTGACATCATGAACAAGATGCAGTCGACTGCGGAATTCGACGGCGAAGCCGAAAAGGCCCTGGCCGCGGGTATTGCAGCTTTCAAGAGCAGCTGGGCCTGATCTAGGAGAACGCCATGCCTAGCGGCAAGGAAATTCGCAACAAGATCAAGAGCGTCGAAAACACGCGCAAGATCACCAAAGCCATGGAGATGGTGTCCGTATCCAAAATGCGCAAGGCGCAGGAACGGATGCGGGCTGCCCGTCCCTATGGCGAAAAGATCCGGCGCGTTGCGGCCAACCTCTCCCATGCCCTGTCCGAGTATCGGCATCCGTTCCTGACGGTGCGGGATCCGCAGAGTATCGGGTTCATCCTCGTCACTTCGGACAAGGGTCTCTGCGGCGGCCTGAATTCGAACATCCTGCGCCTCGTGTTGGGCAAGATGAAGGAACTCGAAGCCAGGGGCATGAAGCTGCAGGCGACCTGCATCGGCAACAAGGGTCTCGGCTTCATGCAGCGCATGGGCGCCAAGGTCGTCTCGCAAGTCGTGGCGCTGGGTGACAAGCCGCACCTCGAAAAGCTGATCGGTCCGGTCAAGGTCCAACTCGACGCCTACATCAAGGGCGAGATCGACGCGCTGTACATCGGCTATACCCGTTTCATCAACACGATGAAGCAGGAGCCGGTGTTCGAGAAGTTGCTCCCGCTTTCCGGCGACGCTGTCGGCTCGTCCAAGACCAAGTGGGACTACGTCTATGAGCCTGAATCGAAGGCCGTCATCGATGACCTGCTGATTCGCTATGTCGAAGCCCTAATCTACCAGACAGTGGCGGAAAACATCGCGTCCGAGCAGGCAGCCCGGATGGTTGCAATGAAGTCGGCCTCCGACAACGCCAAGAACGTCATCGGTGAATTGAAGCTGGTCTACAACAAGGCCCGTCAGGCCGCGATCACGAAGGAGCTTTCCGAGATCGTCGGCGGCGCCGCCGCAGTCTGATGCTAGCGCGAAGCTTTTTATTATTGGGGATTTGAATATGAGTCAAGGTTCCATCGTTCAGTGCATCGGCGCCGTTGTGGACATCCACTTCCCGCGCGACGCGATGCCACATATTTACGACGCGCTCAAGCTGGATGCTTCCGAAGCCGGTGGCATGGCCGAAGACGGCCTGACCTTCGAGGTTCAGCAGCAACTGGGTGACGGCGTGGTTCGCACCATCGCCATGGGTTCTTCCGACGGCCTGCGCCGCGGCATGA
>JAGTRV010000252.1 GCA_018262245.1 Pseudomonadota bacterium | reverse complement strand
AGCGTGCCGCGCGGTGCCTCGATGACGCCAACGCCCTCCATCTGGCGCTCGCCTTCGACCATCAGGTTATCCGACAGCAAGTCGTCGTCATGCAGCAGTTCCTTGATCACTTCGGCGGCGTGCAGCATCTCGATCATCCGCGTCCAGTGATAAGCCAGCGGAGCGTGCAGCGGCGAGCCGCCGGCGTAATCGACGAATTCCTTGCGCTCGTGCTCAGCGAACGGCGTCGAGATCTGGTTGCAGTTCTGCACGCGGGCCAGCGGGCCGACCTTGTACCAGCCATGTTCCTTGCCGATGGACTTGAAGAACGGGAACTTCATGTAGCTCCACGGCCGTACTTCTTCCTCGATGTACTTGTCGTACTGCTGGTAGTCGACACCGTCGAAGATGATCTTGCCGTTGTCGTCACGCGCCCGCAGCGTGCCGTGATAGAAGTCGAGGTCGCCGTTGTGGCCGACGATGGACATGAAATTGGAGCGGAAGATGCCGAAACTGTTGTACAGCCCGGGGTCTTGCGTATGCACCTTCTGGATCAGATGCACCGCATCGCGCGACCACTGGACGATGTGATAGATGTCCTTCAACAGTTCGTCGCGCTCGGCAATGGTCAGCGACTTGTTGACGCCGCCCGGCACCGCCCCGGTGCCATGCACCCGCTTGCCCGCCGTGACACGGATCACCTCCTGGCCGAACTTGCGCAGCAGCACGCCGCGCTTGGCCGTTTCCGGATGCGCGGCGGCGACGCCGACGATGTTGCGCTTGGTCACATCGCTATCGAAACCGAACAGCAAATCCGGCGAGCACAGGTGAAAAAAGTGCAAGGCATGCGACTGCAGCATCTGGCCGTAATGCATCAGCCGGCGCAGCTTTTCGGCCGCCGGCGTCAGCTTCTTGGCGCCGACGATGATGTCGAGCGCCTTGGAAGCGGCCAGATGGTGCGACACCGGGCAGATGCCGCACAGGCGCTGGACCATGACCGGCACTTCCCAATAGGGCCGGCCCTGAATGAACTTCTCGAAGCCGCGGAATTCGACGATATGCAGGCGAACCTGATGCACCTTATTCTGATCGTCAAGCAGGATGGTGACCTTGCCATGGCCCTCGACACGGGATACCGGGTCGATCGCCACACGGCGCAGGGTTTCGGGATGTTGGGCGGTTTCCAGTTGGTAGGTCATAGCGCCACCTCAGTCATAATGCATTAAGCCATGGCCCAATTCGGGCTCTTTACCAGCGAGAAGGTCTGTCAGCACCTTCCAGATTGCGTCCGCCGAGGGCGGGCAACCGGGCATGAAGTAATCGACCTTGACCACCTCATGGATCGGATGCACCTGGTTGAGCGGCAGCGGCAGTTCCGGATCATTCGGGATCATGCCGTTGGCCAGCCCCGGACTGGTGTGATAGACCTCCTCGAGGATGGTCGTCAGCGGCAGATGATTGCGTTGCGCCGGCAGGCCACCATTGATGGCGCAGGCGCCCATGGCGATCAGGATCTTGCAGTTCTTGCGGAACTCGCGCAGGACATGGACGTTCTCGGCATTGCACAGGCCGCCCTCGATGATGCCGATGTCGCAATCCGGGCTGCACGTCTTGATATCGGTCAGTGGCGAACGGTCGAACTCGATGTGCTCAAGCAGCGTGAACAAACGCTCATCGATGTCGAGGAAAGACATGTGGCAGCCGAAACAGCCGGCCAGCGAGGTCGTGGCTACCTTGAGCTTCTTCTTGGCGGTCATGTCAGCGCCCCTCCGTACTATCGGCAGTTTCCGAAATCGGTGCCTTGTCGAACTTGCGCTCGCCGATCGGCACGGCAAAGCCCTGGCGCTTTTTCAGGATCACGCCAACCGGGCAGACCTGCGCCGCCTTGTCATCGAGCGTGAAGTCGGTATCGCCCAGCTGGCCGGATTTGGCATTGACGATCAGATGCGTCTTGATGCCCCGACCCGATAGTGCAAAAACGTTCTTGCCATCGACATCGCGGCTGGCCCGCACGCACAGCGAACAGAGAATGCAGCGGTTGAAGTCGAGCAGCACTTCGGGATGCGAGGCATCGACCGCCCGATTCGGGAAGAAGTGATCGTAATGCGGCGACATCATGCCGAGATGGTAGGCCGTGGCCTGCAACTGGCAGTTGCCGCTCTTCTCGCACGACGGGCAGAAATGGTTGCCCTCGACAAACAGCATTTGGGTCAGCGCCCGGCGTTCGGCATTGATTTCCTCGGTTTCGCTCTCGACGATCATGCCGGCCGAGGCGCGCATCGTGCACGAGGCGGTATGCCGGCCATTGACCTTGACCGTACACAGCTTGCACGAGCCATGCGGCTTGAACTCCGGGTGGTAGCACAGGTGCGGAATGAACACTCCGGCTGCGCTGGCCGCCTGGATGATGGTCTGTCCCTCGACAAAAGGAATGGTCTTGCCATCAAGCGTAAAGGTATGGCTCATGATTGACCTCCATGTTCTGTCGCCAGATGGGCGCCGGCATCATCGCGCCCGGTCATCTGTCGGGCCGATGACAGCGCTCGGTCGAGATCAAAGGCAGGTGTGAAATCCTTTTGCGCCATGCGTCGCTCGTAGGCCGGACGGAAGCGTTCGATCGTGTCGAGCACCGGGTTGCAGGCCGTATGGCCCAGTCCGCAATGGCTCATCGATTGCAGCAACTGGTTGAGCTTCTCGATTTCGGCAAAGTCGTAGGGCGAACCGACGCCATTGTGCAGTTTGTCCATCAGGTTCTTGAGCAACGAGGTTCCGACCCGGCACGGTGTGCAGAAACCGCAGCTTTCGTGCTGGAAGAAATGCACGTAGTTGCGCGCCACCTCGAACATGTCGCGAGTGTTGTTGAATACGGTGAAAGCGCCGGCCGTGGGGATATCCTCAAAACCGATGATACGGTCGAATTCCTGCTCTGCAATACAGATACCGGATGGCCCGCTGACCTGCACGGCCTGCGTATCCCTGGCCCCGCAATCCTCCAGCACCTGTCGGACACTGACGCCGAACGGGTATTCGTAAATGCCCGGCCGCTCGCAATCGCCGGAGACCGAAAGCAGCTTGGTGCCGGCCGAATGCTTGGTGCCGATGGCGGCATACCAGTCACCGCCATTCAACGCGATCAGCGCTGCTGCGGCAAAGGTTTCAACGTTATTGACGATGGTCGGCTGGTCCAGATAGCCGTTGGTGACCGGGAAAGGCGGCCGGTTGCGCGGGGTGCCGCGCTTGCCTTCGAGCGACTCGATCAGCGCCGACTCTTCGCCGCAGACATAGGCGCCGGCCCCGACATGAATCTCGATATCAAAATCCGCCCCCGGCAGGCCGAGAATATCCTTGCCCAACAGCTTTTCGCGCCGGCGATGGGCCAGCACGGCATTCAGGTGGTCGAGCATGTAACGGTATTCGCCGCGCAGATAGACAAAACCGCGGGTCGCGCCGACCGCATAAGCCGCCACCGTCATGCCCTCGAAAACCAGGTCCGGGTTCCTGGACAGTAAAACGCGATCCTTGAAAGTACCCGGTTCGCCTTCATCCGCGTTGCAGACCACGATGCGCTGGGCGCCCGCCTTGAGCGGGGCATTGCGGCAGGCCTCCCATTTGAGGCCGGTGGTGAAACCGGCACCGCCACGGCCACGCAGGTTGGCCCGCTTGATTTCGTCCAGCGTGGCACCCGGTCCGCCGATGCCGCTGGGCAGGCCTTCGCGCCAGGAACGCATGTTCGATGAATTGAGACCATCGCTCGGTGCCCGCGCCCGGGCTGCCAGCAGTGCCTCACCGGGTTTGAAATCGGCATTGAGCAGGATATCGGCCCGGCGGATATTGTCTTCGGTCTTGAAATAGGCCGGCGGCCATTCGGCCAGCGGCACCTTGCCGCGAATCAGTTCGGCGATTTCGTCGATGCGTTCCGCTGTCAATCCGGCAATGGCGTAGTTATTGATCAGCAGCGCCGGCCCCTGATCACACATGCCGGTACAGGCCGTCTGCGCCACGCTGACCAGACCATCCTCAGAAACCTTGCCACGCTCGACCCACAGGCTGTTGCACAGGCGATCCATCATCGCCTTGCTGCCCAGCATGCGATCGGTGATGTTGTCCGAAAATAGCACCCGGTATTTGCCGCGTGGCTCGGTATAGAAAAAGGAATAAAAGCCGGCGACGCCCTCGATCTTGGTCCGTGGAACACCGAGCGTGACCTGCATGCGGTCGATGGCTTCGGGCGAAATCCAGTCACAAACCTCCTGAACCT
>JAGTRV010000251.1 GCA_018262245.1 Pseudomonadota bacterium | reverse complement strand
CCACGCCGTCGATCACGTTTTCCAGTGTCCGGTAGGGCATGATCCGAACGATGTACCAGCACCCGTCGTTGCTGGTGATCTGTTTTTCGCAGAAGGCCAGCGTCTCCAAGACTTTCTGGGCATCGTCCTGCAAATCGCGGTAATCGAGCTTGTGGACAATATCCGCCAGCGGCCGTCCGATGTCGCTCGGAATGAACTTGAAGATATTGGTCGCCTGGCTGGTAAAACGCCGCACATGCAGCATGTTGTCGAGAAAAACCGTGGCAATGTCGGTGCTGTTCAGCAGGTTCTTCATGTCGTTGCTGGTCGCCGACCATTCATCGACTTTTGACTGGAGTTCGGCATTGACCGTCTGCAACTCTTCGTTGAGAGACTGCATTTCCTCCTTGGAGGTGGTCAGCTCCTCGTTGGTCGACTGCAGCTCTTCATTGGTCGATTGCAACTCTTCGTTGGCCGATTTGAGTTCTTCGTGCGAGGTCTGCATTTCCTCGCGAATGCTCTGAAGCTCTTCCCTTGCCTTGAGCAGGGCCTGCTCCAGTTCGGCGACCCGGGCATCGGCAAGCTGTTTCCGCGAACGGCGTTTGGGCTCTGGTTTTGCCGCGACAACATCGGCAAAAACGATCATTGCCATGCCGTGGAGGGGTGCGGGTTCGTCGATGGGATAAACGGTCAGGTCAAGGCTCTGGCGTTCACTGCCATCGTCAATCGTCAGGTCTTTGACGACGACGGCCTCGCCGATACGCAGTGCTTTGGGCAGGGCGAGAATCAGCTCCTGACGCAAGCCTTCGCGGGCCATCGCATGAATGTTCCAGTTGGCCTTGCCAGCCGCCGGCTCCAGGTATTTTCCGGTCCGCCCGCTGATGAAAAGGATGTCCCCGTCAGCATTGGTCAACACGGCGGCCGGCGAGAATTTTTGCAGTAGCAGTTGGTCGGCCAGGGTTTGCAGGTTGGCAGGTTGCATGGTCGGGGACGGCATCAGGGTTGGGTTGGGGGAGTCGTCGACATGGCGCGTCGGGAAATCGACATCGATTGCTCTTTGCTTCGCTTCTTGGCGGCGATAGATTCGCGCCTTGGCTTCGAGCGGGGAAAACAGCTCGGCAAAGTTACCGATGCTTTCGGCCGAACCCAGAAAAAGCGTGCCACCGGGCTTCAGGCTGTAGTGAAAGAGGGGCAACAAGCGCTTTTGCAGGTCGGCGCCCAGATAAATCAGCACGTTCCGACAGGTCAGGATATCCAACCGGGTAAAAGGCGGGTCCATCGTGACATTGTGCGGTGCGAACACCACCATCTGGCGGATTTCCTGGCAGATCCGAAAGCGGCCATTTTCTTCAACAAAAAACCGCTCCAGCCGCTCCGGGGAAACGTCGCCGGCAATACTGGATGGATAGATTCCCTGTCTTGCCTTGGCGATGGCATCCGGATCGAGGTCGGTGGCGAAAATTTGCAGCTCGATACGGTTGGTGGGTTTTGCATGGTCCATCGCCTCGCGGAAAGTCATGGCCAGCGTGTAGGCCTCCTCGCCACTCGAGCAGCCAGCCACCCAGGCGCGCAGCAGGTTGTCGTGCGTTTTGGCGAAAATCATCCCGGGTAGCACTTGTTCCTGCAGGTAGGCCCAGGCGGCGGGGTCGCGGAAGAAGCTGGTGACGCCGATCAGCAATTCCTTGAAGAGCAGGTCGACTTCCTGCGGGTTGGTCTGGAGAAAACCGACGTAGTCGGCGATTCCGCCCAGACGATGAATGCCCATGCGGCGCTCGACGCGCCGATAGATCGTGCTTTTCTTGTACAGCGAAAAATCGTGGCCGGTCTGGGCTCGCAGCAGGATGCAGATCTTCTCGAAGGCCGAGCTCTTGGCGTCGCTATCCGGCACAAGAAAGGTTTCGGGGGGCAAAAGGCGAGGCGGGTGGTGCAGACGGTCGATAATCAGTCTGGCCAGATCGCCCGGCGGGGCAACGATATCCGCCAGCCGGGCATCAATTGCGCTGCGTGGCATGGCATCGAACTTGGCCGTAGTAGGGTCTTGTACAACCGACAGGCCACCATGTTCGCTGATCGCCAGCAGGCCCTGGGTTCCATCCGACCCCATGCCGGAAAGGATGATGCCGATGGCTCGTTCGCGCCGGTCTTCGGCCAAGCTACAGAGAAAGGAGTTGATCGGCAGACGTAATCCTCTTGCCGCTACCGGATCGAGCAGGTAGAGCGTGTCGTGGAGGATCGACAGATCCTTGTTGGGAGGGATCACATAGACACAATCCGGCTTGATCTTCATCCGGTTTCCTGCCTGCTTGACCACCATCGGGGTGGACCGTTGCAAGAGCTCCGGAAGCATGCCGTAGCGATTGGGGTCGAGGTGCTGGACGACGACAAAAGCCATGCCGCAATTGACCGGCACGCCGCCCAAAAACTGCTCGAGTGCTTCCAATCCTCCGGCTGACGTACCTATGCCGACGATCGGAAAGTACTTGTCCTCAGCTAATGCGGAGGAGGGTAGCAGGGCTTGCTCGCGCTTTCCTTGAGACGGCATTGGCGGATCATACCCCCCAGAGAACTGGGTTGCCGGCCTTTATGGCGCGTTCGAGCATGTCGATGAAGGGGGCTGCGCGTTGGGCGAGACTAACCGGCGGCTCGTCATCGGGCTCGGTTTCGCTCGGGCTGGTGGCAGTTTCCGACGAACTGGCCTTGTCGGCAGCTGTCGCTTGTTGCAGCGTCGCAACCGCTCCGGGCAACTGTTCGACCGTGATGATTCCACGCGCTTCATCCGGATTCTTGCCGAGCAGGAGCAGAATTTCCTTGCCGCTCTTCTCGTGCATGATCAGATCGGCATTGGTGGCGGATTTGAAAGTAAAAAGCATGGTGATTATTCCTCTGCGGGGGTGTTGTCGCTGGTACGACGCGACAGGTGCTTGGTGCTTGTTGCATTGCCCGAGGTGTCGATGACGACCATACGGCATTCGCGGCCGTCGGCATCCGGCACTGCCTCGATCCGGATGTTGGTTGCCGGGCGGTGGGCATTGGCTGCCAGCACGGATTCACAGTGCAGCTTCTTTCTTGAGCAGAGAACTTCCTCGACAAAGTGATTGAATGCCCCGGCATGGTTGGGGTCCAGAAAAGCGGCAAAGCGATGCCGGCCTTTCTGGGATCCCTTGGTGCCGAGCAGCACGGCGCCGGCCAGATTCATGTCGATGATGACGCCGAGCGGATCGAGCGTTATATAGCCGACCGGCGCGAAGTCATAGATATCGGCGTAGCGTTCACGCAGATTGTCTGATTCTTCATAGGCGTGGCGGAGCTCTTCGTTGCTCATTTCAAGTTCGATCTGATGCACCTGCAGTTCGTGCACCAGTTGGGCGTTGTCCCAGGCGGTTTGCGGCTCCGGATGCGGCGATTGCAGCAAGCGGGCTTCGGCGCGATTGCGCACGCTGGCCGGGTTGGGGCGAGGGCGCCCGGAGCTTCGAATATCGGATTTCAGGTGGAATATCCGGTCATATTCGCTCTTGACGGCGGCGTAGCATTCGCATGCCCGGGCTTTCAGGCCGGGGCGATCCAGCACGGTGATATGGCCACGGCTGTACTCGATCAGGCCGGCTGCCTGCAGTTTTCCGGCAGCTTCGGTGATCGCCTCACGGCGCACACCGAGCATGTTGGCAATGAGTTCCTGCGTCATGTTCAGTTGATTGCCGGGCAGCAGGTCGAGGCTGAACAGAAGCCAGCGGCAAAGTTGCTGATCGACTGCGTGGAATCGGTTGCAGACAATGCTTTGTGCCATCTGGGTCATCAGTGCCTGGGTGTAGCGTAGTGCGAGGTGCTGTAGTTCGCCCCCCTGGTCGAGTTCCCAGCGGACGACTTCGACCTTGAGCCGGTAGGCGGCGCCGGCGCTCTGCACAACGACCCGGTGCGTGGTGGTTTCTCCGCCCAGCACCAGCGGAATGCCGACCAGACCATCGTTGCCGGTAATCGCCAGTTCGGCCGTGCCGCCTTTTCTGGTGGTGAAGATCAGGGAAACGATGCAGGTGATCGGGAAGTAGATGTAGCCGAACGTATCGCCGGATTCATAGAGAACCTGGCCCAGTTCGAGATGGACAAGATCAAGGTCATCTTGTAGGCGTGCGTAGTCATTGGTTGGCAGTGAGCCAAGAATGCGGTTCTGTTTCGGGCTGTATATCAATTCGGATGGCATCGCGCCTCCATTTTTATCCGCAAGGTACTTCTCGGAAATTTGATGACACAACTTGCTGGTGTCGA
>JAGTRV010000250.1 GCA_018262245.1 Pseudomonadota bacterium | reverse complement strand
AAGACCGGCCAAATAACCTTAAATGCCGCCATATCCTTGTTTGTAATCTGGTTGATGGTTGCTCCCATCACATCACTAATCTGTCGTTTCAAGATATGCGATTGAAATTGCTGAAACAAGAAACGACTCGATTTGCTTCGTAGTACTGCCATGAACGCGCCGAAAGCGCTCCCCGCTGCTGTCTCGTCAATCAATGCACATTTGCCGATCAACTGACGGCTACCATTCCGAACACAAATCAGAATGTCATCTTCTTGAGTAATTACGCGGGCTGGTAGCTCCATTTCCACATAGACATTGTCGTCAAATGCGAGGCAACCATTCTGCACATTTGACGAACGCAAAACCAATGTCCCAAAGGAGCGCACATCGTTTGGGCTGTATGTAAGACCAATGAGACATTGAGCAGCCTGGCCAATTGGAATTACATCCCAGTCCTCTGGCACAGATCCAAGATCTGTTTGCTTGTACCCCGTTTTTTGTTCAAACCCCGGCAGGCGCTTTTGGCCAGTGAGGAGCTCCTGCATCGCGCCTTGCTTGATCTGGCGTTTCTTGGCGAGCAGTTGTTCCAGCGATTCGATCAGCGCATCCGCATCGCTCAGGGCTTCGGCGATAGCTTGTTGTTCGACGACGGTAGGAGGCGCCGGAATTCTGTAAGAACGCAATATGCCCAGATTGGTATGAGGAACACCGGTTTGAATGGCACTGTCGAGAATCTGCCGTTGCCCACTGGAGCTAACGAAATACTGATACACATATTCGGGGTCCGCCATCTCCGAATTCAGAGTCAATTTCATCTGGCTCTGCGAGACAACGTACTCGTTGAATGGCTTGCCAGGAACAATAGAAACCTGTCCAAGCGTGCCCCGCTGCGTAAAGACGATGTCCTTGGCACGCGCAGTATTGGCCTGTAGGAACTTGGCCTTCTGCTTGGAAACGAAAACGAAGTCGCCTGAAACATAATGCTGCGCCATGTTCTGACCACGAATCACCGGAACGCCGCTTGCAACATAATCCTTTGAAACCAGATCAGAACCGAAAGGCCCCCCAACGATGGCATTCGGACGATTGGCGGCGATTTCCTTGATTGAAGGACTAATCCAATCCTCAGGAATCACCCCCACCTCAGTCTGCTTGAACGCCGGCTTGGCCAGATAACGGGCGTTAGGCTCCCTCACTTCCATGCGAAGCCCATTCTTTCCAAGTGGCGGCTGACGCGAGCTTCCAGTTCCGCCACCCGGTCGACCATCTGCGGCAGCGGGTTTTCATAGCGTTCGACCAGTTCGCGGACGCGGCGGGTCAGGGCCTGGCTGACGCGGTCCATTTCGCCGTGGATGGCGGCGTCGAGGGCGGCGAGCCATTTGTCTTCGACGACCAGTGTCTTGACCTCGGTTTGGCTCAGCGTCGGGTAGTGTCCGTAGGCTTTCAGATCAAGTGCAGCTTCGGCTTCGCGGAGCTGCTTTTTCAGCGCCGTTTCTTCGCCGGCCAGGGCCAGCCAGCGCTGCAGGATGGCGAGTTCATCGGCGGCTTCCTGGTCATTGCCGTCGACCTTGCCGATTTCCTTGACCCGGTCCTTGACTCCGGCGGCGTTGATCTTGTCGAAGCCGGCGAAGACGTCGTCCTCGCCGCCGTGCTCTTCTTCGAGTTCGGCCAATTGCGCGGCGGTGCTTTCGAGTTCGGCCCCCAGTTGCTCGATGGCGGCCAGCTCGGCGGCGAAGTAGCGGGCGACGATCAGGGGCTTGGGCAGCAGGTCGCAGGCCCAGCCCTTGTCTTTTTCCTTACCCTTCTTGTCCTTCTCGATGATGCGATAGGTTTTGGCCTGCCAGCCGTCAGCAGCGATCAGGTAGGCGTCGTCCTGCATAGTTGTCGCCCAGTAGTCGAGCAGATGCTGATAGATGTCGTAGGCGTCGATCAACGGACGGCCGGCGTAATGGGTGAGCAGGCTTTCGCCGATGCTGACGATCAGTTCCTTGGGCCGGAAGCTCGAGCCGAGGCATTTCAGCCGTGCCGCCAATTTGTCACGCCAAACGGCGAAGTGGCGGTTCATGCCGGCGATGAAGGCGGTGAATTCAGGATGGCCGTGGATGGTGGTCTTGATGGCGCTTTTGTCGACGGCCAGATCAAGGTAACCGGGGCGCTTGTCCTTGAACAAGGTCGCTCTGAGTTGCGGGCAGACGGCCCAGTAACGGGCCAGCGCTTCGACATCGGCGAGCGGGATGCCGCCCTGGAGGTGGCCTTCAATGTCCTGTTTGTCCTCGCGCTGGCTGGCGTCGATGTAGCGCGGCAGGTTGAGGTTGTAGTCGTTTTTCTCGATTTCGCCGAGGCCGACCATGCGGGCGTAGCTTGGTTCGCTGGCATCGAGGCGGCTGAAGACGTCGACGATCTTGTGGATGTCCTGCTCGCGCAGGCGGTTTTTCGGGCCGTCCTTGAGGTAGCCACGGCTGGCGTCGAGCATGAAGATGCCCTTCCTCGCGGCGGCGCCGGCCTTGTCGATGACGATGATGCAGGCCGGAATGCCGGTGCCGAAGAAGAGGTTGGCCGGCAGGCCGATGATGCCCTTGATGTAGCCGCGCTGGATCAGCTTGCGGCGGATTTCGGCCTCGGCATTGCCGCGAAACAGCACACCGTGCGGCAGGATGCAGGCGCCGGTGCCAGTCGGTTTGAGCGAGCGGACGATGTGCAGCAGATAGGCGTAGTCACCCTGCTTGGCGGGCGGCGCGCCGAAGGTCTGAAAACGGTCGAAAGGGTCGTGCAGCGGGTCCAGCCCCGTGCTCCAACGTTTATCGGAAAAGGGCGGATTGGCGACGACGTAATCAAAGGTCTTGAGCGCCTCGCCGTCGCGGAATTTCGGGTCGGTCAGCGTGTTGCCCTGCAGGATCAGCGCGCCGGGGTTGTCGTGCAGGATCATGTTCATGCGCGCCAGGCCGCTGGTTGCTGCGTCCTTTTCCTGGCCGAAAAGCGTGACATCGGCAGTGGCTTCCTCGCTGACTTTCAGCAGCAGGGAGCCCGAGCCGCATGTCGGGTCATACACGGTCGTGGCGTTGCTGGTGGCAGCGCTACCGATGCCCGTAACCTTGGCAACAATGCGGCTGACTTCGGCCGGGGTGTAGAACTGCCCCTTGCTCTTGCCGCTGTCGACGGCGAAATGCTGCATCAGGTATTCGTAGGCATCGCCGAGGATGTCGTCGCCGTCGGCCCGATTCTTCGAGAAATCCAGCGCCGGGTTCTGGAAGATGGCGATCAATTCGCCGAGGCGCTCGACTTTTTCCTTGTTGTCGCCGAGCTTGGTTGCGTCGTTGAAGTCCGGCATGTCGGACAGTTTGTTGGCATTGGCCAGCGGGGCGATGATGCGCTTGTTGATCAGATCACCGATCTCCGGATTGCCCTTGAGCGCCACCATGTCGGCAAAGCTGGCGCCGGCCGGCACCTGGATCGGGGCGAAAGCCTGGTTGGCGTACTTGTCGCTGATGTATTTGATGAACAGCATGACCAGCACGTAGTCCTTGTACTGGCTGGCGTCCATGCCGCCACGCAGGGCGTCGCAGGAGGCCCAGAGGGAAGAATAAAGCTCGGATTTCTTGATGGCCATTAGGATTCTTGACACCGCTTAACGCGGATCTTTCGGTGTGACGTTCTCAGGCTTCTTGGTATGAATTGCATCAATTGTGCCCAATGGGCTTACAACTGTGCTCTAAGTGGCGCTCTCAACACTTGCAGAGCTTGATGGCAAATCTACTTCGCTCATCAAATGAATGTGTTGTTTTGCAATTGTTGAGTCTGACTCTGCGCTTTTGCCGGCAATATCCTTGATTAGCCCGAGGCGTTTCTTTAGATAGCTGGCTAATGCTTTGCGCACAACGAGTTTTACCTGGCTGCTTTCCATGCCGTAGTCCAGCTCGATGACGCGCTGATGGGCTTCAGGTAGGACAGGGTTGGGAGCAATTGTTAGCTCCACGAGCGTATTCCACTCGTTATCGTCCTCTGGCTTAGCGTTACTTTCCTTCGTGTTAGCCAAATCAAGAATCCGCCCAAACACGAAGTCGCCAAATCGATTTCTTTCGTGGCAGTAGGCTCTAATGTGCCAGCGAAAACCATCAGATCCAATGGCATGCGGACTAATCCATCTATTTGTCGGTTCCGGCCTAGTCATGGACTGGTAAAGAATGTTGATGGCGTTGCCTTCCCTTATTGCCTTGATGATTGCTCGAAGCGTGCTTGGCTGTACCACTCGGTCAGGAAGTGGCACGGAATCAAAACTTGGAGGTGAA
>JAGTRV010000249.1 GCA_018262245.1 Pseudomonadota bacterium | reverse complement strand
GTGTTTCTGCTGAACGGCGATGTGGCCTTCTTCCTGAAATTTCGAGAAGGCACGGGAGACGGTTTCCAGCTTCAGTCCGAGATAGCTGCCGATTTCCTCGCGGGTCATGCGCAGGTAGAACTCGGCATGCGAGAAGCCGCGCGCCGTGAAGCGTTGTGACAGATTGAGCAGGAAGGCGGCCAGTCGCTCCTCGGCTCGCATGGTGCCGAGCAGCATCATCACACCATGATCGCGAACGATTTCCCGACTCATGACCTTGTGGAAGTGGTGTTGCAGCGTGTGGATTTCGCGCGACAGGCCTTCCAGTCGCGAGAACGGAATCGAACAAATTTCGCTGTCTTCGAGCGCGATGGCATTGCAGGTGTGGTATTCGGTGCTGATACCATCCAGCCCGAGCAACTCGCCCGCCATCTGGAAACCAGTGACCTGGTCACGGCCATCTTCAAGCAGCACATCGGTCTTGAAAAAACCGCTGCGGATAGCGTAAATCGCGTCAAAGCCTTCACCGGCGCGGTAAAGATGGTCGCCGCGTTTTATGCGGCGACGAGTGGAAACCAAGTCGTCGAGGCGCTCCAGTTCTTCAATGCTGAGCCCAAATGGCAGGCATAGTTCGCGC
The DNA here is from genome assembly GCA_018262245.1 of Pseudomonadota bacterium. Taxonomy (GTDB): domain Bacteria; phylum Pseudomonadota; class Gammaproteobacteria; order Burkholderiales; family Rhodocyclaceae; genus Azonexus. The sequence continues at coordinate 3,739 of JAGTRV010000249.1, read as the reverse complement.
AGGTTGCAATTGGAGCAGGCTGTCTTGATGACAGATAGCGAGATTTCCTGATTTAATGGGTGTGTTTGTGCCATTGGCAACCTGCGTTAGCTTGATCCAAGTCAACCGCAAAAGCATGCCATCCGAACATAATTCGAACAAATTTTAATGGCTTGCCTAATGAACTTCGCAACAGAAAACCTCGTCTTCGATCCGCAGATCATTCGCCGCTTCGACGTCAACGGCCCGCGCTACACGTCCTATCCAACGGCTGATCGCTTTGTTGAGGCTTTCGACTCGGAGGCCGCCAAGCTGTGGCTCGGAAAGCGCAATATTGGCGGGATCAGCCGACCGCTCTCATTATACTTCCACATCCCTTTCTGTAACACTATTTGCTATTACTGCGCCTGTAACAAGATCATCACCAAGGATCATGGGCGCAGCGCCAAATACCTGAAATATCTGGCCAAGGAACTCGAGATTCAGGCGGCGGCACTGGAAGGTCGCGACGGTGAGCACGAGGTCATCCAGTTGCATTGGGGTGGTGGTACGCCGACCTTCCTGTCGCACAGCGAGATGCGCCAGTTGATGGGTGAAACCCGCAAGCACTTCAAGTTGCTCGATGGCGGCGAATATTCGATTGAAGTTGACCCGCGCAAGGTGGATACGGCCACGGTCGCCCTGCTGGGTGAACTGGGTTTCAACCGCATGAGCGTCGGCGTTCAGGATTTCGACGAAAAGGTACAAGTTGCCGTCAATCGCGTTCAGAGCGAGGAAGAAACCTACAGCGTCATCCGTGATGCGCGGGCCAACGGCTTCAAGTCGGTTTCCGTCGATCTGATCTACGGTCTGCCGCATCAGACGGTGATGGGGTTCAACCGGACGCTGGAGCGCGTTCTGGCGATGGATCCTGACCGTCTGTCGATCTACAACTATGCGCACATGCCCAGCATGTTCAAGCCGCAGCGCCGGATCAACGAAGGTGATCTGCCCTCAGCCGATACCAAGCTGCAGATTCTGGCGCTGGCGATCAAGAAACTGACCGATGCGGGTTATGTCTTCATCGGCATGGACCACTTTGCCAAGCCGGACGACGAACTGGCAGTTGCCCAGCGTCAGGGCCGCCTGCACCGTAATTTCCAGGGCTATTCGACTTACGCCGATTGCGACATGCTGTCTTTCGGCATCTCTTCGATCAGCAAGGTCGGGCCGACCTATTACCAGAACGTCAAGACGGCGGACGAGTACTATGATCGTCTGGATACCGATACGCTGCCGGTTTTCCGCGGTATCGAGCTGACGGCTGACGATATCCTGCGTCGTTCGATCATCCAGGCGTTGATGTGCCATTTCGAGTTGTCTATCGAGAGCATCGAAAGCGCCCATCTGATCGACTTCCACAAGTATTTCGCGGCTGAACTGGAAGACATGAAGGAAATGGAGCGGGCCGGTTTGCTCAAGATCGATCGCGAGTGGATCACCGTACTGCCGCCAGGACGCCTGCTGGTTCGCATCATTTCCATGGTTTTCGATCGCTATCTGCGGGCAGGGCGCCAGCGGGCAACCTACTCCAAAGTCATCTGATCGTCGTGCGCGGCACCGGGCGGGCAGAGTAAACTGCACGCTTCGGTGACTTCTGGTTTGCACGATGCCTGATTCCGGCTATTTCGCGCTTTTTCTCGTTGGTCTGCTCGGCGGTACGCATTGCGTCGGTATGTGCGGCGGCATCGTCGGTGCCCTCTCGATGGGGGGGCAGGCGCGCTGGTCGATGCACCTTGCCTACAACGGCGGGCGTATTCTTTCCTACGCCGCGGCCGGGGCTATCGCCGGGGCGTTGGGTGCAGCCAGCATGGGGCTGGAAGGCCAGGTTCCAGCCCGTCTGATTCTCTATTTCGTCGCCAACCTGATGCTGGTGGCGATGGGCCTCTATCTGCTTGGCGTGACCAAGGCGCTGGCGTTTACCGAGCGTGCCGGGCAGAGCCTGTGGCGGCGCCTGCAACCTTTGACCCGACGTTTCCTGCCGGTGCGCAGCGTGGCCCAGGCTTTTCCTCTGGGTGTGCTGTGGGGCTGGCTGCCATGCGGTCTGGTTTACAGCGCATTGGCGACGGCGCTGAGCACCGGTTCGGCCGGGCGCGGTGCCTTGACGATGCTGGCCTTTGGACTCGGTACCTTGCCCAACCTCCTGCTGGCCGGTATCGTGCTGGCCAGGCTCAACGGATTCGTTCGTCGCCCCATTGTGCGTACCCTCTCTGGCCTGTTGGTGCTAGGCTTTGGCTTATACGGATTCTTGGGCCTGATGCGTCTGTCAGGCGGGCTTTAGGATGGGAAAACACCATGAAAATCTTGTTGCCAGTTGATGGTTCAGCTTGTGCGTTGCGCGCCGTTGATCACCTGATTAGCCATGCGGCCTGGTTCCGCGATGTACCGGAGATTCACTTGTTGCATGTTCATGCGCCGATCCCGATTGGGCGGGTGCAAGCCCATGTCGGTAAGGAAACGCTGCATGCCTATTATCTGGAAGAAGGGCAGGAGCAGCTCGTCGAGGCCCAGAGAAAACTGGATGCGGCCGGGCGTTTTCATACAACCCATATTCATGTCGGTCAGCCGGCCGAAGTGATCAGCAAAATGGCCGGTGACCTGGCCTGTGATCTGATCGTGATGGGGACGCATGGTCGTGGCGTGGCAGCGGGGATCGTCATGGGTTCGGTGGCGACGCGCGTACTGCACCTCTCGCCCTGTCCAGTGTTGCTGGTCAAATGAGCGACGAGGCCGATCGGGGCAGGGTAGTTGAATTTGCCATTGGCGGCATGACCTGCGCTGCTTGTTCGGCCCGTCTTGAGAAAGTCCTGAACCGGCAAGCCGGCATGCAAGCCAATGTCAATCTGGCGGCCGAGCGTGCCCGGGTGCGACTCTCGGCAATGGCCGATGAGGCCGCCGTGGTCGCGGCCGTGGCGAAGGCCGGGTTCACGGCAGAGTTGGTCGATAGTCAGACACGTGAACGCGAAAAGGCCGAAAAGCTGCGTGTCTATCAGCGGGAAATCAGACGCTTCTGGATTGCCGTGGCGCTCACCCTGCCCTTGGTCGGGCAGATGCTGTTCATGTTTGGCGAACACGGCCACCTCAACGAAATGCCGCGCTGGTTGCAGCTGGCGCTGGCGACACCGGTCCAGTTCTGGATTGGCTGGCGTTTCTACGATGGCGCCTACAAGGCCCTGCGTGGTGGTGGCGCCAACATGGATGTGCTGGTTGCGCTCGGTACCAGCATGGCCTGGGGCTTTTCGACGGTGGTGACGCTGTTTGGCCTCAATCAGCACATCTATTTCGAGGGCGGGGCAGCGGTGATAACGCTGCTCCTGCTTGGCAAGTTGCTTGAGGCTCGGGCCAAGGCAAGAACCTCCGAAGCTATCGAGTCGCTGATCCGCCTGCAGCCGAAGACGGCGCGCGTTGAACGGGATGGCCAGTGGGTGGAAATGGCCGTCGAGGCGCTGATGCCGGGCGATATCTTTCTGGTTCGTCCGGGCGAAAGCGTGCCGGTCGACGGCGAGGTGGTCGATGGCGAATCGAGTGTCAACGAGGCCATGCTGACCGGTGAAAGCATGCCGCTCGGCAAGCGGGCCGGCGACAGGGTCTTTGCCGCTACGGCCAACGGGCAGGGCGCCCTGCGTTGTCGGGCCACCGGCGTGGGCGAGCACACCTTGCTGGCCGGCATCATCCGGCTCGTCGGCGAGGCGCAAGGATCGAAGGCGCCGGTGCAGCGTCT
>JAGTRV010000020.1 GCA_018262245.1 Pseudomonadota bacterium | reverse complement strand
CATCTACCCAAACAGCTTTTTTGGAGAAATCTGCATGTCTAACCCCGAAAACGCCCAGGACGCAATGCTGGGCAACGAACCCGCCGTTGAACCGGTCGTCGAACCGACCGCCGAGCAACACACCGATACCCTGCCGAGCATTGAAGAGCAATTTCGCGCCCTCGAACTGAAGGCGGCCGAACACTACGATGCCTGGCTGCGCGCCAAGGCCGAAGGCGAAAATATCCGCCGCCGTGCCCAGGACGACATTTCCAAGGCTCACAAATTCGCTGTCGAGAAATTCGCTGGCGAACTGCTGGCCGTCAAGGACAGCCTGGAAGCCGCACTGGCCGTGCAGGAACAGACCGTCGACAGCTTCAAGTCCGGCGTCGAGCTGACCCTGAAGCAACTGGTCTCTGCCTTCGACAAGAACGCGCTGAACGAAGTCAATCCGGCCGGTGAAAAATTCGACCCGCACAAGCATCAGGCGATCGGCATGGTGGATTCCGAACAGGAAGCCAACACCGTGGTCACCGTGCTGCAAAAGGGCTACATGATTGCCGACCGCGTGTTGCGTCCGGCCCTCGTCATGGTCGCCAAGGGCAAATAAATACTTGAAATCGGGGGCCGCGCCCCCAATTCACGAACATCAGCAATTCATCTTAAGGAATCAAACATGGGCAAGATCATCGGCATTGACCTCGGCACCACCAACTCCTGCGTCGCCATCATGGAAGGCGGCCAGCCGAAGGTTATTGAAAACGCAGAAGGTGCGCGCACCACGCCGTCCATCATCGGCTATACCGAAGATGGCGAAATCCTGTGCGGCGCCCCGGCCAAGCGCCAGGCCGTCACCAACCCGAAGAACACGCTGTACGCTGTCAAGCGCCTGATCGGCCGTCGCTTCGAAGAGAAGGAAGTGCAGAAGGACATCTCCCTGATGCCCTTCAAGATCGTCAAGGCCGACAACGGCGACGCCTGGGTTGAAGCCCGCGACAAGAAGATCGCTCCGCCGCAGGTTTCGGCCGAAGTGCTGCGCAAGATGAAGAAGACCGCAGAAGACTACCTCGGCGAAGAAGTCACCGAAGCCGTGATCACCGTGCCGGCCTACTTCAACGACAGCCAGCGCCAGGCCACCAAGGACGCCGGCCGTATCGCCGGTCTGGAAGTCAAGCGCATCATCAATGAGCCGACCGCTGCTGCCCTCGCCTTCGGCATGGACAAGACCAGCAAGAGCGACCGCAAGATCGCTGTGTATGACCTTGGCGGCGGCACCTTCGATATCTCGATCATCGAAATCGCCAACGTCGACGGCGAAACCCAATTTGAAGTGCTGGCCACCAACGGCGACACCTTCCTCGGCGGCGAACACCTTCCTCGGCGGCGAAGACTTCGACCAGCGCCTGATCGACTACATCATCGACGAATTCAAGAAGGAATCCGGCGTCAACCTGAAGGCCGACGTGCTGGCCCTGCAGCGCCTGAAAGAAGCCGCTGAAAAGGCCAAGATCGAGCTATCCTCCAGCCAGCAGACCGAAGTCAACCTGCCCTACATCACTGCCGACGCCTCCGGTCCGAAGCACCTGGCCCTGAAGATCACCCGTGCCAAGTTCGAGTCGCTGGTCGACGAACTGATCGAGCGCACCATGGCCCCTTGCGTCACTGCGCTGAAGGATGCCGGCTGCAAGATCAGCGATATCGACGACATCATTCTGGTCGGCGGCCAGTCGCGCATGCCCAAGGTGCAGGAGAAGGTTAAGGAAATCTTCGGCAAGGAACCGCGCAAGGACGTCAATCCGGACGAAGCCGTTGCTGTCGGCGCAGCCATTCAGGGCGGCGTTCTGCAAGGCGAAGTCAAGGACGTGCTGCTGCTCGATGTCACCCCGCTGTCGCTCGGTATCGAAACCCTGGGCGGCATCATGACCAAGCTGATCCAGAAGAACACGACGATCCCGACCAAGGCCTCGCAGACCTTCTCAACCGCTGACGACAATCAGGCAGCAGTGACCATTCACGTGCTGCAGGGCGAACGCGAAGTGGCTTCCGGCAACAAGAGCCTAGGCCAGTTCAACCTGGAAGGCATCCCGCCGGCCCCGCGTGGCACGCCGCAGATCGAGGTCATCTTCGACATCGACGCCAACGGCATCATGCACGTGACGGCCAAGGACAAGGCGACCGGCAAGGAAAACAAGATCACCATCAAGGCCAACTCCGGCTTGTCCGAAGCTGAAATCCAGGCCATGGTCAAGGATGCCGAGTTGCACGCCGAGGAAGACAAGAAGGCACACGAACTGGCCGATGCCCGCAACCAGGCCGACGGCATGGTGCACATGGTCAAGAAGTCGCTGACCGAATACGGTGACAAGCTCGACGCATCCGAAAAAGCAGCCATCGAAGCCGCCATCAAGGATGTCGAGGACGTGCTGCGCGAAGGCGACAAGGAAACCATCACCGCCAAGACCGAAGCCCTGTCGGCTGCCGCCCAGAAGTTGGGTGAGAAGATGTACGCCCAGCAACAGGCTGAAGGCGCAGCGGCCGGTGCTACGGGCCAGCAGGCCGAGGCCGGTGAAAAGACCGTTGAGGGTGATGTCGTCGATGCCGAATTCACCGAAGTGAACAAGGACAAGAAGTAATCCCAGGCCTAACAGCCCGGCGCCGAGCCTACCGGAAATCTCCGGCGGCGCTCGGCGCCTTTGTCACTTGACGGGTAGAAATAATGTCAAAACGCGATTTTTACGAGATTCTCGGCGTCAACCGCGATGCATCCGACGACGAGATCAAAAAGGCCTACCGCAAGCTGGCCATGAAGCACCATCCGGACCGCAATCCGGACAATCCAGGCGCCGAAGAAAAGTTCAAGGAAGCCAAGGAAGCCTACGAAATCCTGTCGGACAGCCAGAAGCGCGCAGCCTATGATCAGTTCGGCCACGCTGGCGTGGAACAGGGCGGCATGGGCGGCGGCGGCTTTGGCGGTGGTGGCGGTGGATTTGCCGACGCCTTCGGTGGCATCTTCGACGAGATTTTCGGTGGGCGCGCCGGTGGCGGTGGTGGCGGTCGCTCCAACATTTACCGCGGCGCCGACCTGCGCTACAACTTGGAAATCACGCTCGAACAGGCCGCCCACGGCACGGAAACGAAGATCCGTATTCCGACCATGGAGGTCTGCGAGCCCTGCAACGGCTCTGGCGCCAAGGCCGGCACCCAGCCCAAGACCTGCCCGACTTGCGGCGGTTCCGGCCAGGTTCGCCTGCAGCAAGGCTTTTTCTCAATCCAGCAGACCTGCCACAAGTGCCATGGTACCGGCCGTTTCATTGCCGACCCGTGCAAGAGTTGCGACGGTGCCGGCCGGATCAAGCAGCACAAGACCCTGGCCGTCAAGATTCCGGCCGGTGTTGACGAGGGCGATCGTATCCGCCTGTCCGGTGAAGGTGAGCATGGTGTTAACGGCGGACCTCCGGGCGACCTCTACGTCCAGATCCACCTGAAACCCCATGCGGTCTTCACCCGCGACCACAACGACCTGCATTGCGAAATGCCGATCTCGTTCACCGCTGCGGCACTGGGCGGGGAAATCGAAATCCCGACGCTGGACGGCGCCGCAGCGATCAAGATTCCGGCCGAAACGCAGTCGGGTCGTGTCTTCCGCCTACGCGGCAAGGGCATCAAGGGGGTTCGTAGCCATACCCATGGCGACCTGATGTGCCACGTCGTGGTCGAAACCCCAGTCAACCTGACGGAACGTCAGAAAGAGCTGCTGCGCGAGCTGGAAGAGTCGAGCAAGGACAACAGTGGAAAACACAACCCGCGCTCAAAATCCTGGATGGACAAAGTTAAGGACTTCTTTGCGGAATGATGGTTTGACCTTGTAGTCAGGGCTGACTTTGTCAGCCAACCGAATCAAGACCCGAGTCCATGCTCGGGTCTTTTTTTGTCCACCGTCGCCCCGAGAGCGAGATCGAAACAATTTTCAATTTCCGGGAGTTTTCGCATGAAATCCGGCAGATGATGGCCCCATCATTGACACAAATGACAATATTTCCCATATTTCATACGACAAATATCTCTATTCCATGCGCTTTTGTGACAACGGCAAGCCTTACACCCATATAATTTGAAAATAATCCAGCACTCCATAGCGAGAAACTAATGAAAGCGATTCGCCTTATCCTGGCAGCCTGCCTTATCGGCACCGCAGCAATCCAGCCATCCCTTGCCGAAACGGGCGTCACCGACACGACGATCACACTTGGCATGTCAGCCCCACTGACCGGACCGGCGAGCGGGCATGGCCAAGAACTGAAGAATGCCATCACCGCCTATTTCGACCAGGTGAACAAGAATGGCGGCGTGAATGGGCGCAAGCTTCAGTTGGCGGTCCTGGATGATGGTTACGAAGCGGAAAAGGCAGTCGCCAATACCAAGACACTGATCGAAACCAACAAGGTGTTCGCGCTGCTCGGCTACTACGGCTCGGCCTCGATCACCGAGTCCATGAACAAGGGTTTCGGCCCAGCCCGTGTTCCGATGATTGGTGGCATTTCCGGCGCCATGGCGCTTCGTCAGCCCCCCGCTGGCAACCCGAACAATCGCTTCTTGTTCATACAGCGCGCCAGCTACGCTGACGAGGCGGAAGCCATCGGTCTCCAACTGGCCACCCTGGGCTTGAAAAACATTGCCGTCTTTTACCAGAATGACGGCTTCGGCAAGGCGGGTCTCGAAGGCCTGACCAATGCACTGAAGAAAAACAACCTGACCCCGTCGGCCACAGCCACGGTCGAACGCAACTCCGAAGACATCAGCAAGGCCGTTGAAACGATCGCCAAGGTCAATCCCCAGGCGGTGGTGATGGTCACCTTGTACAAACCGACTGCGGCCATGGTCAAGGCGCTGCGCAAGGCCAACCAGAGTCCGATGTTCATGACCCTGTCGCCGGTTGGTCCGGACCAACTAACCCAGGAACTGGGCAACGATGCCCGTGGTATCGGCATTTCTCAGGTCATGCCCTTCCCTTGGAACGACACCATTGCCATAGTCAAGGAGTACCAGCACCTGGTTGGCAAGCAGGCCCCGTACTCTTACATGAGCCTTGAGGGATTCGTCATCGCGAAGATGGCCGTTGAGGCGATCCGCAAGGCTGGCGGCAAGGAGCTCTCGCGAGAAAAACTGATCTCCACCCTTGAAGGCCTGAATCAGGACTTTGGCGGCTATCGCATCAGCTTCAGCCCCAATAGCCATGCTGGTTCGCAATATGTCCAACTGACAGTGATCGGTGCTGGCGGCAAGCTGATCAAATAAGCAGCCGGAATTTCACCGATAAGCCGACGGGCTGTGCGCCATGCGCCAGCCCTTTTTTACGCTCACGAAACCCCCTTCGCCCGCTGGTTTGCCGCCCCTTTCGAGCTGTAAGCTCATAGTCAGCTAACAAGCCCATTCTCCAATTTGCCACAAAGTATCGTCCAACCATAAGGCAACGGAGACAATGAAACCACTACATAAGCTACTACTCGCCAGCATATTGGCGCTGGGCATGACTCAAACACATGCGGAAGTCGGGGTTACCGACACCAGTATCACGCTGGGCATGTCCGCCCCCTTCACCGGGCCCAACGGGCTGTACGGCATGCAGATGCGGGAAGCCATCACGGCTCATTTCGATCAGCTCAATAAAAGCGGCGGCATCAACGGGCGAAAACTCGAACTGATCACGATCGATGATGGCTATGAAACCGATCGCACCCTGGCCAACACAAAAACCCTGATTCAGGACAAGCAAGTCTTCGCGCTGATGGGTTATTACGGCTCCACACCGACGACCGAAGCCATGAACAAGGTCTTTGGTCCCGCCAAAGTGCCGCTCATTGGCACAATTTCGGGGGCTGGAACGCTCCGTGAACCGCTAGCAAGCAACCCAAACAGTCGCTACATGTTCAACATTCGCGCCAGCTATGCCGACGAGGCAGAAGCGATCGTGAACCAGATCATCGCGCTGGGCCTGAAAAACATTGCGGTGTTCTACCAGAACGACGGCTTCGGAAAATCCGGCCTGGAAGGCGTCACCAACGCGCTCAAGCGGGCCAACCTCGCTCCGGTCGCCGTTGGAACAGTCGAACGAAACTCTCTTGACGTTGCCAAAGCGGCCGAAGCAATCAGCAAGACCAATCCGCAAGCCGTCGTCATGGTCACGCTATACAAGCCAACTGCAGCATTCGTCAAAGCCATGAAGCAACTCGGACAGTTTCCGATGTTCCTGACCCTGTCACCGGTCGGTGGCGAGGTCCTGGCGCAAGAGCTGGGCAATGACGCGCGCGGGATCGGAATTTCGCAGGTTGTTCCCTACCCCTGGAACGACACCATTCCCATCGTCAAGGACTATCAGCGCCTTCTGGACAAGCAAAAGGACAAGTTCTCCTACTACGGCCTCGAAGGCTACATCACGGCCCGTCTGGTGGCAGAAGCGCTCAAGAAGGCAGGCAAGGATCTTTCCCGCGAAAAACTAGTGACCACGCTGGAAGGCATGCAGAATTTTGACCTAGGTGGTTTCAAACTCAACTACAGCCCCAACAGCCGGCAGGGATCTCGCTATGTCGAATTGACCGTGGTGGGCGCTGGCGGCAAGGTAATCAAATAAACCCTTCACCATCAAAAAAGCCCGTCCAAGGACGGGCTTTTTTCGTTCAGGCACGCCGCCAAGTTGTGCCTTGCGGGCTATCGTCGAGAATGATCCCAGCGGCTTTAAGCTCGTCGCGAATGCGATCGGCCTCGGCAAAATTCTTCGCTTTTTTGGCAGCAGCACGGTCAACGATCATCTGTCCGACCGCCGCCTCATCAAGACCGCCGACACCAGCCCCGCCTTGCAGGTAAGCACTCGGCTCGCGCTCCAGCAAGCCAATGACCCCGCCCAGCCCTTTCAACAGACCAGACAATCCTGCACTTTTCTGACGATTGACCTCGGCAGCCAATTCGAACAGCACGGCTATCGCCCCGTGCGAATCGAAATCCTCGTTCAAGGCCGCAGCAAAACGGCCCGCGAATTCGTTGCTCCAGTCGATATCGGCAGCCGCCGGCGGCACGTCGCGTAGCGCGAAATACAGGCTATCCAGGCTACGCCTGGCGTCGTCAAGATGGGCATCCGAATAGTTCAGCGGACTGCGGTAATGGGCACGCAGGATAAAGAAGCGCACGACTTCCGCATCGAATTGCTCAAGTACAGTCCGAATGGTGAAGAAGTTGCCCAGCGACTTCGACATTTTTTCGTTATCAACGCGGACAAAGCCGTTGTGCATCCAGTAATTGACGAAATTGCAGCAATTGGCACCCTCTGATTGCGCAATTTCGTTCTCGTGGTGCGGGAACTGCAAATCCTGGCCGCCGCCATGAATGTCGAAATGCTGGCCGAGCAGCTTCGAACTCATGGCCGAACATTCGATGTGCCAACCGGGACGGCCATCGCCCCACGGCGACTGCCAGGCCGGCTCGCCCGGCTTGGCATGCTTCCAGAGCACGAAATCAAGCGGGTCCTGCTTGGCCGAATCGACCTCGACCCGCTCTCCTGCCCGCAGGTCATCGAGCGACTTGCCGGACAGCTTGCCGTAACCCAGGAACTTGCGCACCGCGTAATTCACGTCGCCATCGCTCGCCTGGTAGGCAAGGCCGTTGGCTTCCAGCTTGCCGATCAGGTCGAGCATCTCCGGCACGTATTCGGTCGCTCGTGGTTCGTAATCCGGTCGCTGCACGCCGAGCGCATCGGCATCTTCATGCATGAAAGCGATGAAACGATTGGTCAACTGCTGAATCGTCTCGCCATTCTCGATGGCCCGTTTGATGATCTTGTCGTCGATGTCGGTGATATTCCGGACATAGGTGACGTCGTAGCCAGAGGCCTTCAGCCAGCGGTAAACCATGTCAAAGACGACCATTACCCGGGCATGGCCGAGGTGACAGTAGTCATAGACCGTCATGCCACAAACATACATGCGAACCTTGTTCGGCTCGATCGGGGTGAAAACCTGTTTTTCGCGCTTGAGGGAGTTGTATATCTTGAGCATGCGGTGATCAATTCGAGGCGCCGCCGGCACGCTAAAACCTATGGATTCACCGGCGTTTTTGGTAGAATCAAAGGATTGTATAACGCCGAAAAGTATAGCATAGCGATGACCTCAACCTCCCTGCTCCAGCCCCGTTTTCAGCAGCTCAAGACGTTGCGTGCACTGGCCATCGGCCTGGCCATCGGCTTTGCCTCTCCGTCCTTTGCCGACAACCTGCCGGAAGTGCAGCGCCTGATCAAGCAGGGACAGTATCCGCAGGCCATGGAAAAGGTTGATGCCTACCTGAGCAGCCGCCCGAAGGATGCCCAGGGGCGCTTCCTCAAGGGCCTGATCTATACCGAAATGAACAAGCCGGCGGAAGCGATCGGCATGTTTACCAAACTCTCGGAAGATTACCCGGAACTGCCTGAACCCTATAACAACCTCGCCGTACTCTATGCTCAACAAAAGCAGTACGACAAGGCCCGCACGGCGCTCGAAATGGCAATAAGGACTCACCCGTCCTACGCCATCGCCTACGAAAATCTCGGCGATGTCTACGCCAAGCTGGCCAGCCAGGCCTACGACAAGGCGCTGCAACTGGACAATTCCAACTCGGCGACCCAGAACAAGCTGGCCCTGATCCGTGATCTGATTACCACCTCCGGCAAGGGCAATGTCAAGCCGCAACTGCCGACCACAGCCGCCGCACCTGCGCCGGTAGCTCCGGTGGCGCCGGCACCTGTCGCCCCGGTTGCCGCAAAACCGGCCACCCCGACACCTGCCACGGCAAACGCGACGATCGTTGCCTCCACGCCAGGCGCTGCTGCCGCGACGCCGCCGGCCAAGGCAGCTCCGGCGCCCGTTGCTGCAGCCACCCCGGCCCCCGCTGCGACACCAACACCAACACCAACACCGACACCTGCTCCGGCCGCGCCGGTCAAGGCCGCCAACAGCGCCAGCGACGACATTACCAAAGTCATGACCGCCTGGGCCGATGCCTGGTCCCGCAAGGATATGCGCGCTTACCTGAATACCTATTCGCATGATTTCGAGACCCCCAAGGGCATGAATCGCAAGGCCTGGGAACAGGAACGCGAACAACGCATTGCCGGCAAGGGTGGCAAGATTTCTGTTTCCTTTGACACGCCGCAAATCACCGTCAATGGGGACAAGGCAACCGCCAAGTTCCGTCAGCATTACAAGGCGACCGGCCTGAGCAGTTCGACGACCAAAACGCTGGTCTTTGTTCGTAGTGGCAACAAGTGGCAGATCAAGGAAGAAAACGCCCGCTGATGTTGAAAGGCAGATTCATTCTGGCCGGTCTGGCCGCCCTTGTGGCCGCCGGCGCATTAGCCAAGCTAGCGGATAAGCCGACCACTTCCCGCCTCGTCGACCTTGAGTCGGTTGCGACCAGCACCAGCTCAAGAAGCGCTGCCGAAATGCTGGCCTCCGGGTCAGCTTTTTCGACGACCGTTTCCGATTCCGCACCGGAAGAGGTACTGGCCAGAATTTTTGCCGAGATTGAAGCCAATCGCCTGAGCAACGCCCTGCAACTGACGGAAGCCCTACTCCGTCAGCACCCGAATTACCGCCTGGCCAACCTGATCAAGGGCGATCTTCTGCTCGCCCACACGCAGCCGATCCAGACCTTTGGCGCGCTGACCGACGCACCGCCCGAGAAGGTGGCCGACCTGCGCGCCGAAGCCCTTGTCCGCCTCAAGGCCTACCGCGAGAAGCCGCCGGCTGACTTCGTGCCGCGCTACCTGCTGCAGATGCAACCAGACCAGCGCTACGCCATCGTGGTCGACACCAAGCGCTCCCGCCTGTATCTGTACGAGAACGACACGAAACACGATGGACGGCCACGCTTTGTGGCCGACTACTACATCACCCACGGCAAGCTGGGTGCTGAAAAGCTGGTCGAAGGCGACAAGAAGACGCCGGTCGGCGTTTATCACGTGACGGCCAACCTGCCCAAGCAGAAGCTGGCCGACCTCTACGGGACCGGGGCTTACCCGCTGAATTATCCGAACGAATGGGACAAGCGCCAGGGTCGTGGCGGCAGCGGCATCTGGCTGCACGGCACGCCGTCCAATACCTTTGCCCGCCCGCCGCGCGCCTCCGACGGCTGCGTCGTGCTGACCAATCAGGATCTCGATGTCGTTGCCAAAAACCTGCAGGTCGGCCTGACCCCGGTCATCATCAGCAACTCGGTCGAATGGCTGTCGCTGGATGACTGGGCGAAGGAACGCAACGAACTGAACAAGACCATCGACGCCTGGCGCGCCGACTGGGAAAGTCGCGATACCGACCGCTACCTGAAGCACTACTCGAAACGTTTCAAATCGGGCGAGCAGGACTTCAACGAATATGCCGTTCAGAAAAAACAGGTCAATGCCAGCAAGGAATGGATCAAGGTCAAGGTCGACAACCTGTCCGTGTTCCGCAATCCGGGCAAGGACGAAGTGATTGTCGTCACCTTTGATCAGGATTACCGCAGCAACAACCTGAACAACCAGATGAAGAAGCGTCAGTACTGGCAGCGCGAAGATGGCAAGTGGAAAATCATTTACGAAGGAAGTGCCTGATGTTGAAAAAAATCTCTGTTCTTGCCGCTGGCCTGCTGGCTTCAGCAATGCTGTGGGCTGCCCCGACCGTCGAAATGACGACCAATCTGGGCAAGTTCACGCTTGAACTGTTCCCGGAAAAGGCCCCGAAAACGGTTGAAATGTTTCTCTATAACGCCAAGCACGGTTTTTATGAGGCGACCATCTTCCACCGCGTGATCGATGGCTTCATGATCCAGGGTGGCGGTTTCAGCCGGGCCATGGAAGAGAAAAAGACCCTGACCCCGGCACTGCAGAACGAAGCCACCAACGGCCTGACCAATGACCGTGGCACGGTAGCCATGGCCCGCACGCAGGACCCCCACTCAGCTCGCGTCCAGTTCTTCATCAATCTGAAGGACAACGAGTTCCTGAACCATCGCAACTCTACCGACCCGCGCGGCTGGGGCTATGCCGTCTTTGGCAAAGTGACCCAGGGCATGGATGTCGTCGACAAGATTGCCAAGGTGCCGACCGGCAACGCTGGCTATTACGAAAACGTTCCGACGACACCGGTTGTCATTCAGAACGTCAAAATCATCTCTGAAAAATAAGGTTTCTCCATGATCAAGCTCACCACCAACCACGGTGTCATCACCCTCAACCTGGATGCCGAGAAGGCGCCAAAGACGGTTGCCAACTTCATCTCCTACGTTGAAGCCGGGCACTACAACAACACCATCTTCCACCGCGTCATCAAGAACTTCATGATCCAGGGTGGCGGCATGGAACCGGGCATGGGCCAGAAGCCCTGCCAGGCACCGATCGAGAATGAGGCCGCCAATGGCCTCAAGAACAAGCGCGGCACGATTGCCATGGCTCGCACCAACGATCCGCACTCGGCCACTGCCCAGTTCTTCATCAATACCGTCGATAACGACTTCCTCGACTTCAAGTCGCCGTCCGGCCAGGGCTGGGGCTACTGCGTGTTCGGCGAAGTGGTTGAAGGCATGGACGTCGTCGACAAGATTCGCGCCGTCAAGACCGGCAACAAGGGCTTCCATCAGGACGTTCCGGCTGAAGATGTGATCATCGAGAAGGCCGAGATCGTTTGATCCTCTTCATCTCCGATCTGCATCTGTCGCCCCGGTCACCCGGGGCGACTGCTTTGTTCCTCCGCTTTTTGTCGGGCCGCGCCCGCCAGGCCGAGGCTTTGTACATCCTCGGCGACCTGTTCGAGGTCTGGGTCGGCGACGACATCGACGATCCTTATCACAACAAGATCACCGCGGCCTTGCGGGCTGCCGCCGATGCCGGCCTGAAAATTTTCGTCATGCACGGCAACCGCGATTTCGCGCTCGGCGAGCAATTCGCAACGGCGGCCGGCATCAAACTCCTGTCCGACCCGTTCGACCTGACGCTACCTGAGTGGTCTTTCGTCCTCTCGCACGGCGATGCACTGTGCCTCGATGATCATGCCTACATGACTTATCGAGCCAAGGTGCGTAACCCGGCGTGGATGGAAAAAATGCGCGCCAAGCCACGCTTCCTGCGCAGCCTGCTCGGCCGCTACATCCGCTGGCGCAGCGGTCGCCGAAAACGTGACCACAGCTACGTTTATGCCGACCTTCAACCAGCAGCGACGGACGATTTTCTGCGCGACCACGGCTACTGCACCTTCATTCACGGTCACACGCACCGACCGGCCAAGCACGACCACATTGTCGACGGCATCCATGTCGAACGCTGGGTGCTGTCCGACTGGCACGAAGATCGCGGCGAGTGCCTGGCCTGGGATGGCGAAGCGCTGAAGCGTGAAGCCATCCTCCCTGAAAACTGAGCAAACCGCCTTGGCCACTGCCGCAAACGCTTTGAACGTCCTGCGCGACGTCTTCGGCTACCCCGCCTTCCGTGGCGAACAGGCGGAGATTATCGGCCACGTCGCCAGTGGTGGCGATGCGCTGGTCCTGATGCCGACCGGCGGCGGCAAGAGCCTGTGTTACCAGATCCCCGCGCTGCTCCGCCCCGGCTGTGCCGTCGTCGTTTCGCCGCTAATCGCGCTGATGCAGGATCAGGTCGATGCGATGATCCAGCTTGGCGTCAAGGCCGCCTGCCTGAATTCGACCCTCGACTGGCGCGAGGCCCAGGCGGTTGAGCAGGCCATCTTCAGCGGCAATCTCGACCTCGTTTATATTGCCCCCGAACGCCTGCTGCTCGACCGCACGCTGGCCATGCTCGATTCCCTGTCCGAAGCCGGGAAGCTGGCGCTATTCGCCATTGACGAAGCCCATTGCGTCTCGCAATGGGGCCACGATTTCCGGCCGGAATACCTGCAACTGTCGGCGCTGCACGAGCGTTACCCGGCCGTACCACGCATCGCCCTGACCGCCACCGCCGACCAGGCGACGCGCAACGAGATCCTTACCCGCCTGGGCCTTGGCGAAGCGCGCGTCTTCCTGTCCAGCTTCGACCGCCCGAATATTCGCTACACGGTGGTCGAGAAGGACAACGCCAAGAAGCAACTGCTCACTTTCCTGACCGGCCGCAAGGGCCAGGCCGGCATCGTCTATTGCCTGTCACGCAAGAAGGTCGGGGAAACGGCCGAATGGCTGTCGGCCCAAGGCTACCCGGCTCTGCCTTATCACGCTGGCCTGCCGGCGCCCGAACGCGCCGCCAACCAACGCCGCTTCCTGCGCGAGGAAGGCCTGATCATGTGCGCCACGATTGCTTTCGGCATGGGTATCGACAAGCCGGATGTCCGCTTCGTCGCCCACCTCGATTTGCCGAAAAGCATTGAAGCCTATTATCAGGAAACCGGTCGCGCCGGTCGCGATGGCGAACCGTCGGAGGCCTGGATGACCTACGGCATGCAGGACGTCGCGCTGCAGCACGCGCGGATCGCCGAATCAGGCGCCGCCGAGGGCCAGAAGATTCTCGAATCGCAGCGCCTGACCGCCCTGCTCTCTTACTGCGAAGCGCCGCGCTGTCGGCGCCAGGTGCTGCTCAATTACTTCGGCGAAGAGCGCGAGCCCTGCGGCAACTGCGACGTATGCACCGAACCGCCGGAATTGTGGGATGGCACGCAGGCCGCGCAAAAAGCGCTGTCAGCCATTTTCCGTACCGGCATGCGCTTCGGTGTCACCCACCTGACCGACATCCTGCGCGGCAAGGCGACGGACAAGGTCAAGCAGTGGAATCATGACCAGTTGCCGACCTTCGGCGTCGGCGGCGACCTCGACGACTACGCCTGGAAAAGCGTCTTCCGGCAACTGGCCGCAGCGGGACTGGTCCATGTCGACATGGCCGAGCATGGCGCCCTGCAACTGACCGAAACGGCGCGGGAAGTCCTCAAGGGACAGCGCACAGTGCAATTGCGCCGCCCGGTCAAACGCAAATCGACACCTTCCCGGTCGTCGAGCAGCACGGTCGTCAGCGATCTGTCGCCGGCCGATGACGCGCTGTTCCAGCTGCTGCGCAAATGGCGGGCCGATACGGCCAGGGAGCAGGCAGTACCGGCCTATGTCATCCTGCACGACAAGACCCTGCGCGAACTGGCCGAAGTCCGTCCGGTCAGCCATGGCCTGCTGGCCGGCATTACCGGCATGGGCAGCGCCAAGATCGAACATTACGGGGCAGAATTGCTTGAACTGATTCGTAACGAGGGCTGACATGGAACAACGCGACAAGCTCAACGCCACGCTGGCCGCCATTGTGATCGCGGTGCTGGTCGTGTCGGGTATCGCCCCCTACGAGCGGCTGACCTGGGTCATGGAAGTCGCTCCGGTATTGATTGCCCTGCCACTGATGATTGCCACACGCCGCAGCTACCCGCTGACGACGCTGCTCACCGTGCTGATTGCCGCCCACGCGCTGGTGCTGATCGCCGGCGGTGCCTACACCTACGCCCGCGTGCCGCTCGGCTTCTGGATGCAGGATGTGCTCGGCACGGTGCGCAATCCGTATGACAAGCTCGGCCACTTCATGCAGGGCTTCGTGCCGGCCATGGTCGCCCGCGAAATCCTGATCCGTGGCGCCTATGTCCGGGGCCGCAAGATGACCGGTTTCCTCTGCATCTGCATCGCCATGGCAATCAGCGCCGTCTACGAACTGATCGAATGGGGTGCCGCGCTCTACCTCGGCCAGGGGGCCGATGAATTCCTCGGCACGCAGGGCGACCAGTGGGATACGCAATCGGACATGTTCATGGCTCTGATCGGGTCGAGCACCGCAATGCTGTTGCTCTCCCGCTGGCACGACAAGCTGCTGGCCAGGCTGCGCTCGGCCTAGGCAAATCAGGCGATCCGGCGAACACAAAAAAATGGCCGCACAAGGCGGCCGAAGTACACCAGAGGAAAGTTGCTGACTTAGTGGGTCAGGAAATCCAGCACCATGCGGTTGAACTTGTCCGCATGCTCCCACTGCGCCCAGTGGCCGCAGCGGTTGAAGATATGCAGTTCGGCATTCGGCATGCCCCAGATCAGGCGCAGACCGGCATCCATCGGCACGAAGCGGTCATCACGCCCCCAGATGACCAGCGCCGGCGCAGTGACTTCGCCGAGGCGCGGACCGTAGTCGGTAAATTGCTTCGGGTTGATGGCCAGGCTCTTGACGAAGTTTTCGAGGTGATCGCGCCGGGACATCATGTTGTCGAGGCGCGCCTGATACAACTCTTCGGTCAGGCTGCTGCTGTCGAAAACGAAGACCGCCATCATCTTCTTCAGGTTCTCGATGGTCGGCTCGCGGTAGAGGCCCTGCAGCAGCTTGATACCTTCGGTCGGCATCGGCACGAACTGGCTTGGGCCGCCCGTGCCGCCGCCCATCAGGATCAGCTTGCCGACTCGGCTCGGGTTGGCCAGCGCGAAGGCGACGGCGCTATGGCCACCCATCGAGTTGCCGATGATATGCACCTTGTCGAGGCCGATGGCATCGAGCAAGCCTTTCAGGGCACTGGCATTGAGTTCCGAACGTGAGCCAGAGCAAACGATGGGATCGCTCTTGCTCCAGCCCGGACAATCCATCAGCACCACGCGGTAGCCGGCAGCAACCAGCGGCTCGACGTTGCGGTTGAAGTTGGCCCAGCCGCTGGCGCCGGGACCAGAGCCGTGCAGCATGACGACCGTTTCTGCACCGCTACCGCAGTCGTTGTAATGCAATTGCAGGTCGAGGTCACCTTCCTTGATGCGGACGAACTTGCTGGTCGCGGCTTCGGTAAGCGTCTGTGAGGTTGTGCTCATGGTCTGTTTTCCTTTGATCTATTTTGAGTGAGGGGCTGACTTCAGCCCTTGAACGGCCCGGAACCGAAACCGATGGGCGCCGGTGCGGCGCTGACCAGTTTCGAGAATAGCCCGGCGAAGTCCTCATGCTTGCCATCCTTGCCCGAGTTGGCCGCCATCTCGGCGCGGAATTCGGCGTCGACGGCGGTCCAGTCTTCGTCTGTCAGGTACTTGCGAACCAGCGGCAGCACAGCCTCTTCCTCGAGCATCATGTGGTTGCGGTAGAAATCGGCATAGGCATCGAACGCCCGGGCGAAATCTGCGAAATTGCCCGGATTGGCGACAAACGCGGTCAACGCATCCTGCAGCGCGGCAATGCGCTGTGGAGCGGCAGCATGCTGCAGGGCCAATCTGGCCAATGCCTCGCTGCCTTCATCGGTGCGCTTTTCGAGATACTTGAAGAGCAGGTCTTCCTTCGGATGGTGGCGTTTTTCGGCGTAGGCCTCCAGGTAATGAACCATCGCCTGAAAGAGCTTGAGGTCTGCTTCCAGCCGGCCGGCGGTGATCTCCTTGAGCATGTAGCGAACCGCATGCAGGATGCCGGCCAGTGACTGGTGTTCTTCGCCAATGATGTGAAGTGCTTCCATGGGTCTTCTCTCTCCGTGCGCTTTCAGGTCGAAAGCATTTCCTGGTGTTTGCTGGCGAGGCCGAGGTAGCTCTCGATCACGCGCGGATCATTGCGCAGCATTTCCGCGTCGCCCTGCATCTTGACCGCACCGTTTTCCAGCACGTAGGCGTAGTCGGCCACCTGCAGGGCGGCGCGGGCATTCTGTTCGACCAGCAGGATCGAGACGCCACGCCGGCGCAGTTCGCCGATGATGCGGAAGATCTCGCGGACGATCAGCGGGGCCAGTCCGAGGCTGGGCTCGTCGAGCATCAGCAGCTTGGGTTTGGCCATCAGTGCCCGGCCGACGGCCAGCATCTGCCGCTCACCGCCGGACATGGTGCCGGCCTGCTGGTGACGTCGTTCTTTGAGGCGCGGAAACAGCGCATAGACCTCGTCCATCGTCTGCAAATGGTCGCGATGGCCGGTGCGGTTGCGCTGAAAGGCACCAAGCAGCAGGTTGTCCTCGATGCTCATGGTGCCGAACAGTTCGCGCTTTTCCGGCACCAGATTCATGCCACGCACGACCATCCGTTCGACTTCCGGCACCTGCTCGATACTGCCATCGAAGGCCACCTGGCCGGACGACGGCAGCAGACCCATGATGGCCGACAGCGTCGTCGTCTTGCCGGCGCCGTTCGGGCCAATCACCGTGACGATCTTGCCCTCGCCCACTTCCAGACTGATCTTGCTGACCGCCTCGACCTTGCCATAGGCGACCGAGAGGTCCTTCACTTCGAGTACGTTGGCCATCTCAGACACCTCCCAGATAAGCTTCGAGCACGGCCGGATCTTTCTGAATCTCTTCCGGCAGGCCCTCGGCGATCTTCTCGCCGAATTCCATGACCACCACGCGGTCGACCAGGCTCATCACGAAATCCATGTCGTGTTCGACGATCAGCACCGCCATGCCTTCCGACTTCAGGCGCTTGAGCAGTTCGGACAGCGCCTGTTTTTCCTTCAGACGCAGACCGGCGGCCGGCTCATCGAGCAGCAGCAGGCAGGGATCCGAGGCCAGGGCGCGGGCGATTTCAAGAATGCGCTGTTGCCCCAGGGCCAGGCTGCCGGCTTCGAGATGCATGAATTCGCCGAGACCAACCCGCTCGACCTGAATCGCCGCTTCGCGCAGGATGCGGGCCTCTTCTTCGCGATCGAGACGCCAGGCCGCCGGCAGGACGCTCTTGCTGCCCCGCATGTGGGCACCGATGGCGACGTTTTCCAGGACGCTCATATTCGGCAACAGGCGGACGTGCTGGAAAGTCCGGCTCATGCCGAGCGCCGCAATTTCCCGCGAACTGTGGCCGGCCACCGGCTTGCCGCGGAACAGCACTTCGCCGGAAGTCGGCGTATCGACACCGGAAAGCTGGTTGAACATCGTGCTCTTGCCGGCGCCGTTCGGGCCGATCAGGGCCAGGATTTCGCCAGCCTCGACGTGCAGGCTCATGTTGTTGTTGGCCACCAGACCGCCGAACTTGCGCGTCACCGCCTTGGCTTCGAGAATCACCTCGCCATGCGGCGGCTGGGTCTTTTTCGGCAGCGGCTCGGCGGCAGCATCGATCACCTTCGGCTCGCTGCGCACCGGCACCAGACGGGCCAGCAAGGGCCACAGACCTTCACGAGCCCGGTGCAGAACGACGATCATCATCAACCCGAAAACGATCGTTTCGAAATGCCCGGCCGAACCAAACAGCTTGGGCAGGATGTCCTGCAGCCACTGCTTGAGGACCGTGATCACGCCAGCACCAACCAGTGCCCCCCAGACCTGCCCGGCCCCACCGACCACCGCCATGAACAGGTATTCGATGCCGATGTGCAGGCCGAACGGCGTCGGGTTCACAAAGCGCTGCAGGTGGGCGTAAAGCCAGCCGGCAGCACAAGCATGCAGCGCCGCGATGACGAAAATCACCATCCGGGCGCGGGACGTATCGACGCCCATCGCCTCGGCCATCACCATGCCGCCCTTCAATGCCCGGATGGCGCGGCCTTCGCGGGAATCGAGCAGGTTCTTGGTGGTAAACAAGGCCGCCAGCACGAAGGCCCAGACCAGGTAGTAGTAATAGCGGTTATCGAGCAGCTCGAAGCCGAAGATATTGATCGCCGGTAGATTGGACAGGCCGGCATGGCCGCCGAGGAACTCCATGTTGCCGAACAGGAAGAACAGGCTGATGCCCCAGGCCATGGTGCCAAGCGGCAGGTAGTGGCCGGACAGCTTGAGGGTCACCGAACCGAGGATGATGGCTACCGTCGCCGTGATCAACAGGCCGAGCAGCAATGCCGCCCACGGGGAGCCGGCCGTGAACGCCAGCCAGGAGGGCAGATCAGCCGTCGTGGTCAGCCAGGCCGCGCTGTAGGCACCGAGACCGACGAAGGCCGCCTGCCCGAAGGAGGTCAGGCCGCCAACCCCGGTCAGCAACACCAGACCGAGCGCGACGAGTGCCGACAGACCGACGTAGTTGAGCAAGGTGACGTAGAACTCGGGCAGGACCAGCGGGGCCACGGCAATCGCACCGAGGAATACCGCCAGTACAAGGCGCGGACTGATCCAGCCTTTGCCGTTCGACAGGCTGACGACGTGGGCCGTTTCCTCTTCCTCGACATGATGGGTTTTCCACGACAGCCAGATCAGCACCGGAATGATCAGCGTGAACACCAGCACATCCTTGAAGGCGCTGGCCCAGAAGGAAGAGAAGGATTCAAGCAGGCCGACGATGATCGCGCCGGCCGCCGCCAGCGGATAACTGGCCAGACCGCCGATGATGGCGGCGACGAATCCCTTGAGGCCGATCAGGAAGCCGCTGTCGTAATAGACGGTGGTCAGCGGCGCGACCAGCAGGCCGGACAACGTGCCGATCAGGGCGGCGAAGAAGAAGGTCTGACGACCGGCCAAGGCCGGCGAAATGCCCATCAGGCGGGCACCATTGCGGTTGATCGCGGTGGCACGCAGCGCCTTGCCGGCTAGCGTCCGGTCAAAATACAGGAAGAGACCGACGATCAGCAGCAGCGAAGCGAGCAGCACCACGATGGTATGGCCGCCGACCATCAGCGAGCCGATTTCGATCTGCGCATCGCTGAACGGCGCCGTGCGCGAACCTTCCGGACCGAAGATCAGCAGGCCGAGGCCCACCATCAGCAGATGCAAGGCGACCGAAATGATCAACAGCACCAGGACCGGCGCTTCAGCGACCGGCTGGAAGGCGACGCGATAGAGCATCGGTCCCATCGGCACGACAATGGCCAGGGCCAGACAGGCCTTGGCCAGATGCGGTAGTTCCTGCAATGGCAAAACCCAGGTCAGGCCGGCCACGGCCAGCGGATAGAGCAGGTTCCACAAGGCCGATTTGCCCAGCCTGCGGCGCCCCGGAGTCGACGTGATGACATCGGCCCCCAGTGTCAGCACGCCGGCGCCGATCAGCAGCCAGATCGTGCCGGGGAATACGCCAGCTTCGAGCGCCGCCATAGTCAGCGCGCCCCAGGCGAGGAACTCCCCCTGCGGAATGAAGATGATCCGGGTAACGGCAAACACCAGGACCAGTGCCAGCGCCAGCAAGGCGTAAATGGCACCGTTGGTAATGCCATCCTGCGCCAGCAGGGCAAAAATTTCAGCATCCATTAAGGACTCCTGTGCAAACGCTGCGGCCAGGCAAAAGCATGGCGCATGCGTTCGACGATCAATGCAAAACAACCAGTGGATGGGCGTAGCAACCGCCCACCCATCAAGCTCAAACCTTCAGCCCACGTTCCCGCGCCATGGTGATGGCCGTATCCTCGATCATGTCCTCCTGGCCGCCGACCATGCCGCGCCGGCCCAACTCGACCAGAATGTCGCGGGCCGGCACGCCGTATTTCACGGAGGCGCGCTTGGCAAACAACAGGAAGGAGCCATAGACGCCGGCATAACCGAGCGTCAGCGCATCGCGGTCGATGCGGATCGGGAAGTCCATCATCGGCACGACCAGGTCTTCGGCCACGTCGGTGATCTTGGCGACATCCACCCCGGTCTCGATACCCATCAGGCTGCACACGGCAATCAGCACTTCCATTGGTGTATTGCCGGCCCCGGCACCGAGACCAGCCGCAGCCGCATCGATGCGGTTGGCCCCGACTTCGATGGCGGCGATCGAGTTGGCGACGCCCATGGCCAGGTTGTGGTGGCCATGGAAACCGAGCTCGGTTTCCGGCTTCAGGGCTTTTCTGACGGCACCGAGACGTTCCTTGACGCCTTCCGGCAGCAGGTGGCCGGCCGAGTCGGTGACGTAGATACAGTTGGCGCCGTAGCCTTCCATCAGCTTGGCTTGCTTGACCAGACCTTCGGCACTGTTCATGTGGCTCATCATCAGGAAGCCGACGGTGTCCATGTCCAGTTTGCGGGCCATGGTGATGTGCTGTTCGGAGACATCAGCCTCAGTGCAGTGGGTGGCGACGCGGATGGTGTTGACGCCGAGGTCGCGCGCCATCTTCAGGTGATCGACGGTCCCGATGCCGGGCAGCAGCAGCGCCGAGACCTTGGCCCGCTTGAGCCGCGGAATCACGGCGGACAGGTATTCCTCGTCGGTATGGGCCGGAAAGCCGTAGTTGACCGACGACCCGCCCAGGCCGTCGCCGTGGGTGACTTCGATTAACGGAATACCGGCTTCGTCGAGGCCGGTAGCGATGCTGACCATCTGGTCGAGGGTCATCAGGTGACGCTTGGGATGCATGCCATCCCGCAGGGTCATGTCGTGGACGGTGACGTTCTTGCCGCGCAAACTCATTTTCTTATCTCCTTAGGCGACGACAGGCTCAAGCTTGAGCACGCCGCTGATGATTTCTTCGGCGAACATCTCCGCCGTCCGGGCCGCCGCGGCGGTCATGATGTCGAGGTTGCCGGCGTACTTGGGCAGGTAGTCGCCCAGGCCTTCGACTTCGAGGAAGACGGAGACGCGGTTGCCGTCGAAGACCGGGCCGTTGACCAGGCGGTAGCCCGGCACGTACTTCTGGACTTCCTTGATCATGGCGTGGATCGATTCGGTGATCTTCGCCTGATCCGGCGTGCCTTCGGTCAGGCAGTGCACGGTGTCGCGCATCATCAGCGGCGGTTCGGCCGGGTTGATGATGATGATGGCCTTGCCCTTTTCAGCACCGCCGACTTTCTCGATGGCGCCCGAGGTAGTGCGGGTAAATTCGTCGATGTTCTTGCGCGTGCCGGGGCCGGCGCTCTTCGAACTGATCGTGGCGACAATCTCGCCGTACTTGACCTTCTGGACGCGGGAGATGGCAGCCACCATCGGGATGGTGGCTTGTCCGCCGCAGGTGACCATATTGACGTTCATCTCCTTGCGCCCGACCAGTTCCTTGAGATTGACCGGCGGCACGCAGAAGGGGCCAATGGCGGCCGGGGTCAGGTCGATCATCATCACACCGAGGGCATTGAGCTTGCGGCTGTTCTCGGCGTGAACGTAGGCCGAAGTCGCATCGAAGGCGATCTGGACGCCATCGGCCAGGACGTGCGGCAGCAGGCCATCGACGCCTTCGGCGGTGACTTTCAGGCCCATTTCGGCAGCGCGCTTCAGGCCGTCGGATTCAGGATCGATACCGACCATCCAGAGCGGTTCGAGGAAGGGGCTGCGCTTGAGCTTGGCCAGCAGATCGGTGCCGATGTTGCCCGGACCAATCAGGGCACATTTGATTTTTTGGGTCATGTCGATTCTCTTGTGGGGTTGGGGATGATCACGCGAACAGGGCGCTGACGTTGCCCAGGCCGTCGATGCTGACGTCGAAGCGGTCACCCGATTTGACGGCGACCATCGGGCCGAGGGCGCCGGTCAGCACGATGTCGCCGGCCATTAGCGGACGACCGCAGCGAACCATCATGTCGGCCAGCCAGATGGCGGCGTTCAAGGGGCTGCCCAGACAGGCGCGACCGTTGCCGCGGGAAACAATCTCGTCACCGCGCTTCATTTCCATGGCACAGGCCGTCAGGTCGATGTCGCTCAGCCTGACCGGACGGCCACCGAGCACGAACAGGCCGCTGGAGGCGTTGTCGGCGACCGTATCGACGAACTTGATGTTCCAGTTCTCGATGCGGCTGTCGACGATTTCGATCGACGGCACGGCGTATTCGGTGGCGCGGATCAGGTCGGCGTAGGTGTGGCGTTCCTGCGTCAGATCGCGCCCGAGGATCAGCGCGACTTCGGCTTCGACCTTGGGTTGGATCAGACGGCCGGCAGCCACGATCTCGCCATCACCGACCGCCATGTCGGCGAACAGCATGCCGAAGTCGGGCTGGTCGACGCCGAGCTGGGCCTGGACGGCCAGCGAGGTCAGGCCGATCTTGCGACCGACCAGACGGCGACCTTCGGCCAGCCAGGCTTGGGTGTTGATCTCCTGGACGGCGTAGGCCGAATCCTGATCGGCAATCGCCAGGCGATCGCGCAGGGGAGCAATGGAACGACCATCGGCGGTCGCTGCCTTGAGCAGCGCCGCCGCGGCTTCCGTGCTGAGCAGGGAAGCGTTGCTCATTACTTCACCAGTTTCCAGTGATTGTTTTCAACCTTGATCAGCACAATGCTGCTCGCGTCGTATCCGGCGTGGTCGTTGGCGCTCATCGTGTAGACGCCGTTGGTGCCGACCAGCTTGCTGGTCTTCTCGATACCGTCACGCAGGGCGGCGCGAAATTCCGGTGTACCCGGCTTGGCCTTGCCCTTGAGTGCGGCAACGATGCCGTTCTGGGCCAGCAGCCAGGCATCCCAGGAAGCGCCGGCGAAAGTCGAACGGGAATCCGGGCCGTTCTTGGCTTCCAGATCCTTGACGAAAGCGACACCCGCCTTCTTGGCCGGATGGCTATCCGGCAACTGCTCGGCCACCAGCACCGGACCTACCGGGATCAGGGCACCTTCGACGTTCTTGCCGCCAACACGCAGGAATTCCTTGCTGGTCACGCCGTGCGACTGGTAGATCTTGCCCTTGTAGCCGCGCTCGCGCAGCGTGATCTGCGGCATGGCAGCCGGCGTACCGGAAGCGCCAACGAACACGACATCCGGCTTGGCCGACATCACCTTCAGCACTTGGGCCTGAACGCTCGGGTCAGCCCGACCGTAACGCTCGCTGGCGACGATGTTGATCTTGCCTTCGGTGGCCTTGGTCAGCGCCTTCAGCAGCAGTTCGCCCCAGGAATCGGAGAAGCCGATGAAGCCAACCGTCTTGGCACCACTCTCGACCATGTCGGCGACGATGCGATTGACCATCAGATCAGCGGAAGGCTCACTGCGGAAGACGTAGCCGCGCTTGTCGCCGGATACATCGAGCGGTGCGACGGAGATCATCGGGGTCTTTTCGGCATTGGCCACATCGGCCATGGCCGTCGCCGTGCTGATCAGGTTGGGGCCGAGGATGACGTCGACCTTGTCTTCAGAGATCAGCTTGCGGACATTCTTGACCGCGCTGGTCGGGTCGGTCGCATCGTCGAGCAGGATGAAATTGACCTTCTCGCCACCCACCGTGCTCGGGAACATGGCGATGGCCTTCTTGGTTTCGGCGCCAAGCGCTGCGGCCGGCCCGGTCAGCGAGGCGATGATGCCGATGTTGATGTCGGCGAAGGTCGGAGCAGCGGCAAAAGCGGCGGCGGTCAGGGTAATCAGGTTCTTCAGTTTCATTGTTTATCTCCTCTGGGTATCGGTGGGCAGCTACATCGATTTATTGCGGCAGACGGCGAAAAGCGCCGTTCAGGTAGATCAGGGCTTCGCCATCATTACGCTCGCGGGTGGCGAGGATTTCGCACAGAAAGGCCTGGTGCGTGCTTTCGTCGAACACCTTGATGACGCGGCAATCGAAGCTGGCCAGCGTGTTCTCAAGGGCCGGCGCACCGGTGACCAGCGTGCCCCACTGGCCATGCTCGAAACGAGCGTCGCCATGCACCTCCTTGATCATGCCGGCAAAGACCTTGGCGACCTCTTCCTGCTCACCGGCCAGCACATTGACACACAGCGCACCGCTGCTCATCACGATGTCGCAGGCCTGAACGTTCTTGTTGACGAAGACGACCAGGCGCGGTGGATCGGCAGTCACCGAGCAGACGGCCGTGGCGGTCAGCCCGGCCCGGCGGTCGCCATCCTTCGAGGTGATGATGGTGACGCCGACCGCGAAATGACGCATGCCGTAGCGGTGGTCATCGGCCGTGATGGTCGGCAGCGCCGCCAGATCGGGGTTCGCCTTCCAGTCTAGCTTCTGGTTGATTTCCTGGCTCATCGCAGCCTCCTCACTGGTACTGCGTCGTCACCGCCGGCTTGGCGCCGAACGGGTTGGGCTGCGGCAGCGGGTTGCCGAGCATATGGCCGCCGAGCAGATCGCCGATGTTGTCCTGATTCTGCGTGATGTGGTTGGCGCCGACCAGGATATCGCGCATCTGGCGCTGCATCGGGCAATTCATCCACACGCCGCGGGTCGAGGTCTTCTTGAAAATCATGTGGGCCGCCTCGAAGCAGTCGCCGCCGGTGAACTGGTTGGTGGCAAAGTGACGGATACGGGCTTCAAGCGGTACCAGTTGGCCCTTCGAAGCAT
The DNA here is from genome assembly GCA_018262245.1 of Pseudomonadota bacterium. Classification (GTDB taxonomy): domain Bacteria; phylum Pseudomonadota; class Gammaproteobacteria; order Burkholderiales; family Rhodocyclaceae; genus Azonexus. Next base: position 3,698 of record JAGTRV010000020.1, on the reverse strand, counting down.
AGCTCCAGGCCTCTTCAGTGTTCTGCAGGACGCGGGCAGTCGCGCCGACAATCTTGGCATAAGCCTCGCCCAGCTTGCCCTTGATGAACGGGTCGTTCACCGCAGCGCCGACCGCCTGGTTGATGTTCTGGCGCGGCACCATGTGCTCGACGTAGAGATCGGCCATGCCGCGGGCCATGCCGATGATCACCGATGAAACGGCAGCGTAGAAGACGTAGAAGAAGGGCATCTTGTACAGGTTCTCGACACCGCCATGCGACTCTTCACCGTAGGCGCCGATCACGTGGCTGCGGTATTCCGGTACGAAAACATCCTTGATGACCAATTTCTTGGAACCGGTACCGGCCAGACCGACGACGAACCAGTCGTCGACGATCTCGAAATCACTGCGCTGGATCCAGAAGGAACGGAAAACCAGTTCGCCGTTTTCTTCGACACGGCCACCGACAAAGGCGCCACCGGCCGCATGGTCACAGCCGCTGGAAGTCAGCCATTCGCCATTCAGCTTGTAGCCGCCCTCGACCTTGGCGACAGTACCAAACGGCGCGTAGGAAGAAGAAACCAGCTGGGTGTTGTCCTCGCCCCACAGTTCGTCACCGACCTTGGCCGGCAGCAGGCCCACTTCGAACGGATGCACGCCGAGCACCATGACGTTCCAGGCACTGGACGGGCAGCCGCGGGCCAGTTCGATCAGCACTTTGTTGAGCACGTTCGGGTGCATTTCGTAACCGCCCCAGCGCTTCGGCTGGAGAATCTTGAAAAAGCCGGCTTCCTTGAAAGCCTGGATGGTTGCCTTGGGCACCATGCGGCCCTTTTCGCATTCCTCGGCGCGCGCACGCAGCATCGGGATCAGGTCATGGGCACGCTGAACGATTTCAGCTTCGGTCGGAATGGTATGGGTAGTCATTTCTTACATCTCCTTGGGGATGGGGTGTGATGCAAATTGTCTGGATAAGCGGATTTACTTCTGGCTGGCGCTGACCACGCCGTAACCAGCAATCCACTCGTTGATCGGGCGGTAATAATCCTGATGGGCGTTGTAGGGGCCACTGGCGGCCATTGCGGCAAAAGCGGCGACCCAGGTGCGGACTTCATGGGTCGAGCGACCGGCTGCCTTCGAAATTTCTTCGATGTCGAAGGCATCGACCTTGTCCAACCGGCCACGAATCAGCAGATCCATGAAGTTCTGGTCCCACTCGGGATTGAGCGGGGTCAGCTCGCATTCCGGTTTGCCGAAGATCATGCCGGTGGCCAACGTGCGGGCCTGGCGGGCGGCGCGGAATTCCGGCGTCGGGTTGCGCCCGGCAATCAGGAAATTGGCAATATCCTCATTGGCGCCCGACAGCAGCGGCACGGGCGGTTCATGCGACAGGCCACCGGTGCCGAGGATCAGCACGCGCTTGTTCAGCTTGGCGATGAATTTGCCGACCGCCTCGCCCAGCTTGCGCACCCGGCGATAGGGACCAAACGGTGGGGCCACCGAGTTGATGATGATGGGAATCACCGGGTAGCGGGTCAGGCTACCGGTCATTTCTTCCAGGGTCTGCGTACAGCCGTGATCGACCTGCAGGCGGTGGGAAATGGCGATATCGATGTCGCTGTCGAGGATGAACTTGGCCATTTTCAGGGCCAGATCCTTGTCCACCGACAGGGGACCGGTCATCGTCTGGTAATCACCCACCGAGTCGGCCGCAGTGGCAATGACGAACGGCGGCATCAGGTCGTAGAACAGGCCGTTGTAGTGATCCGGTGCGAAGACGACGATCAGCTCCGGATCGAAGGCTTCGACTTCGGCCTTCGCCTTGGCCAGTACGGCATCGACTTCGGCAACAATGGCGGCACCGGGGTCATTGATGCCACGCAATGGCGTGTGGGACAGACATTTCAGCTGGATGGTCATGCGTTATCCTTGATCGACGAATTCGGGCAAGCCGCTCCCCTCGGAAAGATTGGCTTTCCCGCTGGCGAAGGGCATAAATTTATTAGGTGCGGTCGTCTCGGAGGACGACGGGTGGGGGGCTCGTTAGCCGAACCCAGTGAAGCCGGTATTCATGTTTGTCTACACATCGTTTTTGTTGATGTGGAGATTCTAGGGAGATGCAAGAGCTTGCCGTAATTTATTTCCCAAATGTTCACAATGCGCACAACGTTGTTTTTAAACTAATTTAACTAGCCACTGAAAATACTTCGGCCACAAATGCTTATTTGCCAAGGGGGTTAGCCCTTGGCAAACTTCAGTGAAAATTCAGAAATCCAGCGGGTTTTCTGCCTTAATTGACATACTTCCATTTGCCGTTCGAAACCTCGATCAGCACTGCCGACGCAGGGTCATAGCCGCCATGATCGGTGGCACTGGTGGTGTAGGTTCCGTTGGCGCCGACCACCTTCTTTGTGTTTTCCAGGCCATTGCGCACGGCCTCCCGAAACTCATCCGTCCCCGGCTTGGCGGTCTTCAGCGCCCCTGTCAGTGCATGTTCGAGGATCACCCAGCCGTCCCACGACGCGCCAGCAAAGGTTGAACGCGAATCAGGCCCGTACTTCTTTTCAAGTAGCGCCAGGAACGCCAAGGCACTCTTCTTGTTCGGATGCGTGTCGGGTAGCTGCTCAGCCACAAGCACCGGGGCAACCGCCAGGCGCGCACCTTCGATAGCCTTGCCGCCGACGCGCAGGAAGTCTTTGTTTGCGACTGCGTGGGAGTGGTATACCGGGCCGGTGTAGCCGCGATCGCGCAGGGTGCTGTGCGGCATGACCGCAGGCGTTCCGGCCCCACCAACGAACACTGCATCCGGCCTGGCAGTCACGATCTTGAGCGCTTGAGCGGTGACGCTATTATCCGTACGGCCAAAACGTTCAACCGCCACGACCTTGATGCCAGCTGCCTCAGCCGTCTTGTTCAGCGCCTTGAGCAGCAACTCTCCCCACGGATCGGAAAACCCGATGAAAGCGACGGTTTTGGCGCCCTTTGCCTTCATATCAGCCACGCAACGGCCAACCATGATTTCAGCCAGCGGCTCCACCCGAAACGTCCATTTCAACTTTTCGGGTGCAACCTCGATGGGTGCCTGAGACAACAGCGGCACTTTCTTTTCGTTGGCCACGTCAGCGATCGCCACACCACCAGAGGTCAAATTCGGTCCAAACAGGACGTCAACATTGTTTTCACCGATCAGCTTGCGAGCGTTTTTAACTGCGTTAGTCGGATCGGTTGCATCGTCCATGACCATGAAATTGACTTTTTCCTTGCCCAGAGTGGTCGGCATCAGGTCAATCGACTTTCTTGTCTCATTGCCAAGTGACGCTGCCGGGCCAGTCAGGGAAAAGATCACACCGACATTGATGTCGGCATGGCTGACATTGGCCAGAAGGGCGGCGCTCACCGCCACCACTGCAAATTTCTTGATGAAGTTCATCTTGGTCTCCTCGAATTGGGGTTGGTTTCTGCACACATGAATAGGGTTGGCTTTCGCCCTCCCCTGTTGCCGCTACACTTTTTTGTTCAGGATCTTTGACAGAGCATCGACAAGAAGGTCTTTTGCCTTCTTCGCATCAAACAAGTCAGCGCTATGGCGCCACGCGACCACGCCATCAGGACGAACCAGGATGACCCCAGCCTCTTCGATTTCTCGGCGACGCTGCCATTCGCAATAAACGTCCTGTGTCTCGGGTGCGCCGGTCACAACGGTTCGCAGATAGGGAAG
>JAGTRV010000248.1 GCA_018262245.1 Pseudomonadota bacterium | reverse complement strand
AGTGTCCGACCAAAATGGCGTGTGTTATGCCGAGCTGCTTCAACAGCGACATAGTGTTGGCGGAGAGTTGCTGAAAACTGTATTGGTAATACGCGGGTTTGCTGGATGCGCAGAAGCCTATCTGGTCTGGAACGACCACCCGGTAGCCTGCATCGGTTAGCGCGCTGATCGTGGTTTCCCAGGTTGCGCCGCAGAAATTCTTGCCGTGCATCAGTACCGCTGTCCGTCCGTTAGGCTGGCCCGCAGGTGGCACATCCATATAGCTCATCTGGAGATTTTGCCCCTGTGAGACAAACGTGAAATGCTGAATAGGATAAGGGTAAGGGAAGCCTTGGAGTTCAGCACCGTAGCCAGCCGTATTGCTTGCCGAGCAGGCGTAGCCGGTTGCAGTGAGCATCAGCGCCATCAAGAGTGCGTTCATCGATCTGCGCATCAACAGCTCCTTTTTGGGGGTAGCACACATTCATCGATCGGTTACGGCATAGAGCCCACCGGAAGCCGCCATTTTACTACCGGGCCTCAACAGGCATTTGGTGAACCCGATTCACCAGGTCGTCAGCCACGGCCATCGTGCTCTCGCGGCCAGCGTGATCAATGGATGCTTTTTTAATCGCTAACGTTTGCCACCGTAATTGCCTTTCAGGAGTGGCGTTACAAGTTTTTCCAGGGGGGGGCAGATCGATCTTCGGATCGCCTTCATAACCGTTCTTGCGCAATATTCCATTCCGGTCAATCACGAAGGTGAGCGGCAAGCGGGAGAGGTTGCCGAGCGCGGATAGCTTGCTCAGGCGGCCGACACCACCGGTGAAACTATAGGCATTCATGATTTCTCTTGCCTTGGCTTCGGCGGATTCATCGTCGATGCTTACCGCGATGATGCGCAGGCCTTCATGGCGGTGGCGGCGATAGTAGGTTTCGAGTGCCGGCATTTCCGTTCGGCAATAGGTGCACCAGATGGCCCAGATGTTCAGAATGACGACCTCGCCGCGAAGAGAAGAGGTATTCAGCAGTTTTCCGTCGAAGGTGCTTATTTCGAGGGGAGGGACGGGGCTTCCGGTTTCAATGGCGTGCGAGGTGGTGCCAAGCAGGAGCCCGAAGAGCAGGCCCAGGGTGAGGTGTCTAAACATCAGTCGGCAAGAGTCGGATCGTTGGGCGGCAGAGCGTTTTGCCGCCTCATTGGTGAATGCGTATGTGTTCCTGACGCGAATCAGGCGGCGCTTGAAATTTTCGTTTGAACGGCCGTGATGCCTTGTGCCTGCGCGGCATGCCAATGCGGGAATGGCTTGTGTGTCTGCAAGAGATCGATGTGTTGCAATAGCCCCGATTTCTTCAGGCTCCGAACATCTCGTCCCTCAAGCAATACCTTGCCAGGCAGGCGCCGCAGGTTGTCGATGATGCGGGACAGCGGCCTTGGGGAGTCGATCAGCAGCGGATCGAGTTTGACGATTTCCGGCCGGACTTCGCGCAGCAGGCCAAAGTCGAGGTGGTTGCGGCCAAAGCGGCTGGCCGCGATGGTGTAGCCACGTGACTGATAGTTGCGAATGGCGCGGATCAGGCGGTCGGTGTCACTTGTCCCGTCGATCTCGATTTCCAGTGTGATTTGCTCCGGGAAAAGGCCGCATGGCTTGAGAATTTCCTCGAAGGCGAGGCCATGATCGGCTGGCACACTGAGTACATGACGGGAATGGACCTTGAGCAGCAAGTTGCCCCGGGAAGGCTTGGTCAGGTAGTTCAAGGCGTGCATGGTACGTACGAGCCGGTCGAGATAGATGAACTCTTCGTCATCGGTCGGTAAGACAAAGACTGCTTCTGAAAGCATCGGGATTCGCGTCGAAAGCCCGAAGGCCTGAAACGATGCGGCATGTCCGTGGATTTTTCCGGTGGCCAGTTCGACAATCGGGAGGTAGCGGGATTCCAGCCGGATATTGGCGTATTGCAGGAATACCCCGCCTTCCGTTGCGACAAACGGCTGGTCCAGCCCGGTGCTGGCGTAGTGCTTCGGAAAAACCCCGTTCGGGGAATTCAGGGTCCGGACGAAATCGGAAAATGGCATGGCGTTCCTTGCGTGCAGTTCGGGCGGCCGATCAGTGGCGGCCTGTATCAGCACTGAACGATAGGAGATGTCCTTGGTCAGGCATACGAATTAATTTTTTGTATCAAATTTTGCCGTTGGTATAACGGTATGCCTGAAAAATCGTTGTCCGTGTATGGCTGAACGACTATGAACTTCACTGCTCGATCGAGCATGGATGTGTAGGGGGAGGATAGCCCCCCCTGGTGTTCCGGGAGGGACTGTGCCTATCAAGCCGCTTTCTTGCGTGAGGACTGCGTAGCGGAATCGATGGCGCGGGTGCTTGCGCTGGTCGCCGCCTTGACGCTGGCGTCGGCGATGTTGGCTACCTGGCGAGCCGTCTTGTGGACGTTTTCGAAAGCCGAGTTGGCGGCCGATACCGCGGACCGGACCGCGGCAACCGCAACATCGGTGTGGCCGGAGTTGTTCGAATACCAGTCGAGAAGCGAGGATACCGACTTATTCAATTCGCCGTGGCCGCGTTCGAACAGGTTGATGTATTGCTCCTGGGCTTCGCTCGAGATGTCATGGAGACCGCGCAGGTAGTCGATGCCGTTGTCGATGTGCGGTTGCGCGAACGTGCCGCCAAGTGTCACGGCGCTGTTCACATCCTAGCTGCCGAGTAGTTCTTTGCCTTGCTGGACTTGCTGGTCGAGCACCCGGCGGGTGCTGCTCAGGTGGTGAAAGGCGATTTTCTCGACACTGTTGAGGGAAATTCCGACGAAGGAGTGCAGCGTGTCGAGCACTGCCTTGTTGCCGGAAATGAAGTATTCAAGGGAGGTGTTGGCCATGGGTGGCTCCTGAAAAGAAAAGGTAAAGGGCGAACGCTGGCGGCGCATGGTGCGTTGCAGCGTGTGGCCTCATCTTGCCCACGGGGCCCCGGCAAGGAGAACCAATTTCTTGTTATAAGCGTTGCGGCTTTGCGCTATGAAGCTTATGTCGATGTCTTTCGTTCAGCGCACGGTGGGTGGGCGCTTTGAACGATATAAGCCTTGCGGTGCATAAGATCATAAGAATTACATCGTTTTCCTGGTGCCGGTGGATTCGTAAATTGGCGGCTCCATAACTGAACAGGATTTCAGCAAAATGCGCTTCAACCATGCCCGCCGTAGTCTGATCGCCATTGCACTGGGCCTTGCCCTGGGCGGCCAGGCATTTGCCGACGTTAATCTGCTTAACGTTTCCTATGACCCGACCCGCGAGCTGTATCAAGAGTACAACGCTGCGTTCGCCAAGCACTGGAAAGCCAAGACCGGCGAAACGGTGACCATCAAGGCTGCGCACGGTGGTTCCGGCAAGCAGGCCCGCGCCGTGATCGATGGTCTCGATGCCGATGTGGTTACCCTGGCTTTGGGCGGTGACATCGATGCCGTCGCCGATGCCGGCCTGCTGGCCAAGGACTGGCAGAAGAAGTTGCCGCTGAACGCCTCACCCTACACCTCGACCATCGTCCTGCTCGTTCGCAAGGGCAACCCCAAGGGCATCAAGGACTGGGGCGACCTCGTCAAGCCAGGTATCGAAGTGGTCACCCCGAATCCGAAGACTTCCGGCGGCGCCCGCTGGAATTACCTGGCGGCCTGGGCCTATGCCAAGCAACTGCCAGGCGGTAGCGATGCCACGGCCAAGGAATTTGTCAAGAAGCTCTACGGCAACGTCAAGGTGCTCGACTCCGGCGCCCGCGGTTCAACGACCACCTTCGTCGAGCGCAACATTGGCGACGTGCTGATCGCCTGGGAAAATGAAGCCTACCTGTCCGTCAAGGAACTCGGTCCGGACAAGTTCGAAATCATCACGCCGTCCATCTCCGTCCTGGCCGAGCCGCCGGTGGCCGTGGTCGACAAGATCGTCGACAAGAAGGGGACCCGCAAGGTCGCGACCGAATATCTGAACTACCTGTATTCGCCGGAAGGTCAGGATATCGCAGGCAAGAACTTCTATCGTCCGACCGATGCGAAGGTGGCTGCCAAGTACGCCAAGCAGTTCGCCAAACTCAAGCTGGTTACCGTCGACAAGGAATTCGGTGGCTGGACCAAGGTGCAGAAGGAGCACTTCAACGACGGTGGCGTCTTCGACCAGATCTACATCAAGTAATTTTTGTTGCGGTACGGACAGCACTTTCGGGTGTTGTCCAGGAAGCCCCGGCAGGCCTTTCAGAGGTCGCCGGGGTTTTTCATATCTGCCTGGCATGCGTACGTTACCGGCCGGCATTAGCGCGCAGGGGGAGGGGGCAAGGTTAATTTTCGACTGGCAGGTTTTCAGTGGCTATTGCAGCAATCGGAATAAGCAAAGAGGAATAAA
>JAGTRV010000247.1 GCA_018262245.1 Pseudomonadota bacterium | reverse complement strand
GGCCGGCCTGATGGCAGGAACAATGGGGGGCTCTTGCATGACATCGACAAACGACACAACAGCTGCGCCGGAACGCACACCGGTCGTGATTCTGTTCGCCGAGACGAGCGGGTTCACGCGCACGTCGGAAATCCTCGAGCCGTCGGTGGTATTGGCGCGTGCTGCCGAATTCTTCGGGCTGGTGCAGGCGGCGGTCGAGCGGCACGGCGGCGTCGTGCGCAACGTATTGAACGACACCATGATGGCGTCGTTCGTCGGCGCAGGCGATGCGCAGCGCGCTGTGGAGGCGGCACAGGATATTCAGCGCGACTTCACCGTCATCGAGGAGTCGTGGCAGAACGACTACGGCATCCGGGCAGCGGTCGCGATAGGGCTGCATGCCGGCGATGCGGTCATCGGCAATGCCGGCGACCTGGTACCCGGTCAGGGGCTCATTTTTGGCGACACCGTAAGCGTTGCCGAACGCCTGCTGCACCGCGCCCGGGCCGGCGAGATGGTGCTGTCAAAAAAAGTCATGGACGCGCTCATACTGAGTGGGTTTGCGCTGGAGGCCGAGGCGTTGCCGCCCCTGGAAATGCCGCGCCGGGAGGCGATCCGGTTGTTTGGCGTGCTGCGCGATACGCGCCTGGATTTCACCTAGCCGGCCGAATCCGGCCGGGTCTATCTGCTGCAGCCTGACCGGCGCCGCCTGCGCACCGGACATACGGTGCGCAACGGCGGCTCATGACATCCCCCCTGTCGACCACTCACCTCCCGCACCGGTTGCCAGGACGGGATTGCGCATTCAACTCAATAGCTCAGCGTCTTTACATTCGCTTGCATCAGGTAGCCCGCCACGTCGGCCGGCTTGGCAACGCCGATGCCTTCGATAAGATCAGTGGACTTCCAATCGCTGTTGGGCAGGAACAGTGCGCAGACCTCGACCCTGGCGCCGGCCTTCATCAGGCTCTGCAGCATGTCCTTGGGGGTCACGTCGCGCGGCTTGAGCACCATGGATTGCCTGCCTTTGACGGCGAGTTGACCACCCTCGCTGCACAGCAGAATACGCACGGCGACTTTCTGTTCGACCGCCTGGCTTGCCAGCACCAGGGCCATCCCCTGCGTCATCGGACTGCCGGTGTTCAGCGTGACGAAAAGTTCGGCCGGCGTCTGAGCGAGAACAGGCAACGCGACGGAAAAACACAGCGCAGCGGCAATAGTCAGTTTTTTCATGATTCGATCTCCGGGAATTGGGATGCAGGCCAGGCGGCGGACAACCGGTCGCCGGCCTGCAGTCATCGCTGCTGATAACGCTATTTCTTCTCCGTCATCCGATATGCGCCTTTGCCGTCAAACTTGATGTCGGCATCGATGAACGAAGCCTTCACTTCGGGGCGCAGAAGCTGCACCATGTCGTAGGCCTCGCCGGAGCGGGCGCCGGTCCCGCAGATGAAGATCGCCGGCTTGTCGGTGGGCAGCGTGCCGACCTTTTTCTCGAGCTCGTTGATCGGCAGGTTGATCGCACCGGCAATCGTGCCCGCGGCAAACTCCTTCGCATCACGCACATCGACCACCAGTACCGAGGACGGGTTTTCCTTCAGGATCTTCTCGAAGGACGCGACGCTGACCGTCCCTTTTTCCTTCCCCGCCACCAGCGCCGGGGCGGCCGCGGCCTGGGCCTTGGCACCGCCATGCAACTTCTCCCATTCCGGGTAGCCCGGGGGATAGGTCAGGACATTGGTGTAGCCGAGCTTCCTGGCCTTGTCGGCGGATTTGTCCGACAGCACGCACTCGAGGCCGCCGCAGTAGTAGATCACCGGCATGGCCTTGTCGGCGGGAAGCTTGCCGATGTTCTTGTCGAACTCGGTATCGGAGATATTGACCGCGCCCGGAATCATGCCCTGGTCAGCCACGCGCTTCGGCCGCGCGTCAATCAGCATATGGGGGGTCTTGTCATCGATCAGTTTCTTGATGTAGGCGGCCGACACGGACACCGGTCCGCCCTTGGCTTTCCATTCAGGCATCCCGGCCGGATAGACCTTGATGTTGGAATAACCCGCCTTTTCGGCTTTCATGGCCGACGTGTGGCTCAGCATGCAGTCCAGCCCGCCGCAGTAGAACAGCAGCAGCGTCGATTTGTCTGCCGGCAGTTTTGCAACCTGCTTGTCGAACTGCGTGTCGGGAATGTTCACCGCACCGGGAATATGCCCGGGATCGTACTGCCGCGCGGCGGGACGTGAGTCGATGATCATGACGCCCTTTTTCGGCGGAATATCCACGTTCTGGCGCATGAACTCATAATCGACCAGCGACTTGTAATAGCCTTCCTTGACCTGAATGGCCTCGGCGCCCTGGGCTGCAGAACTCAAAGCGAGCGGCGCAGCGGCGAGGCTGGCCATAATGGCGACCAACAGGGTCATTCGTTTCGTGCTCATGATGCTCTCCTACATTAGGGTAAATTTTTCGGTGCTCTCGTTGTAGCGCACCAACGCATACCAGAACAGCAGCAGGCTGCCGAGGATCAACAGGGTCCAGCCCCAGCTGCCAAGCATTTCGGGCAAGTACGCCTGGAAGCCGACCCCGGTTATTTCGTACGTTTCGACATTGGTTTCGTCGATGGCGGTCAGGCCGAATTTCTTGAACAGGGCACTGGCGGTCGAACCGATCCACGAGAAAAAGAACATCGCTACCCAGAGCTTGATGTGCCCCTCACCCATGCGCCACAGCGAACCCGATGCGCAGCCACCGGCAAACACCATCCCGATGCCGAAGATCACGCCGCCGACCAGCGAGCCAATCCAGAACGTCGCGGGGATCGCCACGTAGGGGTCGATCACTTTTTTCTCGAACAGCAGCGCGGCAACAGGTATGCCGATCGCCAGCGCCAGGATTACTGCCTTGGTCATGTCACCTTCCGCCGTCATGAAGGGCTCGCGGAAGGCGCGGGCGAAGCACAGGCGCGAGCGATGCATGATGAAGCCGATGGCGAAGCCGGCCAGCACGATCACGGCACGCGCAACCCGCATTTCATCGGCCGAGCCGTACCACTGCGTCGCCCAGACCAGTACGCCGACAATCACGGCAAGTCCCAGCAACGGATATCTCCGAGTCACGGTTTCGGATATTTCAAGCGCGGGTGGCGCCTGCATGCCCCATTCGACGTTTTCCAGCGTCCAGAGCAGCAATTTCAGGCCGATCGCTGCACCCGCCAGCAGCCCCGCCCACATGGCCCATCCGGCCGGCGAGGCATGCAGCACGGGGTTGAAGAAGCCGCCGGTCGTGCACCCGCCAGCCAGCGCTGCGCCGATACCCAGGAAGCTGCCGCCCAGGGCGGCCCAGACGTATTCAAGCTTGGGCGGGCGATTGGGGCTGAACTGGCGGGACAACAGCGCCGCGGAAAAGGCGCCCAGCACGAGCATGATGTTCATCAGCGACATGCGGTGCATGATGAAGGTGTCGAGTTCGTGAGGCACGCCGATCAGCGGGCCGAGGCCGATCAGGTTATTGAACCAGTCGCCCCAGAACTTGACCCCGCCGAAGACGCCCCACACCAGACCACTGAGCATCAGGCCGATGATGACCAGCACCAGCAGCAAGGCGCCGACAAAAGGCGACCATTCCTCAACCAGGATCTTCGCGTAGTCGGCTCTGAAGCCAGCCAGCCAACGGGGTCCGCTTCCCGGGTTCGTATCCATGTCCTGAATTCCTGGAGTCACCCGCCATCCCCAGCCGGGGATGGCAGGCCGTCCTCATGGCTCTGGATCAGCTGCAGCTGGCCGGTGCGTCGCCGTCCTTCGCACCTTTTTTGAGGAAGGCGGCAAGGTCTTCGAGCAATTCCTGATCCGGCACGTCCGCAAATTTTTCCGCCGCCTTGTTGCCCGACTTGATGCTGGCACGGTAGGCCTTGCTGACGTACTGCTTGACCGTGTCCTTGCCCTTGGCGTGCTTGTCGGCCTTCAGGTAAGCGGCCCACTCGGCCTTGGTCTTGGTGCTCGGATTGATCGCGCCCACCGGCATGGCAACGTGGCACGAGGTGCATACGCTGCGGTAGTAAATCCGCCCGCGTTTCCAGTCGCCATCGTAGGCCTGGGCTGAGAGAGAAGTGCCGAGCAGCCCCAGCACAGTTGCGGCGGCGAGGGTTTTCAAAGTTTTCATGGTTTGACTCCTTGATGAAGTGGTGATTTCGAGGTGTGCCGATTATTCGATTTCTTCCCAGCCGGTGATCATGGCCTTGACCTGCGAGGTGATCTTGTGACCGGTGGTCGCCAGATAGAGATGCGACACGAGGAAAGCCAGCATCAGGAAGGCGCCGATGGTGTGGCCAGTGGCAATCCATTCCAGCTGCAGTTTGCCCAGCCCCCATGCCGGCCAGTCGGCATAGAACAAATAGAGCCA
>JAGTRV010000098.1 GCA_018262245.1 Pseudomonadota bacterium | reverse complement strand
CGGCTTGCGGGTGGTCTTGATGCGTTCCCAGTTGCGGGTGATGAAGTCGGTCTTGTAGGCGTGCATGTAGTCGAAATCCTTCATGAAGCCGATATCGGCGCCAGCGGCGAAGGCTTTCTCATTGCCGGTGATGACGATGCAGCCGATGGCCTCGTCGGCTTCATAAACGTCGATGGCGGCACCGATGCCGTCGACGACGTCGTTGTTCAGCGCGTTCATCGCTTCCGGACGGTTGATGCGGATCAGGCCAACCTTGCCGATCACTTCGGTGAGGACTACTTGGGTCATGCTGGCTCTCCTTGTCTGTGGGATTTTATGGGTGGCGACAAACCACGATATTAGCAGCAGCTAAATCCCGGTTTGTCCGCCTGACGACAGTCTTGGCCGCCGCTATGCTGTTAACCTGTACGTTGAACACCATAAAACGGAGACCACATGACCTACGCGATCGAAGCGAAGCCGCTCTGGCAACCCAATCCGCAAACCGTGGACAAGACTCGCATGGCGCAATTCATGCGCTCGGAAGGCTACGAAAGCTATGCCGACCTGTGGCAGTGGTCGATTGATATGCCGGAAGTCTTTTGGTCTTCGCTGTGGAACTACTGTGGCGTGGTCGGTGAGAAAGGCACGAAAATCCTCGTCGACCGAGACCGGATGCCGGGGGCTCGCTGGTTTCCTGAGGCGCGCCTGAATTACGCCGAGAACCTGCTGCAGCAACGCGATGCCGGTGAGGCACTGGTCTTCTGGGGCGAAGACAAGGTCAAGCGGCGGATGAGCCGCGGCGAACTGTATGCCGAAGTGGCCCGCTTCCAGCAATTCCTGATTGCGGCCGGGGTGGGCGAAGGCGATCGGGTGGCGGGTTATCTGCCCAATCTGCCGGAAACCTTGGTCGCCATGCTGGCTGCAACGTCGCTCGGTGCCATCTGGTCTTCCGCTTCGCCGGACTTCGGCGTACAGGGCGTGCTCGACCGTTTCGGCCAGATCGAGCCCAAGGTGCTGATCTGTGTCGATGGCTACTGGTACAACGGCAAACCGGTGGATTGCCTGGAGAAGAATGCCGAGGTGGTGAGCAAAATGCCATCGCTACTCAAGGCGGTGGTGGTTCCCTACCTGAACGCTAGGCCGGCGCTTGGCAACATTTCCAACGCGGTTGGCTGGAACGATATTCTGCCTGCCGAGGGCAAGGAAGTCGTTTTCAATCGCGTTGCTTTCGACCACCCGCTGTTCATCATGTTCTCCTCGGGGACGACCGGCGTACCGAAGTGCATCGTCCATTGCCACGGTGGCGTGCTGTTGCAGCACCTGAAAGAGCATCAGCTGCACAGCGATGTCCGGCCGGGCGACCGGCTGTTCTACTTCACCACCTGCGGCTGGATGATGTGGAACTGGCTGGTGTCCGGTCTGGCCTGTGGCGCGACGCTGTTGCTTTACGACGGCTCGCCATTTGCCGCGAAGGGCACGGTGTTGTTCGACTATGCGGCCACTGAAAAGATGACCCACTTCGGCACCTCGGCCAAATTCATCGATGCCGCTGCCAAGCTCGGTCTGACGCCGGGCAAGACGCACGACCTGACGGCCTTGCGCGCCATGTTTTCGACAGGTAGCCCCCTGTCGCCGGAAGGCTTTGACTGGGTTTATCGCGAAATCAAGCAGGACATCCTGCTCGCCTCAATATCCGGTGGTACCGATATCGTTTCCTGCTTTGTGCTGGGCAATCCCGTGCTGCCGGTTTATCGCGGCGAAATCCAGTGTCGCGGTCTGGGCATGGCGGTCGATGTCTTCGACGATGCCGGTCAACCGGTGCGCGGCGAAAAGGGTGAACTGGTTTGTACCAAGCCTTTCCCGGTGATGCCGGTCGGTTTCTGGAACGATCCGGCGGGGGAGAAGTACAAGGCAGCTTATTTCGAGCGCTTCGACAACATCTGGTGCCATGGCGATTTTTCGGAACTGACTGCCCACGACGGCATGATCATCTATGGCCGCTCTGATGCCACGTTGAATCCCGGCGGCGTGCGGATCGGTACGGCGGAAATCTACCGCCAGGTCGAGCAGCTGCCGGAAGTCCTGGAGTCATTGGTCATCGGCCAGGAGTGGCCCCCCGGTCGAAATGACGACGTGCGCGTCGTGCTCTTTGTCAGGCTACGGGAAGGTGATGTGCTGGATGCTTCACTGGTCGACCGCATCAAGCGGCAGATCAGGGATAACACCACGCCGCGCCACGTACCGGCCAAGGTGGTTCAGGTGCAGGACATTCCGCGCACCAAGTCGGGCAAGATCGTCGAACTCGCGGTGCGCAACGTGGTGAGCGAGCAGCCGGTCAAGAATGTCGAGGCATTGGCTAACCCCGAGGCGCTGGAATTCTTTCGGGGGCGCCCGGAACTTGCGGACTAGGGCCAGCCTTTGGGTCTGCGGTACTAGGTGCGGCGTGGCAGCAGGGTGCCGATGACAGGCACCTTGCGGGCAATCTCAAGGGTATTGCCAAGCAGCCAGCCAAGGGCACTGGTGATGCGTCGGCTGGCTTCCGGGCTTTCGATCCAGCGATAGAACAAGGTCGCTGCGGCAATGCTGGTTGCCCAGGCCAGTACCAGCGCGATCATGGCCGACAGGGTTGAATCCAGATTGAACCGGGCATACAGGCTGTTGGCAATCAGCAAGACCGGAAAATGCACCAGGAAAATCGAGTAGGAAATCTGGCCGAGGAAGGCCAAAGGTTTAGCGTTCGGCCATTGCGCCAGCAGGCCGGTGCGGCGGCCGAAACCAAGCAACAGGGCGACCGATAGGGCCAGTGCGATGCGCAGGCGGAAGTCGACGATCAGTGCAGCCACCGCGATGGTCAGCATGACACCCAGCCAGGCCGACATCTGCTTGCGGTCGGAGGCCCACCAGGCGGCAGCGCCGAGGCCATAGGAGCCGAAGAAGTAAATCGCCCAGTTATCCCAGCTGGCATCACGGTTGAACCAGAATAGCGAGGCCGTGGCTACGGCCAGGACCAGCGCCGGTGCAATCAGGCGCGCCCGGCCAGACCAGAGCAGGATGGCCATCAGCGCGAAGAGCTGAAAATCGATGGCGATGTACCAGACACCAGCGGACAGTGCGTCGAAACCCAGCAGGCTATGGACCAGGAAGGCATGGGCCAGCCACTGCGAGAAGGTGGCGCGGGCCGGAATGGCCTCGTCATCCAGCCACTGGTTGGCGATGGCGGCGGCGATAATTGCCAGGCCAATGGCGGCCAGATAAGGCACGACCAGCCGCAGATAGCGTTTCCAGATCAGCGGCAAGGGCGAAATGCCGAGTGCCTGCCCTTCGGACGACAGGCCGCGCGCCGCGAGGAAGCCGGCAATGACCAGGAAAACCTGAACGGCCATGCGGCCATATTCAAAAAACCAGCCAAAAATCCCCGGGAATGCCTCGCGCGCAGCCTCAGCCAGCGGTCCATAGGATGAAAAGTGATTCATCAGGACGAGCAGTGCCGCAACCGCCTTCAAGGCGTCGATTAGCGGCATGCGGGAGGCGTTTTGGCTCATGACTTGAATGTTACACGTTTTGCTGCGGTGCACAAAGATGATTTGTTGTTGATTTATATGGCGTTTGTTAGACAAAACGCGCGACAAAGGAATTGGTGTACATGGCCGGCAAATTAATCCAGACCCGGTGGCCGCTGCCGGGGGCGACAGTGACGGGCTGGCCGGCCTTGTCTTCCATGCGGTCCAGCGACAAAACATAGTTGCCGGAGGGGTGGACGCATTCCAGGCGGTCGCCCACCGAGAAGCGGTTCTTGACCTCGATTTCCATCAGGCCGCGCGCCGTATCGAAACCTACGGCATCGCCGACGTACAGGCTGCGGTCCGACTCGGAACTGCCGCGCAGGTAGTTCTGATAATCGGCATCGTGGTGGCGCTGCAGGAAGCCGTCGGTATAGCCACGGTTAGCCAGGCCTTCCAGTTCGCGCAACAGGGCCGGGTCGAGCGGTTTTCCGGCGACGGCATCGTCGATGGCCTGGCGGTAGGCCTGGCTGGTCCGGGCAACGTAGTAGGGGCTCTTGGTGCGGCCTTCGATCTTCAGGGAGTCAACACCGATCTCGACCAGTCGATGCACGTGTTCGATGGCGCGCAGGTCCTTGGAGTTCAGGATGTAGGTGCCGTGCTCGTCTTCTTCGATCGGCATCAACTCGCCGGGCCGCATCTTCTCCTCGATCAGGATTTCCTGCTCCTGCCGGATCATTTGCGCCGGTTGCCCGTCGGAGGTGCTGACCTTGTAATCCCAGCGGCAGGAGTTGGTGCAGGTGCCCTGGTTCGGGTCGCGGTGATTGAAGTAGCCGGACAGCAGGCAACGGCCGGAATAGGCGATGCACAGCGCGCCATGAACGAAGACTTCGAGTTCGATATCCGGGCAGCGCTGGCGGATTTCGGCGACTTCATCAAGCGACAGTTCGCGCGACAGGATGATGCGCTGGACGCCCATCTTCTGCCAGAAACGCACCGAAGCCCAGTTGACCGTGTTGGCCTGCACCGACAGATGGATGACCTGTTCCGGCCAGGTTTCGCGCACCATGTCGATCAGGCCCGGGTCGGACATGATCAGGGCGTCCGGCTTCAGGGCGATGACCGGCGCCATGTCGGCTAGATAGGTGGTCAGCTTGGCGTTGTGCGGAATGATGTTGCTGACGACGAAAAACTGCTTGCCGCGGGCATGCGCTTCGTCGATGCCTTCGCCCAGTTTCTCCATGCTGCCGAACTCGTTGTTGCGGACGCGCAGGCTGTAGCGTGGTTGACCGGCATAGATCGCATCGGCGCCAAAATCGAAGGCGGTGCGCATCATGTCGAGCGAGCCGGCAGGCGCGAGGAGTTCGGGAGCTTTGGGCATAGTAGAATGCAGCAAAACCGTGCATTCTACGCCCCATGACCGAAGAGATACTGATCAATTTCACGCCGCAGGAGACTCGCGTTGCTGTCATGCAACAAGGGGTCGTCCAGGAACTGCACATCGAACGCACGGCGAGCCGCGGGCTGGTCGGTAACGTCTATCTCGGGCGTGTCGTCCGTATCCTGCCTGGCATGCAGTCGGCATTCATCGACGTCGGACTGGATCGCACCGCCTTCCTGCACGTCGCCGATATCTGGCAGCCGCGCGAAACGGCCACCGAACGGCCAATCGAGAAGATTCTGCACGACGGGCAAAGCATTCTCGTCCAGGTCGTCAAGGATCCGATCGGCACCAAGGGCGCCCGGCTGTCGACGCAGGTGTCCATCGCCGGCCGCATGCTGGTTTATTTGCCGCAGGAAAAACATATCGGCATCTCGCAGCGCATCGAGTCCGAGGCTGAGCGCGAAGTGCTGCGCGAAAAGATCACCCGGCTGGTGCCCAGTGACGAACCGGGCGGTTTCATCGTCCGGACCATGGCGGAGAGCGCCAGCGACGAAGAATTCGCCACCGACATCGCCTATCTGCGCAAGACCTGGGCCGATATCCGCGACAAGGCCCGGACCTCAGGGCCGCCGACCCTGCTCTATCAGGAACTCTCGCTCGGGCAGCGGGTGTTGCGCGATTTCGTCAATCCGGAAACCACGCGCATTTTCATCGACTCGCGGGAGAATTTCCAGAAGCTGACCGGTTTTGCCGAGGAATACACGCCGGCCGTCCTGCCGCTGCTTGAGCACTACACCGGCCAGCGTCCCTTGTTCGATCTGCATGGCGTCGAGGAGGAAATCCAGAAAGCACTGGCTCGTCGTGTCGATCTGAAATCCGGTGGCTACCTGATCATCGACCAGACCGAGGCAATGACGACCATCGACGTCAACACCGGTGGCTTCGTCGGTGTGCGCAATTTTGACGACACCATCTTCAAGACCAACCTCGAGGCGGCAGTCACCATTGCCCGCCAGCTGCGCCTGCGGAACCTGGGCGGCATCATCATTGTCGACTTCATCGACATGGAGAACGAGGAGCACAAAAAGGCCGTGTTGGACGAATTCAACCGGGCGCTGGCACATGACCATACGCGACTGACGGTTAACGGCTTTACTCAGCTGGGCTTGGTCGAGATGACCCGCAAGCGCACTCGCGAGTCACTGGCTCACGTGCTATGCCACCCCTGTCCAACCTGCACTGGGCGCGGCGAAGTCAAGACGGCCCGCACCGTGGCCTACGAAATCCTCCGTGAGCTGCTGCGTGAAGCGCGCCAGTTCAACGCCCGTGAATACCGCATCCTGGCCGGTCCTGATGTCGTCGATCTGTTTCTCGACGAAGAGTCACAGGCGCTGGCCATGCTTTCCGACTTCATCGGCAAATCTGTTTCATTACAATCCGAACCCAGCTATTCACCAGAGCAGTACGACATTGTCCTGATGTAATGCCCACCGAGGAGATCCATCATGAAAACCGAACCCGAGTTCGACAGTCTTGTTCCGCCGCAGACCTTTGATCGCCGCAGCTTTCTGGTGACTAGTCTGGGGGCGGGTTTCGCCCTCGCCACGCAGCCGGTCATGGCGCAAACCGCGATCAAGACCGACGAAGTCGGTTTGATTGCCGGCGAAATCAAGGTTCCGGTCAAGGATGGCGAGATGGTCGCCTACCGCGCTGTGCCGGGTGGTTTGACCAAGCCGCCTGTGGTGTTGGTGGTGTCCGAGATTTTTGGTGCCCACGAATACATCCGCGATACCTGTCGCCGCCTCGCCAAGCTTGGCTATTGCGCTATCGGTCCTGACCTCTTCGCTCGCCAGGGCGACCCCCGGCAGATCGCCAGCATCCCCGAAATTCTCGAAAAAATCACTAGCAAGACACCGGATGCCCAGGTGTTGAGCGACCTCGATGCCTGCGTGGCATGGTCCGCTGGGAAGGGGGCGGATACGAACCGTTTGGCGGTCACCGGTTTCTGCTGGGGCGGTCGTATCGCCTGGTTGTACAGTGCCCACAACCCGAGCGTCAAAGCGGGCGTGGCCTGGTACGGAAAACTGGTTGGTCCCGCCAACGAGATCACACCAAAACACCCGACCGATTTGGTGGAGCAGCTAAAGGCCCCGGTGCTTGGTCTCTATGGCGGTCTGGACGCCGGTATTCCGCTGGAAACCGTCGAAGCCATGGAAAAGGCCTTGCAGCAAGGCAGTACAGCGGCCAAGGCGTCGGAAATCCACGTTTACGACAATGCGCCGCACGCCTTCCACGCCGACTATCGCCCCAGCTATCGCAAGGAAGAGGCCGAGGATGGTTGGAAACGCATGCTGGCCTGGTTCCGCAAAAACGGTGTCTGAAAACCGATTTCGCGCCTGCAAGGGCGTGCCTTCGTGCTAACCTTCGCGCCTTAACCAGATCCTGCTACATCATGACGACTACCGAAGCCATTACCGAAAAGCCGATTGACGCGCGAGCCCTGCTCAAGGACTTGCAGACGCAATTCGATGTATTCCGCAATTTCAGCCCGCTGGCCATCGGCATCGATAAACAGGTCTTCGCCCAGTTGCCTGAGGTCAGCAAGAAGGCATTACGTCTGGCCATGCGTAGCCACACCATTTCAACGCGCTATCTGAAGGAAATGGAAAAAGGCACGGTACGCTTGAATCTCGATGGCACGCCAGCCGGTGAAGTCACCGATGAAAACCGGCAGCATGCGGCTGAACTGTTGCGTGAGCGCTTCAAGAAACAGGCTGAGCAGCGCAAGGCCGCTGAGGCGGAAGCCAAGGCAGAGCAGCGCCGGGTTGAAAAGCTGAATCAACTGGCTGAGAAGTTCGGACGCAAATAAGCTTCGAACAGGCTGTAATGAAAAAGGCCAGTCGATTGACTGGCCTTTTTGCTGGAATCCGGTGGTTGCGGGGGCAGGACTTGAACCTGCGACCTTCGGGTTATGAGCCCGACGAGCTGCCAACTGCTCCACCCCGCGTCCGATCAGGCGATTTCACCTGAGATTTGCTACAACAACTCTTGAAACAAAAAACCTCGACGCTAGGCCGAGGCTCAGTGTTTTGGTAATTCTGGTGGGGCGCGACAGATTCGAACTGTCGACCTACGGATTAAGAGTCCGCTGCTCTACCAACTGAGCTAGCGCCCCACATTCCCCGAAAATGACTGGTGGGTCGGCCGAGATTCGAACTCGGGACCAACGGATTAAAAGTCCGCTGCTCTACCGACTGAGCTACCGACCCGACTTAAAGGGAGCGCGCATTATATAGAGACAGCTCAGGAGCGTCAACGAACAGAAGTGATTTGACAATATATCTTGTTCGGAGGAGTGCCACCGTCGATCAAGTCCACGAAAGCAGGCTTGATCGACGATGGAGAGAGGCAGATTTAGCCCAGCCGGCGGCAGATTTCCGTGGTTAGCGCGCTCTGATTCATGGCATAGAAATGCAGACCGGGGGCCCCGCCTTTGAGCAGGCGTTCGCACAGTTCAGTGACGACATCGAGGCCGAAGGCGCGAATGGAGTCGGCATCGTCGCCGAAACTCTCAAATTTCTTGCGCATCCAGCGCGGAATGTCGGCGCCGCAGGCATCCGAGAAGCGGGCCAGTTTGGTGAAGCCAGCGATCGGCATGATGCCGGGGATGATGGGTACATCGACGCCGAGGGCCTTGGCTTCATCAACAAAGTGGAAGTAGGCATCGGCGTTGTAGAAGTACTGGGTGATGGCCGAATTCGCGCCAGCCTTGACCTTGCGGGCGAAAGCTTCGAGGTCGTCCTTTGGACTACGGGCCTGCGGATGCCATTCCGGGTAGGCGGCCACTTCGATGCTGAACCAGTCGCCGGTTTCGGCCCGGATGAATTCGACCAGTTCGTTGGCGTAGCGGAATTCGCCGGTCTCGGCCATGCCGGAAGGCAGATCGCCGCGCAGGGCGACGGTGCGTTTGATGCCGGCGGACTTGTATTCGGCGAGGATTTCGCGGATCGACTCACGGGTCGATCCGATACATGACAGGTGTGGTGCGGCGTCGAAGCCTTCGGCCGCGATTTCCTTGACCACGGCGAAGGTGCGTTCGCGGGTCGAGCCACCGGCACCGTAAGTGACAGAGAAGAAGTGCGGATTCAACTTGGCCAGTTCGGCCCGGACGGTACGCAGCTTTTCGATGCCTTCCGGTGTTTGGGGCGGGAAAAACTCGATGGAGATTTCAGGTTTCATTTGTTCAACCAGATGAAGAATTCGCGGTTGCCATCACCGCCGGTAATCGGACTATCCAGCCAGGCGCGGACTTTTAGGCCAAGGCTTGCGGCGCAGGTTCGAAACTTTGTCTCTACGTCCTTGTAAAGCGCAATGTCACGCACAATCCCACCCTTGCCAATGTTGTCGGGGCCGACCTCGAACTGAGGTTTGACGAGCAGCAGCAGGTCGCCGTGTTCTGCGAGTAACGCAGGCAATTGCGGCAGAACCAGGGTCATGGAGATGAAGGAAACGTCGCCAACGATCAGCTCGAAACCGCTTTCGGGGAAAGCCTTGTCGAGATCGGCAGCCGTCAGGGCGCGGCAGTTAACGCCTTCGATGGCTGTGACCGCAGAGTCATGACGCAATTGCGAGTGCAGTTGGCCGTGGCCGACATCGACGCCAACGACGTGTTTGGCACCGGCCTGCAGCAGGCAGTCGGTGAAACCGCCCGTTGATTGGCCGACATCAAGGCAGACCTTGCCTGCGACCGTGAGGCCGGTTTCAGATAAAGCGCCGGCCAGCTTGTTGCCGCCGCGCGAGACGTAATGAGCCTCGGGGTCGGCTGTGACGCTCAGCGGTGTATCTTCGGGTAATTCCAGCGCAGGCTTGCTGATTGCGCCACCTGCCCAGCTGACGCGTCCTGATTTGATCATCCATTGCGCCGCGGTGCGGGAGGGGGCCAGTTTCTGGGCGACGAGCAGGGCATCCGCCCGCAACATCCCGGCCGGCCGTTCGTGGGCTGGCTGAGGGGTTGGGCGCGGCTTTTTTTGCCGCGCGTGGAAGGAGTTCATGCTCATCGTGGAAGCCTAGCTTTTGCGCAGGAAGATCGCACTCAATGCCCAGGAAATCAGGCTGTAGCCAATCGAACCGAATAGCGCCGACCAGAATCCAGCGACCTGAAAGCCGTCAACCAGGTTGCCGGCCAGCATGAACAGCAGGGCATTGATCACGAAAATGAACAGACCCAGCGTCAGCAGTGTGACCGGCAGCGTGAGCAGGATCAGCAGCGGCTTGAGCAGCGTGTTGATCAGGCCCAGCACAACGGCGACCAGCAGGGCAGTGCCAAACCCAGCTATCTGGATCGACGGAACAACATAGGGTAGCGCCAGCAGGGCCAGCGCATTGACGATCCAGACAGCGAGCAGGTTCAGCATGGCGGTTGCTTAGTAGCGGTAGTGGTCGGCCTTGTACGGGCCTTCCTTCGGCACGCTGATGTAGGCAGCTTGCTCGTCGGTTAGCTCGGACAATTGGGCATTCAGCGTCTTCAGTTGCAGACGGGCGACCTTTTCATCCAAGTGCTTGGGCAGCGTGTAAACGCCGATCGGGTACTTGTTGGAACCCTTGACCGCTTCCGTCCACAGCTCGATCTGGGCGATGGTCTGATTCGCGAAGGACGAGGACATCACGTAGGACGGATGGCCCGTGCCGCAGCCGAGGTTTACCAGGCGGCCCTTGGCGAGCAGGATGATGCGCTTGCCGTCCGGGAAGATGACGTGATCGACTTGCGGCTTGATCTCTTCCCACTGGTACTTCTCGATCGAGGCGACGTCGATTTCGTTGTCGAAGTGACCGATGTTGCAGACGATGGCGTTGTTCTTCATCGCAGCCATGTGGTCATGGGTGATGACGTGGAAGTTGCCGGTCGTGGTGACGAAGATGTCGGCCTTGTCGGCGGCGTATTCCATGGTCACAACACGGTAGCCTTCCATCGCGGCCTGTAGCGCGCAGATCGGGTCGATTTCGGTAACCCAGACTTGAGCAGAGAGGGCGCGCATGGCCTGAGCCGAGCCCTTGCCCACATCGCCGTAACCGGCGATGACGGCAACCTTGCCGGCAATCATCACGTCGGTGGCACGCTTGATGCCGTCGACCAGCGATTCGCGGCAGCCGTAGAGGTTGTCGAACTTGGACTTGGTGACCGAATCATTGACGTTGATGCCCGGGAACTTGAGTTCGCCGCGCTGATGCATCTGGTACAGGCGATGGACGCCGGTCGTGGTTTCCTCGGTGACACCCTTGATCTGGGCCAGGCGCACGGAGTACCAGGTCGGATCGACGGCCAGCTTGGCCTTGATGGCGGCGAAGAGGATGGTTTCTTCTTCGGAGCCCGGCTTGGCCAGCAGGGAGATGTCCTTCTCGGCACGGGCGCCGAGGTGCAGCAGCAGGGTGGCGTCGCCGCCGTCGTCGAGGATCATGTTCGAGTAGCCGCCGTCGGCCCATTCGAAGATGCGATGGGTGTAATCCCAGTAATCGACCAGGGTTTCGCCCTTGACGGCGAAGACCGGGATGTTCTGCGCGGCAATCGCGGCGGCAGCGTGGTCCTGGGTCGAGAAAATGTTGCACGAGGCCCAGCGGACTTCGGCGCCGAGCGCGGTCAGCGTCTCGATCAGCACGGCGGTCTGGATG
>JAGTRV010000246.1 GCA_018262245.1 Pseudomonadota bacterium | reverse complement strand
CGACCTTGCCCCAGCCGCCACGCAGCGTCAGCAGCAGGCCGACGAAGACGCAGGCCCAGACGGCGCGGTTGGAGAGGATGTCGAGCGGCGAGAGGTGGTCGAGCTGGCGGAAGAAGAGCGGGAAAAAGCCCCAGATGCCGTAGGCGATCAGCCCGAAGCCGATGCCGGCCAGCTGGCGGTTCGCGCCCATCGGCTCAGGGCTGGTCGCGCAGGATGTGGAGGGCCGGCGAGCGGAAATCGCGCCGGTAGAGCACGATCAACACGGCCAACGCGAGCACGGCGAGCGCAATCGGGTTGAGCAGCCAGCCGGAGGCGGCGAGCCCGAAATAATAGGCGCGGATGCCACGGTTGAAGTCATCGCCGGCCAGGTTGTTGGCGCCGGCCAGCCGGTGGGCGTAGGTGTCGATGCCCGGTTCGCCGGCCTTGCCCAGCGGCGCGGCGCCGACCAGGATGGAGAGCAGGTTGAACTGGCGCAGCGACCAGGTGAACTTGAAATAGGCGAAGACGAAACTGGCGAGAACCAGCATCAGCTTGACCTCAAGCAGTTCACGGTTGGCGACGCCGCCAAAGGGCAGGTCGGCAGTGAAGCTGACCAGCTTGTCGGCGGCACCGAGGGCGGCCACCAGGCCGGCGATGATGTAGATGGTCGTGTTGGCGTAGAAGGAAACACTGGTCATCAAGTTGCCGATCAGCGTCGAATCGGTGACCCGGACGTCGCGCTCCAGCATGCGGTAGCCCCATTCCAGACGGTAGTTGTGGCTGGTGCGGATCAGTCCGACCGCGCCCCAGTGGCTGTGTTCGGAGAACCAGGCGTAGCCGCCCCAGCAGGCGAAGAAAAGCGCCAGCGCGAACCAGTCGACCGCAGCAAGGTGGGGGAGTGCATGCATGCCGGCATCTTGCCATATCTGGTGCCTGACCGACATTGGGGAAAGCCGCTCGCGGCGGCTTCTTCCCATTTTGTCCGGATTGGAGAATGATGCGCTTTCGCCTACAGCGTTTTCATGGACTGCGACCAGGCCGATGATGGAACGACTGCATCCCCTGACGCTCGCGTTTCGCGACCCCGAAGCCGAACGTGCCTTTGCCGAACACTCTTTGGCACGCATGCGTCTGCAGGGGCGGGCGGCGATCCTGGTCGGGACTTTTGTTTACCTTTTGTACGGGCTGCTCGACATCTGGTTCGTTCCGGCGGACCAGCAGGCTACCGTGTGGATGATTCGCCTGGCGGCGCTCAGTGTGCCGCTGGCGGTGTTCCTGCTCACCTTCAGTCCGCTTTTTGCACGCTTCAATCAGCTGCCGCTGGCCCTGACCGGACTGGCGGCCGCCGGCGGGCTGATCGCCATTCTCTGGCACCTGCCACTGGCGGCGGCTTCCTATTTCTATCCCGGGCTGGTGCTATCGACCTTCTACACCTACAACTTCATCGGCATTCGCTTCATCTATGCGCTGATCGTCGATGTCGTCGTGGTGCTGGCCTATGTCCTGATTTTCGGCTTGTTGCGCGACTTTCCGGGGCCGGTACTGATGAGCCATGCCTTCTTCATCATCTCGGCCAACCTGATCGGCGGCGGCGCCGGCTATCTGGCCGAATACCAGCGCCGCCAGCTGTTCGTTCGCGAAATCGAACTCGATCTGGAACGCAAGCACCATCTCGAACGCTCGCTGCACGACCGCCTGACCGGCCTGCCCAATCGCGAACTGCTGGAGGACCGCATTGCCCAGTTGCTGGCCCGGGGGCGCCGCGACAGCGGCTGCCATGCCGGCCTCTATATCGATCTCGACGGCTTCAAGGCGATCAACGACACGCTGGGGCATGACCGGGGCGATGCCGTGCTGTGCGATGTGGCGCGCCGCCTGGTCGGGGCGGTGCGCCTGACGGACACGGTGTCGCGTCTCGGCGGCGACGAGTTTTTCGTGTTGGCCCATAATGTCGATACACAGGTCGGGGCGGTGCAGCTGGCGGAAAAGCTGCTCGAATGCATTGAACAGCCATTGGCCGGTTTGCCCGAGGCGCGCCGTCTCAGCGCCAGCATAGGCATCTGCGTGTTCTGCGGTGGGGCGAAGGCCGAAAACGAGCCGGAGGAAATCATCCGTCACGCCGACCGGGCGATGTACCAGGCCAAGGCCAGCGGCAAGAATCGCTACGCCTGCGCTGCGCCCTGACGCCGCGTGTTGGTGCGGCGTTCGACAAGCCGGGTGCACGCCGTTATGCTCGCTGCCTTTGCGAATTCAGGGGGAAATCATGGGGCAAGCCAAACAGCGCGGTAGCGTCGAGCAGCGCATTGCGCAGGCACAGGCCAAAATCGAGGCGACGCGACCGGAAAAGCTGGTCTGCAACGGCTGCGGCGCCGAGGTGACGGTGATCCATCCGGTCAGCACGCGCGGCCTGACGGGGATCGAGGCGATCTGGGTCGGTCAGTGCGATTGCGGGCAGACGACCTTTGCGGCGTCGGGCGACCCCAAGGCGGTACAGGCCTTCTTCGATGCACTGGGTTCGGACACCGAAGTGACGCTGGGCAGTCAGCACCGCGACGGGACACAGCACGACACGGTCTGATTTTCCCGCTCATAGCCGGAACGGTCCGCGGGCACGCCGAGGCTGGCGCTAGCGGTTACGCGGCGCGCTGGGTACCTTGTAGAGGTCGACCGGTTTGGCCGGCGTGACCGGCGCGGGCAACGGCTTCGGCACGGGGCGCGGCGGATGCGGCGGATATGGTGGGCGGATGTAACCCGACCCGCCGTAGTAATAAGGGTCCTGCACATAGACCGGCTGCACCGAACCCGTCGCGCGGCAACCTTCTTCAAGTTCGGCGCGACGCGACAAATCGAGTGCCATCCGGTCGAGTGTCTGCAGGCAGGCCTGGACGCTGGCAGGTGACGGCCCCTGCCGGGCCGCTGCCTGCTGTTCCTTCAATTGATTGCGCTCGGCAGCTTCTCCGGTCTTGCGTTCGGCTTCGAGCCTGTCCGTGTAGTTTTCCAGGCGGTCGGCATCCTGTTCGGCCTGCCGGCGGCTCGCCTCGGGAACCGTATCGTCCGGTATCGACTTGATCGTGCTGCTGCCACCGCTGCAGGGCGAATTCGAGATTTCCGTCCGGCCGTCCGGTTGGCGGCATTTGTAAACTTCGGCCTGGGCCGGCAGCGCGCAACCGAGCAGGATGACGAGGGTGATGTGCGTAGTCTTCATACGCACTTTATAGCGCATCGCGGCCAAAAAGAGGAGCGCCTCACCGGGTCCGGCCCGCCGCGCGCCGCGCCCGGCTGCCGACAGCGGACTCAGTTTTTTACCTTTTCAATCACGTGCTTGATGACGTGACTGTGCTCATGCTGAGGGCTGAACATGACGATTTCAGCATCCGAGTCGACCTTCACGTTGTGCCCGGGTGGCCAGTGAAACAGATCATTCGCGTTGACCGTTTCCTGCACGCCGTCGGCGTCGGTCGTGGTGAGCCGGCCGCGCAGGACAAAACCCCAGTGGGGACACTGGCACAAATTGCCTTCCAGTCCCTGGAACAGCGGGGTGGTATCGACACCCGTCGCGAGACTGAAATACTCGGCACTGAATTTGCCTAACCCGGTTGCGTCGCCGAAGTCCGTTCGCTGACGGATCACGGCGCCCGGGATTTCCATCTTTACGTCCACGTCCTCTTTGGCTACCCGCATGATCGTATCTCCCGTGTGTCATGGGTGCTTTGTAGTGCTGGTCACCAACGGGCGACCGATTGCCGTACACGCCGGTTCAAGCGGTCGTCAATGGACGCTGCCGAACGAAGTGTCGAGTGCGTCGTGCGGCACGGGCAGGCCGGCGATCCGGCAGCCCTGGGCGATCGGCCCTTTCGGGAACAACTCGTAGAGATAGCGAGTGCCGCCGAGGCTGGCGTATTCGTGCTTGAGTGCGCGGGCCAGCGCGCTGGCGGTCCACGTCGGGCCACAGTTCCGGTAGTGTTCGCGCAGGCAGTACAAGAAGGCGAAATGCTCTTCTTCGAGAACGACGCCTTCCGCCGCAGCCATGTGATGCGCGACCTTTGGCGACCAGTGGTCGAGGTCCGACATGAAGCCATCGGGGGCGACTTGCGGAGGTTGGAGATGAATCTCCAATCGATTGATGTCATTCATGCTTGTACTCCTCACCGTTCAATTTCCGGCTTTTTCAATGGGATTTCGCGTAGTCGATCATGCCCTGAAAATCGACGATGACCGCCGGTTCATTTCCCACGACCCAGGCATCGTGGCCTGATGGCAGAAGCGAGACATCCCCGGGCTTGCACTCGAGTTCGGTCCCGTCATCCATAAGGACCATCAGGACGCCTGACACGTGATACTGGAAATGCGGGGCTTCGCAGCTTTTCGTCTTGGCGATGGGCTGGACGGACGTTGACCATCTCCAGCCTGGCT
>JAGTRV010000245.1 GCA_018262245.1 Pseudomonadota bacterium | reverse complement strand
CGGCTTGCGGGTGGTCTTGATGCGTTCCCAGTTGCGGGTGATGAAGTCGGTCTTGTAGGCGTGCATGTAGTCGAAATCCTTCATGAAGCCGATATCGGCTCCGGCGGCGAAGGCTTTCTCATTGCCGGTGATGACGATGCAGCCGATGGCCTCGTCAGCTTCATAAACGTCGATGGCGGCACCGATGCCGTCGACGACGTCGTTGTTCAGCGCGTTCATCGCTTCCGGACGGTTGATGCGGATCAGGCCGACCTTGCCGATCACTTCGGTGAGGACTACTTGGGTCATGGTTTGCTCCAAAAAAATGACCGCCCCCGGAGGGAGCCGTGGGCGGTCCAAGTGCAGTTGTTGGTTGTCCGGATCAGCGTTCGTCGAAGCTGACCACCAGGCGCTTGGTGGTGGCGCGGGCCTGGCAGCTGAGCACGAAGCCCTGCGCCATTTCGTCGCCTTCCAGCGTGTAGTTCTTGTCCATGACCACCTCGCCGCACAACACCTTGGCGCGGCAGGTGCAGCAGACACCGGCCTTGCACGAGAACGGCAGGTCGAGACCGGCGTTCATCGCGGCATCGAGCACGTGCTCGTCGGGACCGATCTGCAGCTCATGTTCCTTGCCGTCGAGAACGACGGTCAAGGCGATATCCTTGGCGGCAGCAACGCGGGTCGGTGCGGCATCGGTATCGGCCTGGATCTTGGCGGCCTGGGCCGGGCCGGAAGTGAAGCGTTCGGTATAGACGCGGCTTTCCGGCACACCGGCTTCGATCAGCGCCTTTTCGGTCGCTTCGATCATCGCCTCTGGGCCGCAAATGAACACTTCGTCCATGCTCTTGACCGGCAGCAGGGCATCGATCACGGCCTGAACCTTGGCGCCGTCGATCCGGCCTTGCAGCAGGTCGACTTCCTGCGCCTGACGCGACAGGATGTGGATCAGCGTCAGACGGTCCGGGTAACGATCCTTCAGGTCCTGCAGCGATTCGTTGAACATCACGCTCGACATGCGACGGTTGCCGTAGACCAGCGTGAATTTTGATTCCGGCTGCTCTTCCAGCGTCGTCGCGGCAATCGACAGGATCGGTGTGATGCCCGAACCGGCGGCGAAACCGACGCGGTGGATGGCGCGCTGCTTCTTGACGACGAAACGGCCATCTGGCGGCATCACGTCGAGCTTGGCACCGGCCTTCAGGGTTTGCGCTGCCCAGTTGGAGAAGACGCCGCCTTCGACCGGGCGAATGCCGATTTCCAGCTCGCCGGCCTTGGCCAGACGGCTGCGCGGGCTGCTGATCGAATAGCTGCGGCGGACATCCTGGCCATCGACCTTGGCGCGCAGGGTCAGGAACTGGCCGGGTTGGAAGCTGAAGGCTTCGCGCTCGGCGTCGGGGATATTGAATGTGATCGCCACCGAGCCGGCCGCTTCGGGGCTGACGCGCTTGATGGTGAGTTCGTGAAAACGGAGGGCTGACATTTCTTGTTGCTCCGGTGGAGACTAGTGCCATAAAGGCAAAGGCTGGTACTAGTAGGGCTTGAAGTAATCGAACGGTTCCTGACAATCCAGGCACTTGTACAGCGCCTTGCAGGCCGTCGATCCAAAATGGGAGGACTCGACCGTATGCGCCGAGCCGCAATGCGGACAGGGCACGGTTTCGACCTTGGCCGGCTTGCTGATGAAGCGCACGACATTGCTGCCGGCCGGCGTTTGGTGCGGTGGCGCAATGCCGTAGGCGTGCAGCTTGGCCTTACCGGCTTCGCTCATCCAGTCGGTGGTCCAGGCCGGGGCCAGTTGCGTCACGACACGCGCCGAGATGCCCTTGGCCAGCAAGGTCGAGCGCACGTCATCCTCGATCTGGCTCATCGCCGGGCAGCCGCTGTAGGTGGGCGTAATGACCACTTCCAGACCGTCGGCGCCGACCCGGACATCGCGCAGGATGCCGAGCTCGCGCAGCGAGATGACCGGAATTTCCGGATCGGCCAGATCTTCCAGCGCCGCCCAGGCGGCATCGACGTTGGCGCTCATCGCTTACCAGACCCCGTTCGGATGGGCGCGGGCCAGGCTTTGCATTTCGGCCAGCAGGAAGCCGAGATGCTCGGAATGCACGCCGTTCTTGCCTTCCGGCACATAACCGCCAGCCTTCGGGCGCTGCAGCGTGGCTTCTTCCAGCGCGGCATCGACGATGGCATCCCAGTCGGCCTTCAGGGTGTTCAGATCGACCGCAATGCCATCCTTGACCGCCGCGGCTTCGGCCGGACTGTGGGCCCAGAATTCCTGGGTGTAGGGCATCAGGTGGTCGAGCGAAGCCTGGACGCGAACATGCGATTCGTCCGTACCATCGCCGAGGCGAACCAGCCAGTCGCGGGAATGACGCAGGTGATAGCGCACTTCCTTCAGCGACTTGGCGGCAATAGCGGCCAGATCGGTGTTGTTCGACTTGGCCAGCGCTTCCCAGAGCAGGGCCATCAGGGCGCTGTACAGGAAGTTGCGGACGATGGTCGTGCCGTAGTCGAGGCTGCTGTGGGCATAGCCAGAGAGCGGGCCGTGGTGCGGTAGTTCGAGCAGCGTGTAGTTGCGGAATTCGCCGGTATCGCGGAAGTAGGCCAGCTTGTCTTCGGTGGCATCGCCGCCCTTCAGCGTGGCAACCAGCTGATAGAGCATGCGGGCCTGACCGATCAGGTCGAGGCTGACGTTGGACAACGCGATGTCTTCTTCGAGGATCGGCCCGTGTCCGCACCATTCGGCATTGCGCTGGCCAAGGACCAGGGCATTGTCAGCCAGGTGCAGCAGGTAATCGATGGCGGCACTCATTACATGTGCCCCACTTCGTCGGGGATCTCGTAGAAGGTCGGGTGACGGTAGATCTTGTCGGCCGCCGGGTCGAACAGTTCGCCCTTTTCATCCGGGTTGCTGGCGGTGATCGCGGCGGACGGCAGCACCCAGATGCTCACGCCTTCCTGGCGGCGGGTGTAGACGTCGCGGGCCATTTCCAGCGCCTGACGGGCATCGGCGGCGTGCAGGCTGCCGCAGTGCTTGTGCTCGAGACCCTGCTTGCTGCGGATGAAGATTTCCCAGAGGGGCCATTCTTTGAGTTCGGTGGTCATGCTGCTTCCTCTACAAATATTGTGTGTGTTTTACCGCCTGGCGACGGAAGCCGGGCCGCATTCGCGGTCGGTCGCATCCCCGCGGCGCGGGGCCCCTGCTTCCTGCTCACGCGGCCTCCTTGATGCTGCGTGCTTTTTGTTTATTGGCATGTGCCAGCGCGGCGTCGCGCACCCATTGGCCGTCGTTGTGGGCCTTGACGCGGGTCGCCAGGCGTTCCTTGTTGCAGGGGCCGTTGCCATTGACGGTTTCCCAGAATTCGTTCCAGTCGATCTGGCCGTAGTCGTAATGCTGGCGTTCCTCGTTCCACTTGAGGTCGGGGTCGGGCAGCGTGACGCCGAGCACCTTGGCTTGCGGCACGGTGGCATCGACAAACTTCTGGCGCAGGTCGTCGTTGGAAATGCGCTTGATGCCCCAGCGCATGCCTTGCACGCTGTTCGGGCTGTCGGCATCGGGCGGTCCGAACATGGCCAGACACTTCCACCAGAAGCGGTTGACCGCGTCCTGGACCATGGCTTTTTGCTCGGCAGTCCCGGTCATCATGACCAGCAGCGCTTCGTAGCCCTGGCGCTGATGGAAGGATTCTTCCTTGCAAACGCGGACCATGGCGCGGGCGTAGGGGCCGTAGGAGCAGCGGCAGAGCGGGATCTGGTTCATGATCGCGGCGCCGTCGACCAGCCAGCCGATCACGCCGACGTCGGCCCAGGTCAGGGTCGGGTAGTTGAAGATCGAGCTGTATTTGGCGCGGCCACTGTGCAGGCCTTCGAGCATCTGGTCGCGGCTGGTGCCCAGCGTTTCGGCGGCGGAATACAGGTAGAGGCCGTGGCCGCCTTCATCCTGCACCTTGGCGATCAGGATGGCCTTGCGCTTCAGGCTCGGGGCGCGGGAAATCCAGTTGCCTTCGGGCAGCATGCCGACGATCTCGCTGTGGGCGTGCTGGCTGATCTGGCGGACCAGCGTCTTGCGGTAGGCGTCCGGCATCCAGTCCTGCGGCTCGATGCGGCCATCGGCATCGATGCGGGTATCGAAAGCCGCCTGCAGCGCCGGATCTTCTTTGGACGGCACGGGAGCTACGGCCTTGCCGCCTGGCGCGTCGGGTACGTTGAAAGACTGGGTGTACATAAAGATCTCCTGTTGAGAAGGAAGCGGCGTTATGAGTCGCCGCATTCCGCCGGGACAGCCGCCAGGCGGCCATCCCGGAACTACGGTGTTACTGGACGATGGACCAGTCGCCGCCCTTCACTTCCAGCATGCGGAAAGCGGAGAGGTCGAGGCCCATGTGATCGGTGGCCGACATGTTGAAAGTGCCGCTGGTGC
>JAGTRV010000244.1 GCA_018262245.1 Pseudomonadota bacterium | reverse complement strand
CCGGCCGCGTAGACCTTGATATTGGTGTAACCCAGCTTCTCGGCCTTCGCCGCCGAATTGTGACTCAACATGCACTCCAGCCCGCCGCAGTAGAACAGCAGCAGTGTCGATTTGTCGCTCGGCAGTTTCGCAACCTGCTTGTCGAACTGGCTGTCGGGGATGTTCACTGCGCCCGGAATATGACCGGGGTCGTACTGGCGTGCCGCCGGCCGCGAATCAATGATCATAACGCCCTTTTTGGGCGGAATTTCGACGTTCTGGCGCATGTAGTCATAATCGACCAGTGTCTTGTAATAGCCCTCCTTGACCTGAATGGCGGCGGTATCGGCACCATGGGCGACAACGGGATAAACAAGCGGCATGGCAGCCAGGCCCGCGATGATTGCAGCCAACAGGGTGATGCGTTTCGTGTTCATGATGCGCTCCTACATTAAGGTGAAGTTTTCGGTGGTCTCGTTGTAACGGACCAGTGCATACCAGAGCAGCAACAGGCTGCCGACGATCAACAGCGTC
Source organism: Pseudomonadota bacterium (assembly GCA_018262245.1). Taxonomy (GTDB): domain Bacteria; phylum Pseudomonadota; class Gammaproteobacteria; order Burkholderiales; family Rhodocyclaceae; genus Azonexus. The sequence continues at coordinate 5,682 of JAGTRV010000244.1, read as the reverse complement.
CAGCCCCAGCTGCCAAGCATTTCAGGGAGGTAGGCCTGGAAGCCGACTCCGGTTATTTCGTACATTTCAACGTTGGTTTCGTCGATGGCCGTCAGGCCGAATTTCTTGAACAGGGCACTGGCCGTCGAACCCATCCATGCGAAAAAGAACATCGCCACCCAGAGCTTGATATGGCCTTCACCCATGCGCCACAGCGAGCCCGATGCACAGCCTCCGGCAAACACCATGCCGATGCCGAAGATCACGCCGCCGGCCAGCGAGCCGATCCAGAACGTCGCGGGTATCGCCAGGTAGGGGTCGATCACTTTCTTCTGGAACAGCAGCGCGGCAATCGGTATGCCGATCGCCAGCGCGAGGATGACCGCCTTGGTCATATCACCCTCCGCCGTCATGAACGGTTCGCGGAACGCACGGGCGAAGCACAGTCGCGAGCGATGCATGATGAAACCGATGGCGAAACCGGCCAGCACGATCACGGCACGCGCAACGAGCATTTCGTCGGCCGACCCGTACCAGTGCGTAGCCCAGACCAGAACGCCGACAATCAACGCCAAGCCCAGCAGCGGATACTTGCGGGTCACGGCCTCGGAGATTTCGAGCGGGGGCGGTGCCTGCATGCCCCATTCGACATGCTCCAGCGTCCACAGCAGCAACTTCAGGCCGATCGCTGCGCCTGCCAGCAGCCCCGCCCACATCGCCCATCCGGCCGGCGAGGCATGCAGCACCGGATTGAAGAAGCCACCGGTCGTGCACCCGCCGGCCAGTGCTGCACCGATACCCAGGAAGCTGCCGCCCAGGGCAGCCCAGACATATTCGAGTTTGGGCGGGCGGTTGGGGCTGAATTGGCGGGACAACAGCGCCGCGGAAAAAGCGCCCAGCACGAGCATGATGTTCATCAGCGACATGCGGTGCATGATGAAACCGTCGAGTTCGCGCGGCACGCCAAGCAGCGGGCCGAGGCCGATCAGGTTATTGAACCAGTCGCCCCAGAACTTCACGCCGCCGAAAACGCCCCACACCAGGCCGCTGAGCATCAGGCCGATGATGACCAGCACCAGCAGCAACGCGCCGACAAAGGGCGACCATTCCTCGACGAGGATCTTCGTGTAGTCGGCCTTGAAACCAGCCAGCCAGCGGGGTCCGCTTTCTGCGTTCATGTCCGTCTCTTGGATTCCCGGCCATCCTCATTGCGCCGGATCAGCTGCAGCTGGCCGGCGAATCGCCGTCCTTCGCGCCTTTCTTGAGGAAGGCGGCAAGGTCATCGAGCAATTCCTGATCCGGTACGTTCGCAAATTTTTCCGCCGCCTTGTTGCCCGACTTGATGCTGGCACGGTAAGCCTTGCTGACATACTGCTTGACTGTGTCCTTGCCCTTGGCGTGCTTGTCGGCCTTCAGGTAGGCCGCCCACTCGGCCTTGGTCTTGGTGCTCGGGTTGATCGCACCCACGGGCATCGCGACGTGGCACGAGGTGCATACACTGCGGTAATAGATACGGCCGCGCTTCCAGTCGCCATCGTAGGCCTGGGCCGAGAACGAAGTGCCGACCAGCCCCAGGACGGCTGCGGCAGCGAGGATATTGAAGGTTTTCATGGTTGGACTCCTTGATGACTTGGTGAATGGGTGGTTTGCAGATTATTCGACTTCTTCCCAGCCGGTGATCATGGCCTTGAGCTGCGAGGTGATCTTGTGGCCGGTGGTCGCCAGATAGAGATGCGAGATGAGGAAAGCCAGCATCAGGAAGGCACCGATGGTATGGCCGGTGGCAATCCACTCCAGCTGCAGTTTGCCCAGCCCCCATGCCGGCCAGTCGGCATAGAACAAATAGAGCCATCCGGTAATCCAGATCAGCGGGCTGAGCAGTGTAAGGATCGCCAGATAGGTCAGCCGTTGCAGGGGATTGTGCTTGTTGAGCGGGCTCGGCTTGAACGGATGCGGCTCATGTTTGAAGATTCCCGACGAATAGTACTTCGCGATGACCAGGATCTTCTCTCTGGTCGGGATGTAGTGCCGCCATTCGCCCGTGGTGAAATGCCAGAAAATGGCGAAGACCCATAATCCGACCAGCGTCCAGGCGGCAATGGAGTGCAAGTGCACTGCCTTCGCGAAGCCGAAGATGGCGTAAGTGCCGTGGATCTCGAAGCCGGTGAGCATCAGGAAAATGATCAGACCCGCCTGCGACCAGTGCCAGAAGCGCTCAAAGCCCTTGAATATGTAAACGCGTTGAGTCATTTGACTTCTCCCGAGTGCTTGCGGCTGAGGATGCGCCGGATGCCGTGGCCCATGACGCCGATCAGCGTCAGCAGGACGATGCCCCAGCCGGCCTTGTCCACCCGCCTGGCGGCGTCGCGCCCGGGCATATAGACGCCCTGGATGCCGGCCAGGCGGCCGCCTTTGGCGTGACATTCGACACAGCCCAGCGCTTTATCCTTTGGCGCGACCATGTGCGTGATCGGCCAGGACATTTCGGTCTTGATGAATTCGAACTTGCCGGAATAGGGTGCGCCGGAATCCTTCATGCCGACTGGAATCGCTTTTTCCCAAGCCAGGTTTTTCCAGAAACCGGTATCGTCATTGCCGGCAGTGTGTGGTGTGATCAGCGTCTTGTTCACCGGATCGTAAGGCTGCGAGCCGCGGAACACCTTCAACGGCCAGATCAGGGATTTGCCGTCGGTTGGACTGCCGCTTAGCTTGTTGATTTTTATGCGCTGGTCGGATTTCTCGATCTTGTCGGTCAGCAGCGTGTACTCGATGTGGCCGTTGAACCAGGCGTATTCCGGGACGACGTTTTCGGCCAGAGTGAAATCGCCCTTGCGCGATTCATAGGTGATGCGGCCCTTTTCGTCCTTGCGGGTGATCTGCTTGCCTTCGGCGTCAACCTGGCCGGCGGTTGACCAGTCCCAGGTCATCTTGGTGGCGAGGCCGCCGCGTGCGAAGGCAGGAATGTGACAGGTCTGACAGGCGATCTTGGTCGCATGCTGATTCAGGCGCGCCTCTTTCCTGTGCGGGCCGTTGCCGTGGCAGGCGACGCAGCTCGCCGGATTGCCGTTGTCTGACTTGCCCGGGATGTGGGCGCCCCCGGTATCTTTCGCCGTCGGCGTGTAACGGCTGCCGGCGACATCGTGGCTGGAAGTCTTGTGGCAGGTGGCACAGGTGAAATCAAGGCCGGTGGCGTCCATGTGCACATCGAGGGTCTTTTCGGGAGCGGACATGGAACTGTCCAGGTCGCCGTGCTTGACGGCGTCGCCGCCGCCGCCGAAGAAGTGGCAGGCGCCGCAGGTGTCGCGACTGGTTTTGCCGACCTTCTGCGCGATTTTGGTCAGATCGATGCCCTTCAGGATCTTGCCCGAACCCGGCGGAAATTCGGTGTCCTTGGTGACCACATTGCCGGCCAATCCTGGCGGCTTACGGTAGTTCCCGGTGGTGTCATGGCAGACCAGGCAATCGACGTTTTTTTCGGATTTGAAGTCGAAGTTTGCGTCCTTCCAGCCGTAGCCGACATGACAACTGGTGCAGGAAGAGTAATTCGAGGCAATGGAGATGCAGAAGTTATTGAGTATGGTTTTCTTGCCCAGCGTTTGTTTGGTATCCGGGTTCAGGTATTCCCATTTCCAGTGCTTGGTGCGGTGGATCTGCCCGGCCGCTTCTGTGTGGCAGGCGAGGCAGGTCTGGGTGACTTCCGGACCGGAACCGAAACTCTTCTGCAACTCCTTGAATTTGCTATGGTCGGCCACGGCGATGGCCGGTAATCCGACCGAGCCGCCTAAACACAGCGCAACCACCAGTCGGGTCGTGATTCGTTTCATCTGATTCCCCGTGAAGGCTAAATAATCAATAGCTTGCAGAACAAACGATATACCTTATTAGAAAAAGCTTATTGATTTAGGTCAAAACGCTTGAAGGTTTTGACCCGGCTGGGCGGTGCGCAAGCCCGCCATTCGTCAGGTTCGGGCGCTTGGGCTTGATGCCGTGACGAGTGCAGAATGCCGCGGCTTCATGGCAGCGGTGATATGGGGGCGGACGTTCGAAAACCGCCCTCCTGTATCACCTGTATGCCGATTGCGCGGAGGGCCGCATGGTCATCGTGACGAGCAGCACGATGGCACATACCAGGAGCGCGGCGATGACACCTAATTGCCAAACCGGGGCGCACTCGGCGAGCGGCAGATGAAAATTGTAAAGTCCGCAAATGCGGCGCGGTCACCGGGGCATCCGCCGCTGCGGATTTTTCAGGTCGCGGCCGCCGCAAACAACTTGTCATAAGCCGCCAGCAGCGTCTGGTGCATCGCACTGCCTTCCATGTCCGCCCCCAGCGTGTGCAAGCCGAAGAAGCGCTCGCTGCGATCGAGCAGTGCCTCGGCCTGGCGGACGATCTCTGCCCCGTAGAGCAGGGTCAGCGCACGACGGTAATTGTCGGCACCATCCAGATTCATCAGGCTTTCAATGCAGCGATAGACCAAGTGACGCGCGGGGTTCATCTCCTGGAAATGGCGGATCCAGTCGCAGCCTTCACGTGTGGCTTCTTCGTCGCCGATGGCCAGTGCGAGCAGGGTTTTCAGTTCGCCGACTCGCAGCTCCTTCCACACCGTATCCACCGGAATGGCCAGGCCGAGGATTTCCCAGAGCGGCCGTTCGTCGTTGAGGTTGAGCGTCTGCAGGTCATCCAGCAGGGCGCGCGATTCGTCATCGCTCAACTCCGGCAGGCGGACCAGCGCCGGGCGGATGCGGGTGCCGATGCTGTTGTTTTCCCAGGCGAGGTCTTCCACCGGATAGATCTCGGACATGCCCGGCACCAGGATGCGGCAGCTGTAGGCGCCCTGCTCGGTGAAATCCGCGATATAGATGTCCTTGCCTTCGGCCTTGATGCAGTCGCACAGCCAGGCATAGTCTTCCGCGGTGGTGGTACTGAAGTTCCAGTCGACGAACGGATGGTCCGGCGTGTCGCCCAGGAAATTCCAGCTGATCACACCGCTGGAATCGACAAAGTGGATTTCGAGGTTGGAGGACAGCGTGATTTCTTCCATGTCGAAGCCCGCCTCCGGGAAACTTCCCAGCGCATCCAGCGCGCGCCCCTGCAGCAGTTCGGTGAGCGCGCGCTCGAGGGCGACCTCGAAACGCGGGTGCGCGCCGAAGCTGGCGAACACGCCCTGATCCTTGGGGTGCAACAGCGTGACGTTCATCACCGGATAGCGGCCGCCGAGCGAGGCATCGCGCACGAGGATGCCAAATCCTGCCTCGCGCAGGCCCTTGATGCCGGCAGCGATGCCGGGATAACGCGCGATCACTTCCTCCGGCACCTCTGGCAGGCACAGCCCCTCGCGGATGATGCGGTATTTGATATTGCGTTCAAAGATCTCGGACAGGGCCTGGGCGCGTGCCTCCAACGGCGTGTTGCCGGCGGCCATGCCGTTGCTGACATAGAGGTTGCCGATGATATTGATGGGGATCCATGTTTCGGCGCCATCATGCAGACGCTGGTACGGCAACGCGCAGATGCCGCGCGTGACGTTGCCGGAATTGAGGTCCACCAGCACTTCGCTGTCGATATCGCCGTCCGGGTTGTAGAACGCGTGCAGTTCGGGATTGAGCAGTTCGGCCGGCCAGCGGCCATCCTCGGTGGGCGCAAACCAGCGCTCCTGCGGATAGTGCACGAAAGGCCGGTTGGCGCGGGTTTCGCCCAGATGG
>JAGTRV010000378.1 GCA_018262245.1 Pseudomonadota bacterium | reverse complement strand
AGGCCAGAATCCCCATCGCCACAAACAAGCCGGCCATCGAAGTGGCCGCCACCGCCAGCATCGTCTTCAGGGAATACGCTTTCATGATGCCGAGGCGTTGCAATGCCGAACGCCTGACGGCATTGCCCTCAATGATTTCAAGCCCCTTGTCGCCGGCCTTGATGGCGCGGTAGGCGCTTTCCGCGGCCTGAACCTGCTCACGGTTGGGTTTGGTCCGGATCGAGGTATAGCCGACAACCTGCCGGTTCTCGATGATGGGCGCGGCGTTGGCCTCGACCCAGTAATGGTCGCCGTTCTTGCAGCGGTTCTTCACCAGCCCGGTCCACGCCTTGCCGCTCCTGAGGGTGCGCCAGAAATCCGCAAAGGCCTCGACCGGCATGTCGGGGTGGCGCACGATATTCTGCGGCGCGCCGATCAGCTCTTCCTCGCTGAACCCGCTGATGTTGATGAAGTCCTGATTGACGTAGGTGATGTTGCCGTGCAGGTCTGTCTTCGACACGACGGTTTCCGTGTCCTTGAGGACATATTCGACATTCGTGACTGGCAAATTGGAACGCATTGCTATTTCCCTTCTCTGGGTAAGACTGTTGCTTGTTATATCGGCCCGCGATCCACAATCTGGATGACCGGCCTGCATTTAATCGCTGGAAATTTCGCCTTAAAACTCTTCCCAATCTTCATTGCTACCGGCGCTCGCAAGCTTCTTCGGCCGGGCGGTCGGTGCTGGCACAGCCTTGGGCTTGAACTTCGGTATCGCCCTGACTACATTGCTCGACACCGGCAGCTCCGCACGCTGGCTGTATGCCCCACCCTCCAGCTTGAACACGCTCACCGCCTCGGCCAGCTTGGCCGCCTGATCCTGCAGGCTCTCGGCAGCAGCGGCTGCCTCTTCCACCAAAGCGGCGTTCTGCTGGGTCGCTTCGTCCATCTGGGTGACCGCCTGGTTGACCTGTTCGATGCCGGAACTCTGCTCCTGGCTGGCCGCGGCAATCTCGCTCATGATGTCGGTGACGCGTTTGACCGAGCTGACGATTTCGCCCATGGTCTTGCCGGCTTCATCCACCAGCTTGCCGCCGGCGTCGACTTTGCCAACAGAGTCCTCGATCAGCGCCTTGATCTCCTTGGCGGCACCGGCACTGCGCTGCGCCAGATTGCGCACTTCGGAGGCGACGACGGCGAAGCCACGGCCCTGCTCTCCGGCACGCGCGGCTTCGACTGCGGCGTTAAGCGCAAGAATGTTGGTCTGGAAGGCAATGCCGTCGATGACGCCAATGATGTGGCTTGTCGCGGTGGCCACGGTGTCGGTGCCGGTGCGAACCTGCCCGACGACCCGCACCAGGTTCTCGTTCATTTCTTTCAGCGCCTGCATCAATTGACCGACTTCGTCGGTCGAGTGAACTTCGACGCGCTGCGTCAGATCGCCTTCGGCGACGGCACGCGCAAACTTCACGGCGGCATCCAGCGGACGCGTGATGGCACCTGTGAAAACGAAAGAGATGCCAAACAGAACCAGTGCACACCCCAGCAAGCCCAGAACGATTGCACCTTGTGCGGTGACAATCGCTGAATCGCTGCTGGCTTCGGACTGCCTGGACCTGCTTTCAATCAGTTCACTGGTTTCGCCCATCATGGACTCGACTGCTTCGAATGCTTTTTCGAACTCAGGGTATTGGGCCTGACCAGCCACTGCATCTGTAAATGCCAGACCCACGATGGATTCTGCAGCGCGTATATATGAATCGAGGACGACCCCACTCTCAGAGAGAGCCTTCTTGATCGTGGCATCGAGTGGAAGCTTTTCGTTTGCATCCAGTCTTTCACGAAAGATGTTTGCATGCTCTCGCAAATCGCTCGTAATGCGCTTTGCATCTTCCCCACGATCCGCCTCGGACTTTTGCCCTGCAAGCAGGGCAGCCAGTACGTCTGCGCGAAGCGCGTCGTGCATCATATCGGCTTGCATCTGATTCTTTTGTGCGGCCGAATTCACCATGACATCAGACATGGCAGCGCCAATCTGCTGCTGCCCCCAATACCCGGCCGCTGCGATTGCCGCGGAAAAAGCAACACTCAGGAACGCAAAGCCCCAAAGTTTCTGTTTGATTGTCATTGATGAAAACATGTTCAAGCTCCTGTTTATTCTTTTAAAGAAATAGAACCTAGGGGTTATTTCTCCATGGCCATTTCGAATCGAACGCCCAGCACGGTTGCGTTCTTGATCTGCGCGTCGGTACCTGGATTGATCACATACTGAATGTTCGGTTGAACGATCAGCCAGGGTGTTGCCTGCGCACGGTAGGTCGCCTCCCAGACCGACTCGTGACGCGTGGCTTCCTGGCCCGCGCTAAAAGCGGCCAGTCGGTACTTGTCGCCGGCTCGGGCCATACTAAAAGACAGCGCAAACTGGTCTTCGTCACGGCCTGAAACCATGCCGCTGAAGACAATTCCTGTCTGGAAATAGCTTGAAAACTGGTTGAAGTCGGCATTGGCCCTGCCGTAGCGGAGGAATCCGTCGGCGTGGCTGTCAGGGTTGCGCTTGCCGCTATAGAGCATTTTCTCGGCCAGCACATAAAAACCACTGTTGCCCTTGTGCATCAAGGGGTCGCCTGCCCCATCAACCTCCACCAGATCCTCAAACCGGGAGGTGTAGGACCAGGCACCGACGGCATACTTGTCGGTCAGGACCTGCTCCCCTTCTTTGGATTTCCCGGGGATATAACCCACTTCGAGGACACGCAATGCACCATCGCCATCGTTGAACTGGAT